>NZ_JBDGJH010000026.1:0-99887 GCF_057656995.1 Mycobacterium sp. Soil_C_30 | reverse complement strand
CCGCCGGGGCCGGGTGTGCCCGGTGGTGGTGTGCCGACGGGTGTTCCGGGGGTGACTCCGCCGGGGCCGGGTGTGCCGGGCGGTGGTGTGCCGACGGGTGTTCCGGGGGTGACTCCGCCGGGGCCGGGTGTGCCCGGTGGTGGTGTGCCGACGGGTGTTCCGGGGGTGACTCCGCCGGGGCCGGGTGTGCCCGGTGGTGGTGTGCCGACCGGTGGACCGGGTGCGGTCCCCCCGGGTCCTGGCGGACCGGGTACCAGCGTGCCGACCGGTATCCAGATCAACACTCCCCCAACGGGTTCGGTCCCCGGCGCCTCGGCGGCCACCGATCTCGGGTTGACGACGCCGCCGGCGCCGGGAACCCCCGGCGCTCAGGTGTTCGATCAGGCGTCGCAGATGCCCCCGGGCGTGCTGCCGGTGCTGGGCACCACCTCGTCGTGGGTGACGAGCCTGATCCCGCAGCCGACCCTGGGTGCTCCGGCCGCGGACGCCTCCGGACTCGCGAGCCTGTTCCCGCAGCCGGGGCTGGATCTGCCGAAGATCCCGGGCCTGCCGGTGCCGCTGCCCGAGAACATCCCGCTGAACCCCACCGATTTCATCTGTGAGGGCACCAGCTGGTCGGCGACCGCCACAGACGCCGATGGTGTGACCCTGCCGGGCACGCCGCCGGCGGACCGGCGCGACGACTGGGGCTGACCCGGAGCCGCCACCCGCAGTTACTCCTAGCTGCGGGTGGCGTCCGGGATCAGCAGTGACAGAACCCAACTGACGAGCGACAACACGATGGCGCCCCAGATCGCCGTCCACCAGAAATCGTCCACATCGAGGCCCCAGTGTGTGGTGTTGCGGGTGATCTGCGACGTGATCCACAGCATCAGCGCATTGATGACGATGTGGATCAGGCCGAGCGTCAGGATGTACAGGGGCAGGGCGATGAACTGAACGATGGGTTTGATGATGGCGTTGACCAGTCCGAAGATCACCGCGACCACGAAGATGATGCCCACCCGCGCCGCCGTGCTGTCGCCGCCGACGAAGTAGATTCCCGGGACCACCAGGGTCACGATCCACAACGCGAAACCGGTGAGTGCGGAACGAACCAGGAACGTCGTCATGCTGCGATCTTGGCACGCCCGGTGGCCGGCTGCGATGACGGTTGCTCACAACGAGTTTCGGGGTCACCGCTGACGAGTCGCTCCGTCAGATGAGTTGTGTTGCGCGACAGGATGTCCCGAGCATGCGGTGTGACCTCCGGTACACATGGCCATGGGGCACCTGCTGGCTCACCCTGCCGATCTCACTGTGCCGCGGGCTACGTCGCGGCTGCGACGCCGCTCACGTGTCAGCAAGCTCACCCAAACGGTTGGTGCAGTGGCTTTCGTGCTGGTCGTGCGCGAAAAGCGGGCGCGGGTCGGCGCCGATGTGTCGGCCAAATGCTCCCGTCGGTGAGCAGGAACGGGTTACTGTTTCGGGTGGCGTTGTAACCGAATCGGTTGTCATCGAACTACATGGAGGGTATGGATGAGCGGCTACAAAACCGTGGTGGTCGGCACCGACGGCTCGGACTCGTCGTTGCGTGCTGTCGACCGGGCGGGTGCCCTCGCCTCGGACCCGGACGCGAGAGTGATCATCGCGACCGCCTACTTCCCGTCGGCCGAGGACTCCCGCGGCGCCGACGTACTCAAGGACGAAGGCTACAAACTGTCCGGCAATGCGCCCATCTACGCGATCCTGCGTGAGGCCAAGGACCGCGCGAAGGCCGCCGGCGCCGCCAACATCGAAGAGCGCCCCATCGTCGGGGCGCCGGTCGATGCGCTCGTCGAGCTGGCCGAAGAGGTCAAGGCTGATCTGCTGGTGGTCGGCAACGTCGGCCTGAGCACGATCGCCGGCCGGCTGCTCGGATCGGTGCCCGCCAATGTGGCTCGTCGTTCCAAGACCGACGTGCTGATCGTCCACACCACCGGATAGCCGGCCTCAGTATCCGCGCTCGCGCCACTCTCCGAGGTGCGGGCGCTCGGTGCCCAGCGTGGTGTCGTCACCATGGCCCGGGTACACGATGGTCGTGTCGTCGAACACGTCGAACACCTTGGTGGTGACATCACCCAGCAGCGTCTCGAAGTCTCCGGGCTGCCACGTCTTGCCGACACCGCCCGGGAACAGGCAGTCCCCGGTGAACAGGTGCGTCACCCCGCCGGTGGCGTCGCCGGACAGGGCCAGCGCCACCGACCCGGGGGTGTGGCCACGCAGGGTGATGACGTCGAAGGACAGGTCGCCGACGGCGATCGTGTCGCCGTCGGCGAGCACACGGCTCGGCGGCACCGGCAGCTCCTTGCCGTCGACCTCGCTGGCGGCGGTGGGCACACCGGTGGAAGCGGCCACGGCCTGCAGCGCCTGCCAGTGGTCGAAATGCTGGTGGGTCGTCACGATCAGCACCAGTTTCGGCGCGTGCTCTTCGATGACCGCGAGCAGTGTCTCGGCATCGTTGGCCGCGTCGATGAGTAGGGACTCGCCGGTGCGGGAACAGGTCACGAGGTAGGCGTTGTTGTCCATGGGGCCCACGGACACTTTGACCACCGATGCGGCGGGCAGTGTGCGGCGTGCTCCGGAGCCGGGGTCGACATGGCCGGTGTAGGTGTCGTCGATGACGGTCATGGTGGTCACGTTACTGGCCCCGGAAACCGGCGGAGTAAAACTTGTCGGTGGGGAGACCTAGCATGGAACGCAACGTCTGTGGCCGGTCCGTCGGACCACTGGATTAGCTCCAAGAACTGCACAAACCAGCTGAAAGGTACCGGGTGGCTGAGCGCCTGATCGTCAAGGGTGCGCGCGAGCACAACCTGCGCAGTATCGACCTCGACCTGCCGCGTGACTCCCTGATCGTCTTCACCGGGCTGTCGGGATCGGGTAAGTCGTCGCTGGCCTTCGACACCATCTTCGCCGAGGGCCAGCGCCGCTATGTCGAGTCGCTGTCGGCCTACGCCCGGCAGTTCCTCGGGCAGATGGACAAACCCGACGTCGATTTCATCGAAGGTCTGTCCCCGGCGGTGTCCATCGACCAGAAGTCGACCAACCGCAACCCCAGGTCCACCGTCGGCACCATCACCGAGGTCTACGACTACCTGCGCCTGCTCTACGCCCGCGCGGGCAGCCCGCACTGCCCGGTGTGCGGCGAGAAGATCGCCAAGCAGACCCCGCAGCAGATCGTCGACCAGGTGCTCGCCATGGAGGAGGGCACCCGCTTCCAGGTGCTCGCCCCGGTGGTCCGCACCCGCAAGGGCGAGTTCGTCGACCTCTTCGAAAAGCTCAACACCCAGGGCTACAGCCGCGTCCGGGTGGACGGCACGGTGCACCCGCTGACCGATCCCCCCAAGCTGAAGAAGCAGGAAAAGCACGATATCGAGGTCGTCGTCGACCGCCTCACCGTCAAGGCCTCCTCGAAACAGCGTCTCACCGACTCGGTGGAGACGGCGCTCAATCTCGCCGACGGCATCGTCGTCCTCGAATTCGTGGACCAGGAAGAAGGCGCGCCGCACCGCGAGCAGCGCTTCTCCGAGAAGCTGGCCTGCCCCAACGGTCACGCCCTGGCCGTCGACGATCTGGAACCGCGGTCGTTCTCCTTCAACTCGCCCTACGGCGCCTGCCCGGAGTGCACGGGTCTGGGCATCCGCAAGGAAGTCGATCCTGAACTGGTGGTGCCGGACCCCGACCTCACGCTGGCCGAGGGCGCGGTGGCGCCGTGGTCCATGGGTCAGACCTCGGAGTACTTCACCCGGATGATGTCCGGCCTCGGTGACGAAATGGGCTTCGACGTCAACACACCGTGGAAGAAGCTGCCGGCCAAGGCGCGGAAAGCCATCCTGGAGGGTTCCGATCACCAGGTACATGTCCGGTACAAGAACCGCTACGGACGCACCCGGTCCTACTACGCCGACTTCGAAGGCGTCATGGCGTTCCTGCAGCGCCGGATGGAGCAGACCGACTCCGAGCAGATGAAGGAACGCTACGACGGGTTCATGCGTGACGTGCCGTGCCCGGAGTGCAACGGCACCCGCCTCAAGCCCGAGATCCTGGCGGTCACCCTGTCGGCGGGAGACTGGGGCGGCAAGTCCATCGCCGAGGTGTGCGCGCTGTCCGTCGCGGACTGCTCGGACTTCCTGAACGCGCTCACCCTCGGCCCGCGTGAGGCCGCGATCGCGGGACAGGTGCTCAAAGAGGTGCAGTCCCGGTTGGGCTTCCTGCTCGACGTCGGGCTGGACTACCTGTCGCTGGAGCGGGCCGCGGGCACGCTCTCCGGTGGCGAAGCGCAACGGATCCGGCTGGCCACCCAGATCGGTTCGGGTCTGGCCGGGGTGCTGTACGTCCTCGACGAACCTTCCATCGGCCTGCATCAGCGTGACAACCGCAGGTTGATCGAAACCCTGACGCGGCTGCGCGACCTCGGCAACACCTTGATCGTCGTCGAACACGACGAGGACACCATCGCCCACGCCGACTGGGTGGTCGACATCGGTCCGGCGGCCGGCGAACACGGCGGCACCGTCGTGCACAGCGGTACCTACGCCGAGCTGTTGAAGAATCCCAAGTCGATCACCGGTGCCTATCTCTCCGGCAAGGAGAGCATCGAGGTGCCGGCGATTCGCCGCCCGGTCGACCCCAAGCGTCAGCTGACGGTTGTCGGCGCGCGCGAACACAATCTCAAGGAGATCGACGTCGCGTTCCCGCTGGGCGTGCTCACCTCGGTGACGGGGGTGTCCGGTTCGGGTAAGTCGACCCTGGTCAACGACATCCTGGCCACGGTGCTGGCCAACAAGCTCAATGGCGCCCGCCAGGTGCCGGGCCGGCACATCCGGATCAACGGACTCGATCAGCTCGACAAACTGGTGCGCGTCGACCAGTCGCCGATCGGTCGCACGCCGCGGTCCAACCCCGCCACCTACACCGGCGTGTTCGACAAGATCCGCACGCTGTTCGCCGCCACCACCGAGGCCAAGGTCCGCGGTTACCAGCCCGGCCGGTTCTCGTTCAACGTCAAGGGTGGCCGCTGCGAAGCGTGTTCGGGTGACGGCACCATCAAGATCGAGATGAACTTCCTGCCCGACGTGTACGTGCCGTGCGAGGTGTGTCAGGGCGCCCGGTACAACCGCGAGACCCTCGAGGTGCACTACAAGGGCAAGACCATCTCCGAGGTGCTCGACATGCCCATCGAGGAGGCCACGGAGTTCTTCGAGCCCATCAGCTCGATCCACCGCTACCTCAAGACGCTGGTCGACGTCGGCCTCGGGTACGTCCGGCTGGGCCAGCCCGCGCCCACCCTCTCCGGTGGTGAGGCGCAGCGCGTCAAGTTGGCCGCCGAACTGCAGAAGCGCTCCACCGGGCGCACCGTGTACATCCTCGACGAGCCCACCACCGGCCTGCATTTCGAGGACATCCGCAAGCTGCTCAAGGTGATCAACGGGCTGGTCGACAAGGGCAACTCGGTGATCGTGATCGAGCACAACCTCGACGTCATCAAGACCTCGGACTGGATCGTCGACATGGGCCCCGAAGGTGGGTCCGGCGGCGGAACGGTGGTGGCCCAGGGGTCACCGGAAGATGTTGCGGCGGTGCCGGAGAGCTACACGGGCAAGTTCCTGCGTGAGGTGCTCGACGCACCGGCGGCCAAGCCGGCACCGAAGCGGGCGCCGCGCAAGCGCAAGGTCAGCGCGTAGGAAGCGTCGTCGACGCGATCGATTTGGACAGCGGCGACGGGAACCGCGGACTGACCTTCGTGCCGCCCAGCCAGTCGGTCAGTTCGGCAGCCTTGCGGTCCAACGCTTTTCGGGCCTTGGCTCCCGGGTCTTCGAGCAGCTGCACCTGCACCCGGCCGCTGGTGTCCTGGTTCCAGGCGCCGATGACCCGGCCGTTGCACCAGACGGTGGGCCCGGCGTTGCCGTTGGTGTCGAACACCTGACTGCGGTGCGGGCCCAGATACCAGTCGCGCTCCACCCAGCCCATGGTGGTGACATCGAGGCTGGGTAGCAGCGCCACCCACGGGTCCGGTGTGCTCACCGGTTCCAGGTCATCGGCCAGGGCGTACCCGGGAGAACCCTCCAGGTCCACTTCCACCGCACCGATGGCGGCGAGTGCGGCCCGGCTGGCGGTCAGGGTGCTGCCGAACCACCATTTGAGATCGGTGAGGCCGGCCGGCCCGAACGCCCGAAGCCAGCAGCGCACCATTTCAGCGCGCGCCTGCTCGGCCGGTAACCGCTCGATCGTCCCGACCCAGTTCTGGGCGTCGACCCAGCGTGGACGCGAGGTCACCCACGACCCGTCGTTGGGACCCCGCACGATGGCGCCGCTGACCGACAGCACCGTCATGACCCGCGGCGCGACGTGACCGATTCCGCCCCAGGTCTTTCCGGGCGCCGGATCATAGGTGCCGGTCAGCTCGGGCAGGGCGGTGCGCAGTTCAGTGGTGCTGGCCTCGCCGTGCTCCTCGAGGTACGTCAGCACCGCCGCCGACGCCGCCTCCAGCCACCGCGCGCCGTCGGGTGCCACGCCCGCGGTCTCGATATCGGCGATGAGCCGGCGGCGTTCGTTGGCGGCCACCCGGTCGCTCGCGCCGGGCAGGACCATGGCCAGATCGGGCGAGGGGATCAGCCACAACGTCCGCCGCATCGCCAGTTGTTTGACCAACGAACGGTGCTGGTACATCTCGGCGTCCAGGGCGTCGACGGTGAAACCCGGCCGGCGGGCCCACAAGGACAGGTAGGGCGTGGTCGGGTCGGTGGCGTGCCAGCCGATCAGTGCCGCCGTCATCTCCGGTATCGGCAGCATCGAATCCGGGTCGGCAAGGAAATGCCGGTGCGCCAGCCGAGCCCGTCGCTCGGCCGCGGTGAACGTCCTCAGCGGTCTTCGGACTTCATCTGGGCGCGGATCTGCGCCAGGCGTTCCGCAGCCGCACGTTGCCGCGCCTCGTACTGCTCTTCGACGCTGCGGCCCTCAGGGGTCTCGGCGTCCAGTTCGGCGGAGCCGAGGGCGGTACCGAACCGGGTCTCGATCTTCTCGCGGACCGACTCGAAGGTGGGCACACCGCCGGGGGTGTAGCCCGGGTCCTCCGGCGGGACGGGCGCGAAGCTGGGCTCAGGGGTGGGCACCACCTCGGCGTCGATGACGTTCTCGAGCTCCTCGTCTGGCTTGTCCGGCATGACTTCACGGTACCGCCGAGATCGGTCAGCGTACGAGGCTCTTTGTTGTGTCAGGGCGATCGGTATGACGCGTCGGTCGCGGCGGTCCCTCGTGACGGATTCGGGGCGGCCTCCGGCGTGTGGACCGCGCCGGCCAGCCACGGCAGCGCCTGGGCGAAGGCCGCCGCGGCGAAGGGCCAGTCGTGATTGCCGGCCTGGGTCACCACCGTGCAGTCGACGGCCACGGTCCGGCCTGTCGCGCAGAGCTCTTGGGCCGCGGCGGCTTGGCTGGCCTGACCGAATTGCGCCATCCCGCTGACGAACATGCCCGTCTCGTCGACATAGGGCCCGTGGCGGGTCAGCACCGTCACCGGATCGAAGCTCGCCTGGGCCGCAGCATTGCCGCCGTAGAGCCGGGCGAGGGTCTGTCCCGGGGTCCCCGCGTTCGGGGCCAGGTCGCCGGCGATGTCCTCGAAGACGCTGAACCGGTCGGGATGCATCGCCGCGAGGTCGACGGCGCAGGTTCCGCCCATCGACCACCCCGCCACCCCCCACTGCGCCCGGTCGGTACTCACCCCGAAGTGCGAGAGGACGTACGGGGCAACATCTTTGGTGATGTGGTCGGCGGCGTTTCCGCGCGGGCCGTTGACGCATTCGGTGTCGTTGTGGAAGGTGCCCACCGCGTCGACGAACACGAACACGGGTGTGGTGCCGTGATGGGCGGCGGCGTAAGCATCAAGGGTGGTGATCGCGTTGCCGGCCCGCAACCAGTCCGCCGGTGTGTTGAACTCGCCGCCGATCATCAGCACCACGGGCAGTGCCGGAGGCGGGCTGGTGGCGAACCAGGCCGGCGGTAGGTAGACGAACTCGTGGCGGTGCGCGAAGTGCGACGCGTCGCCGGGGGTGTTGATCTCCACGATGCTGCCCTTGGCCGGCAACCGGTGCTGGCGCGCGGTGTTCGCCACCAGTTCGCTCACGCCGGATTGGTCGATCTGATCGGGCAGCGGACCCGCGGTGAGCTGATTCCAGCCGGCCTGCACGTCCGGGACGTAACCCACCCAGAGGTTCACGCTGAGCGCCGCACTGAGCACACACAGTGGCACCGCCAGCACGGACACCGCGCGTCGCAGGCGTCCGGCGCTGCGCCACCCGAGTGCCAGCACGCTGGCCGCCACACCGGTCAACCCCACCCACGCCCACAATCCGCCCGGTGGGGGAGTGCCGCCCCAGCCTTCGTCGCCGATGAACCAGTAGAGCCAACCCGTCAGTGCGGCACCGACGAGCACACACCAGGGCAGGAACAGCCGACGCCAGCGGCGCGTACGCCAGCCGACGGCCGCCGCCACGGCCGAGGCGGCAACCGCCTGCGTCGCGAACGGCACCACACCGTGCAGCAGCGAAATCGGCACCACCCCATGGTGGCTCGCGTTTCTTACCGATCGCTGCGAGGTGGCTGTATGTGACCTAGCGCGGTTTGGCCAACGGGAACGGCAGCGTCTCGCGGATGCTGCGCCCGGTGATCAACATGACGATCCGGTCCACACCCATTCCCAGACCACCCGTCGGCGGCATCGCGTACTCGAGGGCCTGCAGGAAGTCCTCGTCGAGCTCCATCGCCTCGGGATCGCCGCCGGCGGCCAGCATCGACTGCTCATGCAGTCGCCGGCGTTGCAGTACGGGATCGGTGAGTTCGCTGTAAGCGGTGCCCAGCTCCACACCCCAGGCCACCAGGTCCCACCGTTCGGCGACGCCGGGCTTGCTGCGGTGCGGCCGTGTCAACGGCGATACCGAGGCCGGGAAATCGGTGTAGAAGGTCGGCGCCTCGGTGCGGTCCTCCACCAGGTGCTCGTACATCTCCAGCACCACCGCACCTGCGTCCCAATGGGTTTGATAGGGGATGCCGGCAGCGTCGCAGAGCTTGCGCAGCGCCGGGACATCGGTGTCGACGTCGACGTGCTCACCCAGGGCCTCCGACACCGCGTCGTGCACTGTCTTGACCGCCCACTGCCCGGAGATGTCGACAGGTTCCAGGCTGCCGTCGGATCTGGGTCGCAGGATCACGTGCGCGCCGTTGGCGGCCTCGGCCGCGTTCTGGATCAGCTCACGGCAGCCGTCGATCCAGACCCGGTAGTCGGCGTGGGCCTGGTAGGCCTCCAGCAGGGTGAACTCGGGGTTGTGGCTGAAGTCCACACCCTCGTTGCGGAACGCCCGGCCCAGCTCGAAAACGCGCTCCACCCCGCCCACACACAGACGTTTGAGGTAGAGCTCGGGGGCGATGCGCAGATACAGGTCCAGGTCGTAGGCGTTGATGTGGGTGGTGAACGGCCGCGCATTGGCCCCGCCGTGGATCTGCTGCAGGATGGGCGTCTCGACCTCGAGGAAACCCTTGGCGAACAACGTCTCCCGGATCGCGTGCAACACCTGGCTGCGGGCCCGGATCAGATCCCGGGCTTCGGTGTTGATGGCCAGGTCGACGTAGCGGGCCCGCACCCGCGCTTCCTGGTCGGTCAGGCCTTTCCACTTGTCCGGCAGCGGCCGAAGGCACTTGCCGATCAGCCGCCACCGCTGCACCAGGACCGAGCGGGTGCCGTTCAAGCTGGCGCCCACCACGCCGCTGACCTCCACCAGGTCGCCGAGGTCGATCGCGGCGGTGAACTCGGCGGTGCTGAGCCTCGAATTGTCCAGCAGCACTTGAGTTTCCCCCGACCAGTCGCGCAGCTGGGCGAACAACACCCCGCCGTAGTCGCGTATCCGCAGGATCCGCCCGGCCACGGTGACGTCGGGGCCGTCGGCCGACTCGAGCGCCTCGGCCACGGTGTGGCTGGGTGCCTGCCCGACGGGGTAGGCGTCGACGCCGTTGTCCTGCAACCACTTCAGCTTCGCCATCCGGACTCGGACCTGTTCGGGCAGCCGCGGGGTTCCGGTTTCCTGCGTCGAGTCGGCGGGTAGCGCCGCGGCGTCGGGTGTGCTGCCGTCCTCGTGCAGGGCGCCGGTCCTGACCAGTGCCTCGGGCACCGACGAATGCTGGCCGGTGTGCTGCTTGTTGCGCCGGCTGAACGGCAGCACCAGGAAGCCTTCGGCGATCACCGAGGCCACCCCGACGCGCGGCGCCAGGCGGGCGTCCTCGTAGCAGGCGAACCGCGGCACCCAGTCCGGTTGGTATTTCATGTTGGAGCGGTACAGGGTCTCCAGCTGCCACCAGCGCGAGAAGAACACCAGCAGTGCGCGCCACAACCTGGCCACCGGACCCGCACCAAGCTGCGCGCCCTCTTCGAACGCCGACCGGAACATCGCGAAGTTCAGCGAGATCCGGGTGATACCCAGCGCCTCACCCTGCAGGCACAGCTCGCTGACCATCAGCTCGACGGTGCCGTTGGGGGACTGGCGCGAGCGTCGCATCAGGTCCAGCGACACCCCGTTGGTGCCCCACGGCACCAGCGAGAGCATGGCCACCACTTCTTCTTGCCCGGGGGCACCCCCGACCGCTTCCACCAGCAGGCAGTCCGCGTCGGCCGGGTCTCCGAGGCGACCCAGCGCCATCGAGAAACCCCGCTCGGTCTCGGTGTCGCGCCAGGCGTCGGCCCGCTCGATCGCGGTGGTCATCTCCGCGGCCGACAGCTCGCGGTGGCGCCGGATCCGGACGGTCAACCCGGCGCGGCGGGCCCGGGTGACGGCCTGGCGCACGGGCTTCATGTCCGGGCCGGAGAGCTTGAACCGGTCCGGGTACAGGATGGCCTCGTCGCCGAGTTCCAGCGCGTGCAGTCCGGCCTCGCGGAATGCTTCGGCGGCCGCCGCACTGGCGCCCATCACACCGGGCGCCCAGCCGTAGGTCTCACACAGCTGCAGCCACGCCTCGATCGCGTTCGGCCACGCCCGTGGATCGCCGACGGGGTCACCGCTGGCCAGGCAGACGCCGACCTCCACCCGGTAGGTGATCGCGGCGCGCCCATCAGCGGAGAAGACCACCGACTTGTCGCGGCGGGTGGCGAAGTACCCCAGGGAGTCGTTCTTGCCGTAGACCTCCAGCAGCCCGCGGATCGCCGACTCGTCTTCACCGGTGAGGGCGTTGTCTGCCTGCTGGGAGCGGAACAGCACGACTGCGGCCACCATCAACGCCAGTGCACCGAACAGGCCGAGCAGGGCGTTGACGACGACGTGCGGGTGCTGCCCGTCGAACGCGCCGCCGTCGACGCCGGCGAAGGCGACCACCCGGTTGATGGAGTACGCCAAGCGGTAGTCGCGCTCCAGCGTCCCGGGGAACAGTTCCAGCAGGCCCCAGCCCACCAGGATGCCCAGGGCCATCCCCACCAGAAGCGTCGCGGCGGCTTTGAACAGCGCCGCCCGGCGTACCCGGGCCCAGAACTGCTTGTGGGCCATCACCAGGAAGGCGATCGCGGCGAGGTGAAAGACCAGGCCGATGACTTCGCCGAACTCCTCGCTCAGCGGTTCCTCGCCCTGGACCAGGTCGCCGATGTTCACGACGATCGCGGCCACCATGTACAGCACCAGGATCCACCAGGCGATGCGTTTGCGTGCCGCCAGCGCCGCCGCCAGCAGCGCCAGCACGAACGCCCACGCGAAGCTGGTGTCGGGGAAGTTGAAGATGTAGTCGTCGACGAACTCGCGGGGGACGCGGATGATCGACCGCACCAGCGGTGACACGCTGGCCACCAGCGACAACGTGGCGATGACGCCGACGGTCCACCCGGCTGCCGCGGGAACCCAGCGGAAGCGGGAGTCGAAGCGGTGCACCGTGCGGTCGACGAGGGTCATAGGCCGGGAGGATATTCGCTGGCGTAGAAAATATCGTGGAGAAACCCTCGAGCTGCCCGTGACCGGCGGGCTACCAGACGGGTCCGGTGTACTTCTCGCCCGGACCCTTGCCCGGCTCGTCGGGCGCGGCGCTGGCTTCGCGGAACGCCAGCTGCAGACTCTTGAGCCCGTCGCGGATCGGGCCGGCGTGCGGGCCGAGGTACTCGACGGAGGCGGTCACCAGTCCGGCCAGCGCGGTGATGAGACGACGCGCCTCGTCGAGGTCACGGAAGGGGCTGTCGTCGGGGTCGGGATGCGACAGGCCGAGCTTCTCGGCGGCCGCACTCATCAACATCACCGCTGACCTGGTGATCACCTCGACGGCGGGTACTTCGGCAAGTTCGCGTATTTGATCTTGCTCGATTCTGGGATCCTCGGTCATGCCTGATAGAGTGGCACGTGCGACCGTCCCGGCTCACGCCAGGGACAGCAAGTGGAGTCCCACTCCCACCGTTGGCCGAACAGGTTCAACGGTCCGGTCACCGGCATCCCAGGATGCCAGGTTCTGCGTTTCACGCAGGCGGTTCGTCCCGCGACCGGTCGGCTTTGGGCCCTGCTACATGCAGGGCTTTTTTGCTGATGACGTGGTGTTCCAGCTGTTACGCGGTCCGACACAGTGGAACAAACCAGGGAGGCCCCATCAGCACTGAGACCCGCATCAACGAGCGTATCCGCGTACCTGAAGTCCGTTTGATCGGCCCCGGTGGGGAGCAGGTGGGCATCGTGCGCATCGAAGATGCACTCCGCGTCGCCGCGGATGCCGATCTCGACCTTGTCGAAGTAGCTCCGAATGCCAGACCTCCGGTCTGCAAGATCATGGACTACGGCAAGTTCAAGTACGAGACGGCTCTGAAGGAGCGCGAGTCTCGCAAGAACCAGCAGCAGACCGTCGTCAAGGAACAGAAGCTGCGCCCCAAGATCGACGACCACGACTACCAGACCAAGAAGGGTCACGTCGTCCGCTTCCTCGAGGCGGGGTCGAAGGTCAAGGTGACGATCATGTTCCGCGGACGTGAGCAGTCCCGGCCCGAACTGGGCTTCCGACTGTTGCAGCGGCTGGGCGCCGACGTGGCCGAATACGGCTTCGTCGAGACGTCCGCCAAGCAGGACGGCCGCAATATGACGATGGTGCTGGCCCCGCACCGCGGCGCGAAGACTCGTGCCAAGGCGGCTCATGACGCTGACACTCCGGCGCAACGCTCCGGCGGCGCGGACGCACAGCCCACCGAAAACCCAGACACCACCCAGTAGAACTGAGGACCACATGCCCAAGGCCAAGACCCACAGCGGCGCGTCGAAGCGTTTTCGTCGCACCGGTACCGGCAAGATCGTTCGGCAGAAGGCCAACCGCCGCCACTTGCTCGAGCACAAGGCCACCAAGCGCACTCGTCGTCTCGACGGCCGTACCGTTGTCGCCACCACGGACAACAAGCGCATCAACGCGATGCTCAACGGCTGATCCAGCCACCCGAACTTTCTGACCGAACGTAGACAAAGAACAGGAACACCCCCATGGCACGCGTGAAGCGCGCAGTCAACGCCCAGAAGAAGCGGCGCTCAGTCCTCAAGGCGTCGAAGGGCTACCGCGGACAGCGGTCCCGGCTCTACCGCAAGGCCAAAGAGCAGCAGCTGCACTCATTGACCTATGCCTACCGCGACCGCCGGGCCCGCAAGGGTGAGTTCCGCAAGCTGTGGATCTCGCGTATCAACGCCGCCGCCCGCGCCAACGACATCACCTACAACCGGCTGATCCAGGGCCTCAAGCTCGCCGGTGTCGAGGTGGATCGCAAGAACCTGTCGGAGATCGCGATCAGCGATCCGGCCGCGTTCACCGCGCTGGTCGAGGTCGCAAAGGCTGCTCTGCCCGAGGATGTCAACGCGCCCGCCGGAGAGGCTGCCTGACGCTCACCGAGCGCTCCAACCGGGTCGCTGCAGCGCTGAAGCTGCAGAAAGCCTCCGGACGTCGCCGCGCCGCACGCTTTCTCGCCGAAGGTCCCAACCTCGTCGAGGCAGCGTTGCGGCGCGGTCTTGTCAGTGAGGTCTTCGTGACCGAGGACGCTGCAGCTCGCTTCGACTCGCTTCTGGCCGGGGTGGAGATCCAACTGGTCACCGAACGCGCGGCAAAAGCGCTGTCGGACACCGTGACCCCCGTCGGTCTGGTGGCGGTGTGCCGGACCCCCGAGGTGTCACTCGCCGATGTGCTGGCCTCGCCGCGCCTGGTGGCGGTGGGCGTGGACACGTCTGATCCCGGTAATGCGGGCACCCTGATCCGGCTGGCCGACGCCATGGGTGCCGACGCTTTCATCCTGGCCGGCAACAGCGTCGACCCGTACAACGCAAAATGCCTGCGGTCTTCGGCCGGCAGCATCTTCTCGGTGCCGGTGATCGAGGCGCCCGACACGCTGGCGTTGATCTCTGCGCTGGGTTACGCCGAACTGGTGGTCATGGCCTCGACGCTGGACGGCGAGATGTCGCTGGATGACGTCGATCTGAAGGTGCCCACCGCGTGGCTGTTCGGATCCGAAGCGCACGGACTGTCCGCTGAGGTCGCTGCGGCGGCCGACGTCCGTGTCACGATTCCGATGGCCGGGGGAGCAGAAAGCCTCAATGTGGCTGCGGCCGCGGCTATTTGCCTGTATCAGAGCGCGGCAGCGCACCGAGCCTGACGGACGCGTCCTTTCTTTACACATCCTTAACCGGCTGATGGCAGGACCAGAAATGGTTCAGAACCAGGGTTCGGGTCAAGAGGCCTGCGTCGGGATGAGGAGAATTCGGTGATCGATCTCGCCAACAAGACTGCGGTGGTGACCGGCGGCTCGCGCGGCATCGGCCGGGCGGTTGCGTTCACGCTCGCCGAGCACGGAGCCCGCGTGATCGTCGCCGACCGCAGTGATCACCTGCGCAGCGCCGAGGAATCGACCTCCGGACTGATCCGGGCCCGCGGTGGGTCGGCCGAGTCACACCCGCTCGACGTCGCCGACTCGGCTGCCGTCACCGAGCTCTTTGACAGTGTCGCAAACAGTTACGGCATCGACATCCTGGTCAACAACGCCGGGGTGCTGCACGCCGGGTCGGTCACCGAGACCAGCGATGAGATCTGGCGTGACCAGTTCGCGGTCAACGTCGACGGAACGTTCTTCTGCATGCGCTCGGCCATCACGGCGATGGTGGCGGCCGGACGGGGCGGCAAGATCGTCAACGTCACCTCGATCAGCGGACTGCGTGCCAACCCGGGATTCGCCGCGTACTGCGCCTCCAAGGCAGCGTTGGTGAATCTGACCCGGCAGGCCGGAATCGATTACGCCACAGCAGGAATCAACGTCAACGCCGTCGCTCCCGGATTTGTCGAGACCGATATGACCTCGCTCTACGATGCGCCCATCAGGCGTGCACTCGAAGGGCAGACACCGAACGGACGGTGGGCGACCGCGGCGCAGATCGCCGACACCGTGCTGTTCCTCGCCTCCAGCCTGTCCGATCACATCGTCGGCGAGATCATCGCTGTCGATGGCGGATGGCTGGTCGGCACTCCCGTGGTGGTGGCGCCGTGAGCGCCTGTCATTCTCCCCGCAGCAGCCCCTTGGCGACGTGCGTGATCTGCACTTCGTTGCTGCCGGCGTAGATCATCAACGACTTGGCGTCCCGGGCCAGTTGCTCCACCCGGTACTCGGTCATGTAGCCGTTGCCACCGAACAGCTGCACCGCTTCCATCGCCACATCGGTGGCAGCCTGCGAACAGTAGTACTTGATCGCCGACGCCTCGGCCAGGGAGATGGCCGTCCCGGTCTGGGCGGCCTCGATGACGCGGAACAGCATGTTGCGCACGTTCATCCGGGCCACTTCCATATTGGCGAGCTTCAGCTGGATGAGCTGGAACTGGCCGATCTCCTTGCCCCACAGGGTGCGGGTCCGCGCGTAGTCCACCGACAGCCGCAGGCATTCCTCGATGACCCCGAGCGCCATCGCCGCCACACCGATGCGTTCGGCGGAGAAACTGGAGCGCGCGCTCTCGCGCCCCTGATCGACACTGCCGGAGGCGCCCTCGGTCTCGCCCAACAGCCGGTCGCGGCCGAGCCGGACGTTGTTGAAGAACAGTTCGCCCGTGCGGGAGGAGTGAATTCCCATCTTGCGGAAGGGTTTCGACTGGACGAAACCCTCCATACCTTTGTCGAGCACGAAGGTCAGGACCTTGCGATCTCTGGGACTTGTTGGGGCGGAGATGTCGGATCTACCTTCGTCCAGCTTGGCGTACACCACCACGACGTCGGCGTCGGGGCCGTTGGTGATGAAGGTCTTCTGGCCGTTGAGGATGTAGTCGTCGCCGTCGCGCACCACATAGGACTTCATGCCGCCGAAGGCGTCGGAGCCCGAATCCGGTTCGGTGATGGCCCAGGCGCCCACCTTCTCGTAGGTCACCAGTTCGGGCAGCCAGCGTTCCTGCTGCGCCAGGGTGCCGCGGCTCTGGATGGTCGGCACCGTCAGGCCCAGGCTGACACCCATCCCGGTGACGACGCCCATCGACACCCGGCACAGTTCGCTGATCACGACGAAGCCCATCCCGCCCTGCTCGCCGCCGAACATCCCGCCGCCGCCACCGGACTTCGACTCACCGCCGTCGCGCAGCCTGGCCAGGCGCTTCTCCAACGCTTCACGCGCCATCACATCGATCCCAAACGAGGAGAACAATTTCCGGATGATCGGGTACGGCTCCATCTCGCCGCTCTCGAGCGCGTCGACGTGGGGGCGGATCTCTTTGTCTACGAACTGGCGCACGGCGTCACGCACCGCGAGGTCAACGTCGGACCACTCGATCATTGGCGATTCTCTCGATTCGGTTGTGTTGTGTAGTCGGTCAGATCATGCTGCCGAACGCCGCCCGCGGGCGGGCCGGAATCCGGCAAGGGAAAACGTGGTGTGCACCAGGGAGCCGGCCCGCTCGGCCAGAGCCAGGGGCAGCGGCGCCTTGCGCTTCGGTACATAGTGCATCGGCATGCCCTTACGGTCACGTGGCGGACCCATGAAGAACGGCGCCTCGACCAGCGGAGCGTCGGCGGCGACCTGCCCCGAGGCGCGCCGGTAGGCGGCCAAAGCCCGCGGGTGCAGGCGGATCTCGTCGGGCACTGCCAGGAAGGCGATCTCCACGGCCTTGCCGAACAACCTCAGCAACACCTCGTCACCGGGTGTCCACCGCATGCCGGCCTTCTCCCGCAGCGCCGGGTCGAACAAGCCTGCCGCGATCCACCGCTGGCCGGCGATCATCGGCCGGAACATCTGGTCCCACAACGGTGTCGGCATCAAGACGAATTTGGGCTTCGGGATTCGGATGCTGAAGATGTCCAAGGTCGCCCGGTTGATCTCCAGCTCGTCGCGGCAGGTGCGCTCCCAGTATTCGCAGAACTCTTCCCAGGTTTGCGGTACCGGCCGCATGCTCATGCCGTACTGGCGGTACCACTGGACGTGCTCGTCGAACAGTTGGCGTTTCTCGGCCTCGGTCAGCCCGCCGCAGAAATACTCGGCGACCTTGATGATCAACATGAAGAAGGTGGCGTGCGCCCAATAGAACGTCTCGGGGTTCAATGCGTGGTAGCGGCGCCCATGGGTGTCCACACCCTTGATCGTGGTGTGGAAGTTCTTGATCTGCCGACCGGTGTGGCCGGCGCGGTCACCGTCGTAGACGACGCCCATGATCGGGTAGACCGAGCGCGCGACTCGTTGCAGCGGTTCACGCAGCAGAATCGAGTGGTCTTCGACGCCGGCGCCGAGTTGGGGATACATGTTCTGGACCGCGCCGATCCACACGCCCAGCAGCCCCGTGCGCAGGTCGCCGAAGTACTTCCAGGTCAATGAGTCCGGGCCGAGTGGATCGGCCGGGGTCTGCTCGTCCATTGCGCCTCCCGTCCTTGCCAGGAGTACCCAACGGTAGTGATGACAACCGTGGTTGTCCATGGTTCTCGAAGTTTGCCGGCTGTGCCGTTATGATGATGAAAATATGTAGGTTCTCAAACCCGATGTCCAGTCTCAAATTCAATGTCCCACTCGTGTCCCTTGGGACGCGAAGTTGAGACGGCACCTCTAACGGTGTTCTCGGTAATCCGCAAAATATACGGTCAGCAGGTCGTCCGGAAGATAATTGAGCTAGTCGTCGCAGTTCTAATCGTCATCGGTTACGCGTCGCAGTCTGAACCGGAGCGGATCAGTAGGGTGTGGCGCCGCCGTCGACGTTGATGGATTGCCCCCGGATGATGGCGGCGCGGTCGCTCAGGAGAAATGACACAATTCTGCCCACCTCGAGCGGTTGGTCGAACATGGCCGGCGCCAACGGCTTCTGACCGGATTTCACGGTCGCAGGCCCTCAGCCATCCGCGCCACCACCTCGGTGAGCACGTCGACCCCGGCCGTCAGGTCGCCATCATGGGTGTACTCGGCTTCCGCATGCGACACGCCGTCCACACTGGGGATGAACAGCATGACCGTGGGCACCAGGTCCTTCATGTTGGTCGAGTCGTGTCCGGCCCGGGTCAGGACCTGCATGCGGCTCAGGCCCAGATCGTCGATGGCACCTTCGGCCAGCGCCACCCCCTCGGGCTGATAGGTGTGCCCCTTCCAGGTGTGGGCGAAGCGGCGTTCGATGCGCACGTCGGCGGCCACCTCGATCTCGGCGCACGCCCGCCGCAGCTGTTCGTCGGCGGCAGAGAGCAATTCGTCGTCAGGCGATCTCAGGTCCAGGTGCATGTGCACCTCGCGAGCCACCACCACCGGTGAGTTCGGGTACACCGTCAGCTGACCGCAGGAGGTGTGCAACTGTTCGCCGTGCTGGTCGGCGATGTCCCGCAGTGCCACCACGATCTTCGCGGCCCCCAGGAGCGCGTCCTGTCGGTCGGCGATAGCCGTTGCACCAGTGTGTGCTTGTGCGCCGACCACGGCGATCTCGTACTTGTTGGCCGCCCAGGTGGCCGGCACGACACCGAGTTGGATGCCGGCCTTGTCGAGTTCACGGCCCTGTTCGATGTGGATCTCGGCATAACCACATACGCTCAGCCCGCCGGGGGAGTGGTGCGCACCCACCTCGAAAACATCGGTCTCGCCTCGCATTCCGAGGTCATCCAAGGCATCCCGCACAGTGACCCCGGCGGAGTCGGCGGTGGACAGCGCCGCGTCGAGGTCGATCTTCCCGGTGAACACACCGCTGCCCTGCATCGACGGTTTGAACCGCGAGCCTTCCTCGTTGAACCAGTTCACCACCGCGAGATTCACCCGTGCGCCACCAGGCTGTTCGGTGTAGTGACGCAGTAACCGGTCGACCGCGTGCGCGCCGGCCAGCACACCGTAGGCGCCGTCGTATCGACCACCCCGTGGCTGACTGTCCAGATGCGAGCCCACCAACACGTACGGGGCGCCCGGCGTGAACTCACACAGACCGAACTGGTTGCCTATCCGGTCATAGTCGACCCGAAACCCTTTGGTGGACAACCACTGTGCCAGCCATTCCCGGGCCTGGCCGTCAGCGGCGGTGGCGGCCTGACGTTCGACACCGCCAGCCGGCGTGGCGCCGAATCCGGACATGGTGGCGAAGTCATCGAGGAACTGTTGGTCAGCAACGGGATTCGGGGGTACTCGTACGGTGGTCATGGTGCTCCGATTCGAATTCGTGGTCACAGGCGCGCCGACAACTGAGGCTGCAGTGCCGGTATCACGTGGTCGCCGTAAGCCGCCAGTGTCGCATCGATGCCGTCGTGCTGCAGATAGCCGGCGAACTGGTCGACACCGAGATCGCTGAGTTCCTGCAACCGGGACACGTGCTGGTCGGGTGTGCCCAGCAGGCAGAAGCGGTCGACGATCTCGTCGGGAACGAACTGAGCGTGGGTGTTGCCCGCCTTGCCGTGCTGGTTGTAGTCATACCCGGATCGGTGCTCGATGTAGTCGGTGAGCGCGCGTGGCACCCCGGCTCCGTCGCCCCCGTAGCGGGACACAAGGTCGGCGACGTGGTTGCCCACCATGCCCCCGAACCATCTGCACTGATCCCGTTGATGGGCAAGGTCGGTGCCGATGTAGGCGGGCGCGGCGACGACGACCTTCACCGCGGCCGGATCGCGGCCGGCGGCCTCTGCTGCTCGTTTCACCCGCCCGACCATCCATTCGACAATCGTCGGATCTGCGATCTGGAGGATCACCCCGTCGGTCTGCCGGCCGATCAGGTCCAGCACCCGAGGGCCGTAACCGGCTCCGTAGACCTCCAGCTCGGACCGACGCGCCCACGGGAGCTGCACAGTGGTGCCGTTGATCTCGACACTGCGGCCGTTACCGAGTTCCCGGATCACCTCCACGGCGGCTCCGAGATCGGCGACCGAGCACGGCTTGCCCGAGGTGACCCGCACCGCCGAGTCCCCGCGTCCGATACCGCACACCGTCCGGTTGCCGAACATCGAGTTCAGCGTCGCGTAGGTGGAGGCGGTGACGGAATTGTCCCGGGTCAGCGGGTTGGTGACCATCGGGCCGACGGTCACCGTCCTGGTGGCGGACAGGATCTGGCTGTAGATCACGTAGGGTTCCTGCCACAGGATGTGGGAGTCGAAGGTCCAGACATGACTGAACCCACGGTTCTCCGCCGCTACCGCCAACTCGACGATCCGCGACGCGGGCGGATTGCACTGCAGGACGACACCGAAATCCATGTCCGGCCTTTCTAGATCAGGTTCTGGCTCAAGCCGCGGCGGACGAACCGGCCGTCAGTACGACTACCCAGGTAGGTTCCGTCAACAACGATCCGCTTCCCGCGGGAGAACACCATGGCGATACCGCCATCGATGCTGAACCCCTCCCAGGCGGAATAGTCCATGTTCATGTGATGTGTTGCACCCAGCCCTATCTCGGTACGGGCGTGGGGGTCGTAGACCACGACGTCGGCGTCGGCTCCCGGACTGATCACCCCTTTGCGCGGGTACATGCCGAACATCCGGGCCGGCTCGGTACTGCAAACCTGCACCCACCGTTCGAGGCTCATTCGACCGTCGACCACACCCTGGTACATCAGGTTCATCCGGTGTTCGACGCCCCCGATACCGTTGGGGATCTTGGAAAAGTCGCCCAAGCCCATTTCCTTCTGGCCCTTCATACAGAACGGGCAGTGGTCGGTGGCCACACCGGCGACGTCACCGGTGCGGATGAAACGCCACAACTCGTCCTGATGCCCCTCGGCGCGGGACCGTAGCGGCGTCGAGCACACCCACTTGGCGCCCTCGAATCCGGGTGCGCCCAACTGCTCCTCCAGCGACAGGTAGAGGTACTGCGGGCAGGTCTCGGCGAACACGTTGGCCCCCCTGCCGCGGGCGGTCGCGATCTGCTCCAGGGCCTGTTTGGCGGACACGTGCACCACGTACAGCGGCACGCCCGTGACATCGGCGAGCATGATGGCCCGGTGCGTGGCCTCCTCTTCGAGCTGCCAGGGGCGGGAGACCCCGTGATAGTAGGGTGAGGTCTCGCCGCGCTCCAGATGTTGAGCCACCAATTCATCGATGGCGATGCCGTTTTCGGCGTGCATCATCATCAAGGCACCCACCTCGGCACAGCGCTGCATGGCTCGCAGGATCTGGCCGTCGGTGGAGTAGTAGACCCCGGGATAGGCCATGAACAGCTTGACGCTGCTGACGCCTTCGGTGATCAGTTCCCCGATCGCGGACAGCGAGTCGGCATTGACGTCACCGATGATCTGATGAAAGCCGTAGTCGATGGCACAGTTACCCGCCGCCTTCTCGTGCCACTGCGCCAGGGTGTCGAGGACGGCGGTCCCCGGGGTCTGGATGGCGAAGTCGACGATGGTGGTGGTGCCGCCCATGGCCGCAGCGAACGTGCCGGTCTCGAAGGTGTCCGACGCTGTGGTCCCGCCGAACGGCATCTCCATGTGGGTATGGGCATCCACCCCACCCGGAATAACGTATTTACCTGTCGCATCGACGATGTGGTCGACGTTCTGCGCCAGCCCCGGTCCAAAGGGACTGGACCCCGGCTGGATCAGGGCCGCAATGGTCTCGCCGTCGATCAGGACGTCCAATTGTTGGCGGCCGGTGGCCGAAATGACCGTGCCGCCGTGGATCAGCGTGGTCGCCATGTGTCTCCCTCTGATGAGAATCGAGTGCGGGGGTTCAGCCGACGGGCGCGGTGTGTTCGTGTCTGGGGTCCGGCTCGGAACGATCGACCGGTTCCACGGTCTGTCGCCACGTGCCGATGGCGCGCATGACGTGATACACCACGACCGCGGCGATGGCCCCGAGCGCTATTCCACCGAAGCTCAGAGTGCCGATATCCCAGGTGAAGTCGGCGATGCCGATCACCAGCGGCACCGCTGCGGTGATCTGGTTGATGGGTTGGGAGAAGTCGACCTTGTTCAGCACCCAGATGTGCACACCGAGGATGCCGACCAGCCCGTACAGCACCACCGTCGCGCCGCCCAGCACTCCCGGCGGGATCGATGCGATGGCTGCGCCGACCTTCGGGCAGAGCCCCAGCAGCAGGGCGGCCACCCCCGCCACCCAGTAGGCGGCCGTCGAGTACACCTTGGTCGCGGCCATCACCCCGATGTTCTCCGCGTAGGTGGTCGTCGCCGATCCGCCGCCGCTGCCGGCGACCGTGGTGGCCAGGCCGTCGGCGAACAGGGCGCGCCCCATGTACTTGTCGTTGTCGATGCCGGTCATCGCGCTGATGGACTTGACGTGGCCGATGTTCTCGACGACGAGGACCAGCACGACGGGGATGAACATCGGAAGGACCGACAGGTGGAAACTCGGCGCGGTGAACTCCGGCAGGCCGATCCATGCGGCGTCACCGATGGCCGAGGTGTCGACCTCGCCACGCAGCAGTGCGACGACATAGCCCACCACCACCGCGGTGAACACGGCAAGGCGCCCCAGCAGGCCGCGGAACAGCACGAGCGAGAGCACCATCAGCGTCAGCACGATGAAGGCGGTGACCGGGGCCTGCTCGAAGTTCGTCTTCGCCGTCGGTGCGAGGTTGAATCCGACCAGGGCCACGATGGCTCCGGTGCTCACCGGCGGCATCAGGCGTTCGATCCAGCCGATGCCGGCGACGTGCACCACCGCGCCGACGATCATGACGAGCACCCCGACAGTGATGATGCCGCCCAGTGCGCCCGCCGGGCCGTCGGAGGCCGATGCCGCCGTCACCGGTGCGATGATCGCAAAGCTCGATCCCAGATAACTGGGCAGCCGATTGCGGGTGATGACCAGGAACAGGATGGTGCCGATCCCGGAGAACAACAGCGTCGTCGCCGGTGGGAAACCGGTCAGAACTGGCACCAGGAAGGTGGCACCGAACATGGCCACCACGTGTTGCAGGCCGATGCCGATGGTGCCCGGCCACGACAGTCTCTGATGCGGTGCGACGACGCCGCTGCCGTCGGTGGGTTGCCAACGAAACATCGACATGTGGTTTCTCCTTGCTGGGTCGGTCTGGTGTCGACGTCGCTGTCGAAGTCCAAGCTCAGTCGAGCTCGAGATGATTGAGCCGGAACACGTTTCCGGCGGGGTCGGCCAGGACCGACTGCCACGCGCCGTAATACGTCCGCGCCGGTTCCTTGACGCAGCGGGCCCCCTCGGCCACCGCCGCCTGGGTCATGAGGTCGACCTGTTTGTCGCTGTCCACTTCGAAGGTCAGGAACTGCTTTGTCCCAAAAAGTGATTCAGGCGGGTCGACATTCAACAGCTCGTAGGCATGGGGAGAACTGAAGCCCAGGATGGTCTCACCGAGACGCAGGCCGCGGAAGTGTTCGGAGCGCAACTCGACCACTTCGGCGAGGTCGAACACGGCGCGGTAGAAATCGCTGAGCCCCACGATGTCGTCGGTGATGACGCTGGCGAATGACAGATGGATATCGGGCATGGTTGTCCTTGTTCGGGTGTGGTCACAGATCGAGTACCAGGCGGCCGCCTGCGGCTCTGCTGACGCACGGGATGAAACGTTTACCTGCAGCCTTCGCCCGCGCCGAGAGCACCGTGTCGAGGTGCAGTGGCTCACCCGCCAGCAGGGTCTGCACACAGGCTCCGCACTCGCCGCGCAGGCAGTTCGAGTCGATGCCCGATATCCGCTGCTGCAGGACCTGCAGCGCGGTCCGGTCGGCAGTGACAGTGAGAACCTCACCGGTGGAACGCAACTCGATCTCGAAAGCCTCGGGCATCAGCCGGCCGCGAACGAGATGGTCTTCTCGAACTTCTGCGTCAGATGGTCACCGGAGGTGATGGGTGGGTATTTCGGTTCGGTCCCCGGAGCCAGGCAGCTCGGCAGGCATTCGACCACCGCGTCGTAGTTGGGCTGATGGAAGAAGACCAGGCTCATCCGCCGGGTGTTGCCGGTGGAGTCCGGGCGGGGCGGCCGTACCCGGTGCCGCGTCGAGATCCACAGATCGTTGGTCCACTGCGCCATCAGGTCGCCGATGTTGACCACCAGGGCGCCGGGCACCACCGGCACCGGTTCCCAGTCGCCGTCCTGGGTGAACACCTCGAGCCCGCCCGGCGCCTCTTCCTGGCGCACGATGGTCAGGCTGCCGTAATCGGTGTGGGCGCCGGCGCGCATCTGGCCGGGCAGCGGGGCGGTGTCCATGTGCGGGTAGTTGATGGCCCGCAACATGCTGATGTCTTTGTCGATGGCCCCGTCGAAGAAGTCGGGATCCAGATCGAGACCGCGTGCGAACCCGCTCATCAGGCGCCGGGCCAGAGCGTTCATCTCACGGAAGTAGTCGGTCCAGATCTGCTCCATGTTCTCCGGGCGGGCGGGCCACTGGTTGGGCAGGAAGTGCGGACCGGCGTTCTCAGGCGCGAAGTAGGGATCGGCACTGTCCACGTCAACCGGGCCGATGTCGAACTTCTCGTGAAGGTCACGGGGTTGTTCGACATCCTCGCTGTAGGAGAACGCCTGCTCGCCGATCGAGGAGTATCCCCGGACGGCGTCCGGGCTGGGCTGACGCACCCGGCGCTTCTCGTCGGCGTCGAGGGCGAAGAACTCATCCGACACCCGGTACATCTCCGAGATCAGGTGATCGGGGATGCCGTGGTTGACCACTTGGAAGAAGCCGATCTCGCGACCGGCATGGTCGAGGGCCTCTCCGACGCGTCTCTTGGCGTCGTCGTCACCGTCGGTCAGGGCGGAGATGTCGATGATCGGAACTACGGACACGGCAAGTCCTCACACTCGTTCGGGGATCGGTCTCGAATGAGTCTGTCCCCGAATGGATTCGAGATGAAGATGCCGAAGCCACCGGTTGTCGCGTCCAATGGTGTACGCCGGTCACAGTGGAAACGTCGTGGAAACAATCCCTAACGCCGGGGAAATGCTGAGTGGTGTGTTCGTTACCGCGGGTCAGTGGTGTGGCGCAGTCCGACCGAACGTGGTCTGCCGTACGTACTTCTCGCGCAGGTGCAGCCCCGCGATCAACTCCTGCCGAAGTCCGGTGTCGGATCCGCGCAAGGTCGGCAACGCCTCGACAACGGCGTCGTAATTGGGATGCTGGTAGTAGGCAAAGGCCATCCTGGTGCCCCCGAACGCCACCGAACGCGGCGGGTTGGCGGTGCGATGAACGGTTGCCGACCAGCGATTGTCGGTCCATTCGGCGAGCAGGTCTCCGACCAGAACCACGAGGCTGGTCGGCGCTGTGGTGACGTCGAGCCACTCGCCGTCCCGGTCGAAGACCTGCAGGCCGCCGGCCGTGGACTCCGCACACACGATGGTGAACGCACCGTAGTCGGTGTGGGTGCCCGCGCGGTACTGGTAGGGAAACGGCGTCTCCAACTGCGGTGGATAGTGCAGGGCGCGCAGCATGCTCATCTCGCGATCGAACATCGACTCGAAGTGGTTGCGCGGCATGCCGAAACCCTCAGCGGTCAACGCCAGCAGACCGGCGCCGATGCGCTGCATCCGCCGGTAGTGCTGCTCCCATTCTGCCCTGAATTCGACAGGCTGCGTCGGCCACAGATTGGGAAATGCCATCTCGGCGGCACCGGCTTGGCCGAGGACCGGCGCCCCGATCGGGCCGATGTCCATCTTCTCCTTGAGATCGCCGTGCGACTCCTCGTCCAACGAGTACGCGATACCCTCCGAACCCACCCCGGACCAGCCCCTGACCTGTTCCGGGCTGGGTTGTGCGACCTCGGCCTTTTCGCAGTCGGGCCGGTCGAAGAACGCCTTCGTGACGTCGAAAAGGGCGGATGTGGCCGACGGCGTCAACCCGTGCGCGTCGAGGCGCGCATAGCCCACCGTGGACAGGGCGGTGTCCAGCAGTTCGAACTGGCGGAGCCGGTCGGCGCGGGCAGGTCCGCATGCCTGTGTGAAGTCGATCGGCGGCACTGTGGTCATCCGACTACTGTGCATCATGTGGTGCCGGTCGTGACGTCCAAGAGGATGGCGGATGCCTCTGCAAACGGCGATGCGCAGCGCTGAGACCGTCACCGTCGCAGACGTCGCGGCGGTACTGGTGCTACCGGTGGTGACGAGTCAGGCGACGACCGACGCTGTGGTGAGCGGTGTGGCAGATGGTGCTGCGGGACCGTGGACAGCGACCGAACTGGTGCACCTGCGCTGGGAGTCCGCCCGCGCCGGCGGCCCCTTTCCGGATCTCACGCTGCTACTGACCGAGGTGCTCGCGGCCCGGCCCGCGGCGGTGGTGGTGTCGCCCAGCCGGCCGGTCAACCCTCCGCCCGCTGCGATGGAACTCGCCGAGCGGGCCAACGTCGCTGTGCTGTGGGATCGCGACGGCTCGGCCGATGTCGCGGCGGCCGTGCGCTCTCTCTGCACCCCGCAGCAACCAGACGCGGCGCTCCCGGATCTCGGCGAGTTCGCAGCGCGGGTCTTGGCGGTCGCCGATGACCTGGCGGCCATTCTGGAAATGCTCGGTACGGCTCTCGGGGCTCGATGCTGTCTTCGGGCGCTGCGGGGCACCGCATCCGACGACGTCATCCGGGTGGGCCCGCGGACCGCGCTCGAGGTCGATCGGGCGACCCCACTGGGGGAACAGGAACGGCGCCTGATCGACGCCGTGCGCCCGGTGTTGTCGATGCACACCAGGACTGCGGAGTCAGATGGTGACGACCGGGCAGTGGAAGCCACCCGGTCGTTGAAGTTGATCCTCGGCGACGATCTGGCCGAACGTGAGCAAGCAGTGCGCCGCAGCAGGCGGTTGTCCCTGTTCAGCGACAAATCTGTGGTCTTCTTGGCGGTGGAACCGTTCAACGTCCCCATCGACATGGGTGGCCTGGCGCGGCTGCGTGACGACATCGCGCCGGTGGCAACACGATTCGACCCCACCGCGATAACCCTGGTCAAGAGTGGACTGGCCGTTGTGCTGATCGGAGCCTCCGTTGACCTGGAGTCCTTCCAGCGTGCGCTCAGCCGTGCGGTCAAAGCACCCGTCGCGGTCGGTGTCGGGGCCGAGGTCGATGAACCGCGGGGCTATCCCAGTTCGTTCCGGCAGGCGCAGCGGGCAGTGGCTGTCGGCCGGTCGATCGGGGCGATCAACCGGCTCACCAGATACCGGGACCTCGGGGTGTTGGCGTTGCTGTACCAGTTACCCGAACATGCACGCCGGACTTTCGTCGCCGAGACACTGGGGTCCATCGCCGGGGCCGGCAGTGAGAGCCTGGAACAACGCCGGGTATTGCGGACGCTTCGCGCCACTGACTGTAACGTGGCCGAATCTGCGCGCCGACTGTTCGTCCATCCGAACACGCTGCGCAGCAAAATCTCTCGTATCGAATCCGTGACGGGTCCGATCCTGAGTGACCCCGAGCGGAGACTGACTGTCTTCGTCGCGCTGGCTGCATTCTCTCTCGACAGTCACACTGACAGCTGACGGGTCGCCCGCGCATCGAGAACCGCGATGCTGGTCGATGGCCTCCGAAGAGTGCTGTGACACACCAGTTTGCGTACTCCTCAGCGCAAGAAGACACTTATTGGATCTTCCGAGTGATGCCGAATGGCACTCCCGATCCTGATCCACGGATAGCCTTCGCCAGTTCGAGCGATGGTTCGCGATGATCGGACGCGGCTAGCGACAACACGGACAGGCGCACTACATGCCACACGGGCGAAACCTGTTGCTGTGCACAATCTTATCTAATTACTAGACGCGATCTCTCATAGTGATCAAGGCCGCTGCCCTTGGCCGCGCTGTCATCGACGACATACCCGCTCGTAGCTTTGGGCTCATGCGGACCCGCGCGCACCTCATCATCCACGTTGCCGATGGCGGCTTGCTAAGAGTTCTCGTGACGACGGTCGAGGGCCCGGTTAATCCTACGGGACCCGCGTCCGGACAACAGTCCCGAATTTGGGACACGGACGTGAGACAAAGTCGGGTGGACACGACGTGAGACGCCGTCGACCTGTGCTGGTCAGAGGATCGTCGGTGGACATCGAAAATGAGAAACTACATATTATTAGCGGTCGGTGACCGGTTCGTTGTTGTTGCTGTGGCTTCTCGAGTTAAATGGCCAATTCTCATCTGAATATCCAGGCGATGCCCAATTGGGCATTCAAGTGAGAATCGTCAACTTCCGTGGCTCGACTGCGTGCAGTCCAAAGCAGCGAGCCACAGACCAACGCGGCACTAGTTCCCGGATGCCGGTGAACGCCCGCGAGGGAAAGGCGACCACCCCGTGGCGGCGACCGTGACGATCCAGTACCGCGTGGGTTCGATTGTTTTCACACGACCGACGTTTCGCGAGCCTACCCTGCTGCGCGTACCAGCTGATGCCTCAACATCCGAAAACGCCTGCGGCTGTGGGTTTCCCAGGACGACGCCTGAATGCGGCGCTGTCACCATGGGTCCGTGCGGTTGCCCGGCCTTCACTACGGCTGCCTGCGGACAAGTCAACGCGCGTGTCACGCGACGAAACACCATGTCGGTAGCTGGAGCCATTTGAACACGAGAGCCGACATTGAATACTGCGCCATCACTTAGTGGTCACTTCACTATCTGTTCGCGCCGACCCACGATGGTGAGGGTGGCTGCGATCACCACCACCGCGCCTTTGATCATGGTCTGGGTGAAATCCGGGACGCCGAGCTGATTCAACCCGCTGGAGAGAACGACCAGGATGAGGACGCCGACGAGCGTTCGTTCCACGCCGCCGCTGCCACCCCACAGCGAGGTACCTCCGACGGCTACCGCAGCGATGGCGTCGAGCATGAACGACGTGCCCAGCGTCGGCCCTCCGGCCTGCAGCCCGGAGACCACCAGCAGACCGGACACGGCGGCGAACACCGCCGACATCACGAACAGCCAGAAGCGCAGCGACCGGGCGTTGACGCCGGCCAGGTGGGCGGCCTTCTCGTTCGCCCCAATGGCGTACACGTAGAGGCCGAAGCGTGTTTTGCGGGTGAGGAACCAGCTGAGCGCAAACAGTGCAACCCCGATCAGGAAGGTTCCGGTGACACCGGGGACGATCTGGGTGTTGACCAGAGCAAGGAGACTTGGCGCGAAGAACGAGACGGATTGCCCCTTGAGTAGGGTGAGGGCCAGACCGGTGAACACCGACAACGTTCCCAGTGTCACGATGAACGACGGCAGCCGCCCCAGTACCGTCAGCGCCCCGTTGATGGCACCGACCACCAGGCCCACGGCGAACGTCAACGCCACCGACACCCAGAAGACGTCCCCCAGTTCACGATTCGCGATGGCCACCACTGCGGCCGTCAGCAGCACCGTCGCACCCACCGAAAGATCGATGCTTCCCGCCAGGACCACCAACGTCAGGCCCAGCGCACCGGCGAGCAGGTAACCGGCCGAGCTGCCCATGGACACGAAGTTCTGCACGGTGAAGAAGGTGTCGCGGGCAATACTGAAGTACACCACCAGGGCGACCAGCACCAGGGGCGGCAGAATGCGGACGAGCAACTGCACCCCGAGTCCCCGGCTCGCGGTGGTGCGTTCTTCGGTGGGGGTCTGTTCGGGTGGGTTTGTGTCGGTGATGGTCATAACAGTGCGGTTCCCTTCAGAACATGTACGGGACGACGTCGTCTTCTTGCGGCTTGGCGCCGACCGGGCACGCGATGGTGGCCGCGATCTGCGAATCCTTGACTACGAGCACGCGGTCGGAGAGCCCGATCAATTCGGGCAGGTCGTCGCTGATCAGCAGAACCGCGCTGCCTTGCGCGGCGGCGGCGCGGATGGCTTCGTAGATGGATTCACGCGATCCGGTGTCGACGCCCTGGGTGGGTGAGTCGAGCACGATGAGTCTGGGTTTGCGGTGCAGCCACCGCGCGATGATGACCTTCTGCTGGTTGCCGCCCGACAGCTCGCCGATGGGTTGCGCCAATCCTGTTGTCTTCACCGCGTATTCGGTGAGTAGGCGGCGGGAGCGTTCGGCGGCGAGCCGCTGTTTCACGGTGCCCCACCGACGTCCGTAGAGGTCGTGCAGCGAGCCGATCACCAGGTTGAACAACAGACTCTTCTCGGCGAACAAACTCGAGGTGGCGCGGTCCTGTGGCAGGTAGACGATTCCGGCCTGCACTGCCTGGCGCACCGAACCGTAGCGGATCGGCGCACCGTCGAGGGTCACCGCGTGCTGCGATCTCGTGACCCCGGCCACCAGCGCCCCGATCTCGTTCTTGCCTGACCCTTCGAGCCCGGCCAGCCCCACGATTTCACCTGCCGCGAGGTCGATTTCGATGGGCTCCCGATCCGGTCGCAGGGACATGTCGCGGATCTCGAAAGCCGGCACAGGCCCCTGGGCTTGTCCGGCGAACTCGCCTTGGAGGTTCTCGCGGTAGTACACCTCCGAGCGCACCCGGCCCACCATGAGGCGGTGGAGGTCTTCCTCGGTCAGGCCGTCGGTCGGGCGCTCGGCCACCAGTTGGCCGTCTTTGAGGACGAGCACCCGGTCGGTGAGCGCGAGGACTTCCTCGAGCAGATGCGAGACGAAGACGACCGTGGCACCGCGGTCGGCGAGGTCTCTGACCACGGCGAGGAACCTGGTCTCACTTTGCTTGTCCAAGCTGGTGGTCGGTTCGTCCAGGAAGATCACCGGTCTGTCGACCTGCAGCAGGTCGATGGCGGCGAGCACCTTCGCGAAACTGAGACTCTGCTTCACGCTGACCGACAACCCCGACACGGTGGCCGCGGCCAACCGTGCGGGCAGCTCCAGGGTTTCCAATGCCCGGACAGCGATGTCGTGGCGTTGCCGGCGATCGATGAGCCCCAGCCGGCCGCCGATCTGCTGCTCCCAGCCCAGCAGCAGGTTCTCTTCCACGGTCAACGACTCGACGAGCGCGATGTCCTGGTAGACGCGGAACAGACCGAGTTGGTTGGCAGCGCGGTAGTTCGGAACCGTCACGGCCGCGCCGTTGATGATCACGTCGCCACGCGAAGCGGGAAACACCCCGGACAAGATGTTGAGAAGGGTGCTCTTGCCGGCACCGTTCTCTCCCACCAGCCCGACAATCTCCCCTTGGTGCAGGGTGGCGGTGACGTCGTCGAGCACGGTCACGCCGGAGAAGACCTTGGTGAGTCCGCTCAATTCCACCCGGGCGAGGTCGGTTGGGGCCAGAGGAGTCATCAGCTGTTCAGATCCGGATCGGGATCGAAGGGATTGATCTTGTCGTGGCTGGCCAGCGTCTGTTCGGCCTTCTCGAGTTCACCTGAGTCACGGAGCTCGACGAAGGTGGGGTTCTCGGCATAGCCTCTGGGCGGGCTGGAGATGGGCCACAGGTGGGGCAGGTCGGTGATCGGTGTGTAAATGGCCTGCAGGTCCCAGTTGTCACCGGAATACACCTGCGAGATCTTGCGGGCGCTGAGCTGCTCGCCCACGGGCCTGCTGTAGCGGGTCAGGAAGTCAGTGGCGTTGTCCTTGGTGATCAGCGGCAAGGTCAGCTCGAGCTGACGCAAACCTTCACCGGGGAACTTTCCGTTGAGTGCGTCGAACAGCTGGGCGGCTTGCTGGTACCCGGTCCAGCTCCCCGGCATGGCCGCGGCGGTGAGCACCAGCCCCTGCTGGACGTACTGGGGTACGACACCCGCTGAGTGTGCGGAGACGATCAACACGTCTTTGCCTGGTTCCTTGCCGATGGCGCGGATCGCGGCGACGGCACCTTCGACGTCGGCGGCGTCGGTGGCGAAGAACGCCGACGCATTCGGGTTGCTGGCCAACAGGTCTGCGACCTTGCGCTGGCCGGTCTCGGCGGTCCACTCGGTGTCGACGTTGCCCACCAGTTTGATGTTGGGGTGCTTCTTGAGCGTGTCGGTCAGTCCCAGGTACGCCTGGTTGGAAATCGTGAAGGGGCTCTGGTTTCCGGCAAGGGCGATCAGTTCGGTGTCTTTGCCGTCGAGCGCTTCGGCGAGCGTCTCGGTAGCCTCCACCGCGGATTGGTAGTAGTTGGGCGAGACGTAGGACACTTGGCGCTGCTCGGGGATATCCCAGACCGTCTTCCACTCTTCGTTCTGGAAGATGTTGGCGAAATACGCGTTGTGCTGGGCGAATCGGCGAGACAGCTCGGCGGAGTTCGGGGAATGGATGTTGAGGCCGATGCCCTTGTAACCCGCGTTCAGCAGGGAGTCGATCTGCTCGCTTTGCTTCTGCGCGTCACCGTTGGAGTTGAGCACCCGGACGTCGGTGGCGCCGAGCTGTTCGGCGGCGGCTTTGAAGGATTCGCCGTACTCGGTGTTCCACGGGTTCGAGTTGGCCACCACGACGGCCAGTTTCACGCTGGTGTCACCTTTGGTCTCACCGTAATCCGCTGTGGTGCCCGATGAGCAGGCAGCGAGCGTGATGGCCGAAAGTGCCGCGGCGCCGGCGGCCAACAGCTTGCTGGTTGGTGTTCTTTTCATGAGATGTTCCTTCGTGATGAATCGTCAGGGCCGCGGGTCAGCGGCCACAGGGGTGACACGGTCGCGCAGATCGACTCCGCTGAACCACGCCCGAAAGGGAGAGGTGCCGTTGAGCTCGAAGTCGCCGATCGAGGCGAGCCGATACGAAACTGGGTTGTGGCTGGACAGCGTTCTGGCGTTGCGCCAGAACCGGTCCCATCGTTTCGAGGTGCTCAGCGCCGAAGCGCCACCGACGTCGAACAACCGGGTGGTCGCGTCCAGCACAGCTTTGATGATCAGGACCTGGGCCCGGTACACCAACACTTCCACGTGATCTTCGAGGTCACCGGTTGCGCCTCCGGCCGAGATCTGTGTTGCCAGCCGGTCGAGGGCGCGTGCCACGTCGCGAACCAGGGTGGCGGCCAGGTACGCCGCTGCGCTGAGTTCACCGATGATCTCCTGGACCAGCGGGTCGAACCGTGGCTGGCGGCCGGTGCCTTGGGCGAAGTACCGTTCCCGGCCACGGACGTACCCGACGGTCTCGTCGTGGGCGGCACGGGCGATCCCGGCCAGGGCGATCAGGTGCAGCTGTTGGGCGAAAGATGTTCCGTAGCTTCCGATGTCCAGTGCCGGCAGCTGCTCGTCGGGGTCGACGACGACGTTCTCGAATCGGCTGGTGCCGCTGGCGGTGAGCTTTTGCCCGAACCCGTCCCAGTCATCGACCAGGGTGACTCCGGGGGCGTGTCGGTTGACCAGCACGGTCACCAATCCGTCAGCGCTTTCGGCGTTGGTCACGATCCACTCCGCGAACAGCGACCCGGTGCTGTAGAACTTGACGCCGTTGAGCAGGGAGCGGCCCTCGGTATCGGTGGTGAGCGTGGTGGCGAACCGGTCGGTGTTGGCGCTGTGGCGTTCGGTGTGGGCGCCACCAAGCAGCACCCCGTCGCCGATGCGGTGCAACCACCGGTCCCGTGCGGGTGATGGCGCCGCGGCCGCCAGGGCGTCGGTGAAGATGAAATGCGAGCGCAGTGCCTGGACCAGGTTGGAGTCCGCTGCCGCGAGGTCGATCAGGATCTCGGTCAGATCGACGACGCTGCGGCCTCCTCCGCCGAACTCGGTGGGCACCCGCAGCGCGCCAAGGCCGGCGCGGCCCAGGTCGCTGAGCTCGTCGACGGGCAGCAGCCGCTCGTCGTCGCGCGTGGCCGCCGAGGCGGCGATGTCGGCGAACTTTTCGGTGAACGCATGTGCACTCACCGGGCACCTGCTGACTGCGCAAGCGTCAGTCGGCGGCCGTGGTGGTTTTCCGGCAGCCGGTCACCGTTACCGAAGAGCTTTTGGCGCAGGGTGCCCGGGGCGTACTCGGTTTGGGCGAGCCCCCGCTTTTGTAGGACCGGTACCACGTGGTCAACCCATTCGTCCCACCACCCGAGGCTGGTGATCGGCACGACGTTGAAACCGTCGACCCCCGCGTCCACCCATTCCTGCACCAGGTCCGCTATCTGTTCGGGGGTACCGGCGAATTTGCCGGGCAGCAGCGCGTGGTCGATCAGGTATTCGCGCCAGCTCAGGTCCCGGCCACGCCCGTAATCGGCTTCGACCGCGGCGCGGAAGATGGAGCGCACGTGGTCACCGAGTTCGATCCGCTCCTTGAGTTCGGACAGCGGGGTCTCGGGGTCGATCGAGGTGAAGTCGATGCCAGAGCCGCCGCTGTAGAAGCCGACAAGGCCACCGAAGTCGATGTTGTCCCGGAGGTACTGCTGCTTGCGGCGGGCCTCCTCCTCGGTGGAGCCGATCACTGTCGACAGCTGCACCAGCGATTTGAGCGTTTTCGGATCGCGCCCGGCCGCACGGGCACGCTGCGCGAGCGCCTCGACGTCTTTGCGTGCACTGTCGGGCGTCATGGACGGCAGGAACGTGACTTCGGCGTTGAGGACTGCGAATTCGGCTCCGGCAGCCGAGTTTCCGGCCTGGAAAAGCACGGGCGTCCGCTGCGGTGACGGTTCGACGAGGTGCGGCCCCTGCACGCGGTACCGTTCGCCCGCGTGGTCGATAGTGTGAATTTTGGTGGGTTCGAAGTAGACGCCCGTCGATGGATCCTGGACCACAGCGCCGTCGTCCCAGGAGTGTTCCCAGAGCTTGAAGGTGACGTCGACGTACTCCTGGGCCCAGGCATACCGTTGGTCGTGGCTGATGATGTCGTCGTAGCCGAAGTTGCGGAACCCGTTGGATAGATACGACGTGACGATGTTCCACGCCACCCGTCCGTTGGTGTAGTGGTCGAGCGTGGACAGCTTCCGGGCGAAGGAGAACGGGTGGTCTTGGATTATGTTGCTGGTCAGTGCTATTCCGAGATGTTCGGTCACGTACCCGAGCACTGACACCAGGGCTGCGGGGTCGTTCTCGGGGAACTGCGAACCGGCCCGGACTGTTCCGTTGTTGCCGACATAATCCAGGTCGTAGACACCGACCACATCAGCGATGAACAGCGTGTCGAGCTTGCCGCGCTCGAGCGTCTTCACCACATCGACGTAGGGCTGGAGGTCCTTGTACCCGTACTGGACCTGCCCTTCGGGGGTACGCCAGTACCCGTGGCTGTGGTGGTTCGGAGTCAGGTGAAGAAACCCGTTGTAGATCGGCGGCCTACCGGACACTCTTAACTCCTTGCACATCGGGATCATGACCTCGAAATTGACTGTAGGACACCGCATTTCAGCATCAAAATCGAGCTTTATCGCACGGGAATGCAAGTATTTAACTTTCCCAGAGTTAAATTTCACGCACGTTTGTCACGTGATCTGCGCCACCGTTCGAAGTCGATCGCTTCAATGAAAGTTGCTGTCCGAGGTGCAGCGTTGTCAACAGTCCTTATCGAACGCCGGGTCGCGACCAGCCGCTGCACTCGTGGAGATCGACGTCCATGGCAGCCGAGGCGATCGCTCAATACTTGGGAGACGGTAGGTTCATCACCGCGGTCGTGAGTCACCGAACAGATCACGGCACAACTCGGCAACGACGCTGGCGCGCCGGGTCAGCCGCGCAGCCACAGCATGAAGCAGGACCACAGTCAGGCTAGGGACGTCGTTGCTGATCGGAATGGCGACCACAGGGTGTCCGTCCAGTGCTGTGGGGACGGCGGCGCGAAGGTTCAGAATCGTGTACGCAAGGCCTCGGCCCACCAGTGCGCGGCACGTCTCCACGGTTGTCGAGCGGTACCGCACATTCGGTACCACGCCCGCGGCGGCGAAGACGCTCTGGAAGTAATCGCGACTATGGGGCAGGTCCAACAACACCATGGGTTCATCAGCCAGATCGACCAGGCTTATTTTCTTCCGCTTGGCCAACCGGTGTGTACCTCCCACGAGAACGTAGGGCGGCAACGTGAACAACGGCCAGCGCTTCAGGCGGGGGTCGTCGACGAGGTCGTAGCCGATGCCGAGTTCGAACGTCCCGTCGGCCACCCCTTCGGCCAGATCCGCGAGGTCGACCTCGCTGGTGTGCACGTGGAGGCGAGGTAGCTTTTCTGCTGCCACGGACATGAGCTCCGGAAGCAGATAGGGCGCCACCACCTCGAAGCAACCCATCGACAGTGAACCGTTCAACGAGGTGCCCAGGTCATGTGCGATGGTGCGGAGGTCTGCTGCTGAGGCGAGCAGCTGTCGGCTGGCAACCAACAGCTCTTTGCCCGCCGGGGTGAGGCTGATGCCTTTGGCGTGGTGGCGCACCAGCAACTGCACCGACAGCCCCTTTTCGAGATCGGCCAAGGCGGCTGACATCGCAGACTGGGACAGATGGACCGCGGATGCGGCCTGTGTCACGCTACCGGCTTCGGCAACCGCGACGAAGTACTCCAGCTGTCGAAGTGTGTAGTCCGCCACCGTGAGCCCTCCGCATCCACGAACAGATCTTATGCGGCCGCGGGCTCGGTGGCTTGGGGGTTCCGTGCTGCGGCAGGGTTGGCCGTTGTCTCAGGCCGTGTGCGCGCGGCTGCGACGTGCCTGAAAGTAGTACAGCGGGCAGACCACAGCAAGGCCGACGATCCATGAGATGTCCACGCCCTGAATCGCTTTGGCCACGGGCCCGGTGAACAGTGCGTTGGACAGGAACGGGATCTGGACCAGGATGCCGACCACGTAGCAGAGGACGGCGTTGCTGTTGACCCGACCGTAGATCCCGCCGTCGGCGGCGAACAGCGAATCGATGTCGTAGTTTCCGTGCCTGATGGCGTAGTAGTCCACCAAATTTACTGCAGTCCAGGGAATCAGGATGCACATCAGCAGCAGCAGGAAGTTCGAATAGTTCGCCAGGAAGGCGTCCTTGCCGACGATGGCCAGGACACAGGAGAAGCCGCCCAGGAGTACCGCCGCCCAGACCCGGCTCGTGGCGTGCGGGCGCCATTGCGTCCACACCGTGTTGCCGGCGGTCAGCAGGGCCAGCGATCCGCAGTACAGATTCATCGCGTTGGTGCAGGCGATTCCTATTCCCAGCGCCACGACGATCGGCGCAGCGATCCCTGTGGTGGCCTGGATGACCGCCGAGACGGTGTCCAAGTCGGGGAAGGCCAGTCCCAGGATGGCCCCCAGGATCATCGGCAGCAGTGAGCCGAGGACGCAACCGAGGAATGTGCCCCAGAACGCCGGCTTGGTTCCGGTGGCGGTCGGCATGTACCGCGTGTAGTCGGAAACATAAGGGGCGTAAGCGATCTGCCAGAGTGCCGCAAGGGAGACGGTGCTCGTGAAGCCCACCCACCCGAAGGCGCCGCCCGACAGGGCGTCAGCGGGCAACCCGTTCACACCGAAGAGCCAGACAAAGGCGAACAGCAGCGCCAGACCGGACAGCACGGTCATCACGCGACTGAAGCTGTGGATCAACCGATAACCGACTACGACGACGACCAGACTGAGCAGGGTCATGATGACGATGCTTGTGTTGGGTCCGATCGCGGGAACGACATAGGACAACGAGGCGCCGCCGAGTACCAGATTGGACGCGAAGAACCCGGAGTAGATGGGGAGCACCAGGAGAACCACCACCAGGCTGCCGAGTGAGCCGAATTGGGCCTTTGACTGCAGCATCTGGGGCACGCCCATCGATGGTCCTTGTGCCGCATGCAGCGCCATCACCACTCCGCCGACCACGTTGCCCAGCACCAGGGCCGCCAGCGCAGGCCAGATCGACAGCCCGTAGACCGCGGTGGCCAGCGCCCCGGTAGCCACGGTCAGCAACATCAGATTGGAACCGAACCAGATGGTGAACAGGTCCCGCATCCGGCCGTGGCGCTCGGACTCGGGGATGCGGTCCACGGTGCGATACTCGATCGCAGCGACCGACTCCGGCACGTGCTGATCGGCGGTGGTGCGCTGATCGGCGGGTTGTTCAATCATTGGTCCTCCTTACGGGTTCTGAAACTGGTTGATGGCATGACGAACAGAGCGCCCGGGTCGGGCGCCTGGTGCTCCGGATTCCGCGCTAGGCGGACAAAGGTGGCCGGATCAGACGTCCCACACCGCTGGCAGCGACACCGGGCCGCGGGACTTCCAGCCCTGCACCCGCGCTGGTCGGTCGGGGTCGGGACGGAGGTTGGGTAGCTCTCGGAAGAGCTCTTCCAGCACCACTTGTCCGAGGCCGCGGGCCACGGTGTGCCCGACGCAGAAGTGGGCCCCGTAGCCGAACGTCATGTGGTTCTGGCGTGGCCGGTCGAGATCGAATTCGTCTGGGTGATCCCACCGTTTGGGGTCGCGGTTGGCAGCGCCCATGACGATGCCGACGCTCATTCCCGCCGGAATCAGGACGTCACCGTAGATCACGTCTTCGACCACGTCGCGTTCGACGACGCTGAAGGGGGGCAGCCAGCGCAGGCCTTCCTCGAAGGCTTTCTGGGCCCACGCTTCTGGATCTGCCGCCATTCGGGTGCGGTAGTCGGGATTGGGCAGGATGCCGAGCAGGCTTGCCGCGATGGCGTGGCCCGGCTCCTGGAAGCCACCGACGATCAACACCGCGACAGTGGCGATCACCTCGTCGATAGTGCGGCGCTGTCCGGGTTCGAGCCCGCTGTGGAACAGATGCCACAGCGCATTGCGCTCAGACTGGTCCGACATCGCCTGGACGCGCAGTTCCAGGTACTGCCGCAGTTCGACCTTCATCGCCTCGCCCCTGGCGGCCACCTCGGGATCGCGCCCGGTGTCCACCAGATAGGCGCCGAAGGTGTTGAACCACCGTTTCCGGGTGGCCTGGTCGATGTCGTCGAGACCGAGTAGCGCGCCGATCACATCGAGGCTGATCGGTTCGAGGACGTCGGTGGCCAGGTCGGCCTGGCCTCGATCGCGGACAGCCTCGATCCAGTTCCTGGCCACGGCGCGGAACAGCTCGTCGTGCCTGGCCTTGACCGCCCGCGGCCGGAAAGGCGGGCTGATGGCGTCGCGCAGTTTGCTGTGCTCGGGCCCGTCCATGCTGAGGATGTTGGGCACGCCGTAGGACGTACTGAACGGTTGTTGCGCGGCCGCCAGCCGGGACACGTCACGGCCGGCCTGCTCACACAGATCCCAGGTGGTCAGGATGACCAGGCGGCTATCCGGCACGTAGGCCACCGGGTACTCGTCCCGGAGCCGGCGGTAGATGGGATTGGGGTCGTCTTCCAGATCGGCAAGGGTGACACCGGGGTTGACATCGGTGATGGCGCGAACGGTGGGATCTGTCAGGCTTGTCATGAGGAAGCTCCCTGGTAGGTAAGAGTTTGGTGGTCAATCGATGCGCGCACCGGGGGCGTCGGCGTGATCAGCTCCACGGCGTCGGCAAGCGAAAGGCCTGCCGCCAGATGTCTGCGGATCTGATTGGTGGCCTTGGCCCAATTGACGCTGGCAGCCCCGATCACCGTGCCGTCCCGGTGGTAGAGCCCGACGAACGAATCAGCGCGGCGAGCAGAATCGACGATGGTGCAGTCGGCGTCGCCGCCCGCGTCCCCGACGAACTGCAGCCGCCAGTCGTACTGGTCGCTCCATACGAAGGACACGGGGTCGACGGCGGGCGGGATGACACCGGCCAGGCGCGCCGCAACTGCTCGCGCCTGTTCGACCGCGGTGGTCCAGTGTTCGACTCTCCGGCCGTAGGGCTGACGCCACGCCGAGACGTCGCCGATAGCGTGGATGCGTGATCCGCCTCCCACTGCGTGACCGACTTCGTCGCAGAGCACCCCGTTGTCCAGGAGCAGTCCAGAATCACTGAGCCACTCGGTGTTCGGGACGCTGCCCATGCCGGCGACCACCAGCGGGCTGTGTAGTTCACTGCCGTCGTCGAGTCGGACGACGTACGCGCCTTCGCGACCCGTGACAGCCTGGACACCGCGGCCGGTGATGAATCGGACGCCGCGGTCTCGGTGAAGCGTCTCGATGCGTGCCGCGACAGCCGGGTTGCACGATCGTGCCAGGATCCTGTGTTCGCGTTCGACGACGCAGACGCGGGCTCCGGCCTGCACGGCCGCGGCGGCTACCTCCAGACCGATGAAACCTGCTCCGAGGAGCAACAAATCGTGGTGCCGCCGCAGCGCCTGTCGGATCAGGTCGGCGTCGCGCATCGTGCGCAGGGACGTGACGACGGACGGGCCGGGGGCCGGTCGTGCGCGCACTCCGGTCGCGATCACCAGGTGTTGGTAGGAGACCGGCCCGGCGGTGGTGAGCACCTCGTGGCCGGAAAGGTCAAGCCCTGCTGCCGAAACACCGAGCCGGAGGTCGATCCCGAGATCGGCCACGTCGGTGTCGGTGAGGAGACGGATATCGGCCCCGTCCTGGGTACCGGCCAAGATCGCTTTGGACAGCGGCGGACGATCGTAGGGCAGCTCACCCTCATCGCTGATCATCACGATGTCACCGGACCAGCCGAAGTGGCGCATACTGCGCACGAATGCCACACCGGCAACCGATGCACCGACCACGACCACCCGTTGCGTCACGGCATCACCTTGAGTGCGGCCACCGGGCAGCTCTCGACGGCAGCGGTGACCCGGGTGACGTCCTGTGCGGCGACCGAGTCCTTGAGCGCGACGACCACGTCGTCGTCATCGAGATCGAAGTAGTCCTCGGCGTTCATCAGGCAATTGCCGTAGCCCCTGCATGTGACCCGGTCGACTACGACGTGCATGTGACTCCTCTGTGCCTCGACTGAACTGAGAATGATCTTTTTTGTTGAGGATGAGCTGTGCAACCATCGGAAACTGCACGGGTGAATCAACAAAACTGATGCAACGTAATGCTCATTGCGACGAAATCCGCGCGTAATGCGCTGCCGCGGCGAAGGATCGGAAGTAAACGACATGTCAACAAACCCAGACTCCACTGCAGCGCACGTCACATCGGGGGATTCGCCCATCTTGGACGCGGGATTGCAGGATGCCGCGAATGTCACCCTGACCCAACTGCGCTACGTCGTCCTGGTGGCGGACACGGGAAGTATGACGGTGGCGGCGCGGGAAGCCTTTGTTGCGCAATCGGCGGTGTCGATGTCCATTCGATCGCTCGAACGAGCGCTGGGCGTGGAGCTCTTCGTGCGCCAGCGATCCAAACCGCTGCGGCCGACCCGAGCCGGCGCCGACTTCCTGGTGCGGGCCCGGGCAATACTTGCGATGGTCGGCGACGCCATCGATGCGGCGAGTCCGGAGAAGATTCGGGGCGAACTGCACGCGGCCTGTTTCCGCACGCTGGCCCCGTTCCTGCTTCCCGAACTCATTGCCCGCCTGCACGCTAACCACCCCGGACTGCGGCCCAAGATCAGCGAGATGACCGGCGGGGAGGTCAGCGATGCGTTGATGACGCGGCGGGTCGACGTCGCGCTGACCTACGATCTCGGCCTCGACCCGTCACTGCGGCAGGAAGTCCTGCTGGTTGCTCCCCTGCACGTGGCTCTGCCGGAGCACCACCGCCTGGCACGGGCCGACACGGTGCACTTGGAGGACCTTGCCGACGAGCCCATGGTGCTGCTCGACATGCCACTGAGCCGTGAGTACTTCCTGGATGCCTTCGCCTCTCGCGGGCTGCGCCCGCGCATCACCTACGAACTGGACAGCTTCGAGGCGGTACGAGCAATGGTGGCGCGCGGACACGGTTATGCACTGCTCAACCAACGGCCGGTGTTCGATGTCACCTATGACGGCGGAAAGCTTTGCGTGCGGCCGCTTTCCGGTGATCCACCGAGCCTGGATGTCGTGCTGGCGACGCACCCGGAGACGCGTTCTCACCGCAAGGTCAGTGCGTTCGCCGAGACCGCCCGCGCTGTGGTTCAGACATGGCGATGACCCGGAGATGTCACCTTTGGGTGGCTGGTCAGGCCAACGGTCGACCGTGGTCTGCGGCGATGAGTGCCACCGCGTGCTCGGCGACCACCATCACCGTCACCATCGGATTGTTGGCCGTCAGCGTGGGAAACACCGACGCGTCGACCACCCGTAGGTCGCGAACGCCGCGCACGCGCAACCGACTGTCCAGGACGGCATCCGGGTCGTCGTCGCGACCCATTCGACACGTCCCGCTCGGGTGGTAGACGGTTTGGTGGGTGGCCCGGGCAACGCGGGACAGTTCCTCGTCTCCGACGACCTCCGGGCCCGGGAAGACCTCGCGGACCAGCCACGACCGCATGGGCTCGTGGTTGCCGATCTCTCTGGCCATCCGGACACCGGCCAACAGGACCTCTTCGTCGCGCCCGTCGGGATCGCTGAAGGAGCGAAAGTCGATTGCCGGAGGTTGGTCGGCGTCGGCGGATTCGATCCACACCCGCCCACGGCTCAGCGGACGCGCCACGTTCGGGGCGATCGCGACGATGTTCTCCGGTAGCGGAGCCTCGCCGTGCCTGGCTCGCCACGTCTCGGCGTGCACTGCCCACGGTTCCACGGGAAAATGCATGTGCACCTCAGGCCGCCCGTCGCCGTCGATGTCGACGATCGCCGCGGCATCCCACCCGCTTGCACAGGTTGACGGGGGTTTGCGGACCGATTCCCAGACCACCAGGCCTTCAGCGTGGTCTTGCAGATTTTCACCCACCCCCGGAAGGTCGACGCGTACGGGGACACCGGCCGCCTCGAGAACCGCGCGGGGACCGATGCCGGACAATTGCAGCAGCCGCGGGCTGTCGATGGCACCGGCGCAGACGACGACCTCCTGTGAGGCGTGCAGTGTGGCGGTCGAGCCGTCGGCCGCGCGCACCCGAACTCCGACCGCTCGAGGTTGCGCCTCGCACTCCGGCGCCGCGTCGTCCACCAGGATCTGCACTACCCGGTGACCGGTGAGCACAGTGGGGCCGTTGCCCGCCGCTCTGGCCGGGTGCACGTAGTAGATGGAGGTCGATGAGCGCAGATGCGTTCCGGGAACATAACCGACCTCGAAAAAACCTGCACCGGAGGCTAATTCGTCCAGCGCTCCATCATTCCACGTAGAGCGCTCGGGAATGCCCAGTGCGGTGACAGCGCTCGACACCACGTCGGCGACAAAGGGGTTGCGATCGGCGTCGGCCACCGCCTGGATCGGCGTGCGCAATCTGTCGTAGGCCGCCAGCACGGTGTCCGGTTCCCACTCCGCGGCGCCGAGTTCCACCCATTCCTCGAGGTCCCGTCGGAGGGGGCGGAACGCGATCATGGTGTTGGCGGTGGAACATCCGCCCAGGATGCGAAGGCGTGCAAGCCGGATGTCGGAGTTACCGCGGGCATTGGGTTTGCTGCGATAGTCGAGGTCGTATTCGCCCTCCAGCATCTCGTCCCAACGGCGGAGGTCGCGTGCCCGAGGCTCGTCCTCGTCGTCGGGTCCCCACTCCACAAGCGTGACCGTCCAACCCAATTCGGCCAGCCGGGTCGACAGCAGGCACCCGGCCGTGCCACCGCCGACGACAATGAAATCGGCATCGTGCTCGGGTCCGATCGGCTGGTCAGCCACGGGCGCTCCTTCGAGATGTCAATCGCGCCCGTTCGGTCGCGCGGCCACCACTGTGGCGCGCCGTCGCCGTCCGTGCAATTCGGGCCGGACAGTGTTGTGTCGTCGTGGTGCCGATTGCCAGGACAAACGCATTGCATTGGAAATTTCGATGAAGAAGACCGGTAGATCCATCTCGACAGATCCTCTCATCGCCGCCACACTGACCGGGAAGAGACTGCGACCTGCCGCCTCGAAAGTGGCGTGTTCCTCAGGCGAGCGTGGCCGAACCGGCAGTGCTGCAGTCTCATTCGTTCAACCGCGTGACAAGCGCAACCGACGACGGCGTCGCCAACGAGCACTGTGAAGGATGATGAGCTGTGATGGATCACGCCGCATGGGTCAGAGAAGCGCAACGGTTCACCCCGCGGACCGCGGCGTTCATCGATGGAGACTGGGTGGCCTCCAAGTCGGGGCAGACGTTCGCCGATGTGAACCCTGCCACGGGTGAGGTCGTCGCTCACGTTGCCGAATGCCGCCAGGCCGACGTGGACCTGGCCGTCACGGCGGCACGCAACGCCTTCGAGGATGGCAGGTGGTCCAGGCTCGCGCTCGGCGAGCGCAAGAAGCGACTGCTCGCGCTTGCCGATCTCATCCGGGCTCGGGCCAAGGAACTTGCCCTCTGCGACACCCTCGATGTCGGACGTCCGATCTCGGACACCTACGGTGTCGACGTTCCGGCCACCGCGGACTGCTTCGCCTGGTACGCCGAGGCCCTCGACAAGATCTACGACGAGGTGGCCCCGGTGCCGCCGGGAAACTTCGCCACCATTCGCCGCACCCCGCTGGGAGTGGTGGGTGCGGTGGTGCCGTGGAATTTTCCCCTCGACATCACGGGCTGGAAACTGGCCCCTGCGTTGGCCGTCGGCAACAGCGTGGTGCTGAAGCCGGCCGAACAGTCACCGCAGTCGGCGCTGCTGCTCGCCGAACTCGCCGCCGAAGCCGGGATCCCGGACGGCGTGCTCAACGTCGTTCCCGGGCTGGGGGAGACCGCAGGGCAGGCGCTGGGACGCCATCCTGACGTCGACGTGCTGGTCTTCACCGGGTCCACGGAGGTGGGTAAACGCTTCCTGACCTATTCAGGTGAGTCCAACCTCAAACAAGTGTGGCTCGAATGCGGGGGCAAGAGTCCCGTGGTGGTCTTCGACGACGCCGATCTCGACGGTGCCGCCGAGCTGGCTGCGTTCGGATTCTGCGCCAATGCCGGTCAAGTGTGTTCTGCCACAACACGGTTGATCGTCGACGACAGCGTGGCCGGGGACTTCTTGGGGCGTCTCAAGCGAGCCGTCGGCTCCTGGAAATCCGGTGATCCACTCGATCCCGAAACCCGACTCGGCCCCATGGTCGACGAGCCTGCGGCGGTGGCCGTCCACGACGTCATCGCGGCCACCACCGGTAAGGTGATACTCGGTGGCGCGCGTCAGGGTGCCTACCTGGAACCCACCATCGTCACCGGGTTGCGCCCCGGGGACCGGATCGTCGATGAGGAGCTGTTCGGACCGGTGCTCGGTGTGCTGACCTTCAGCACGGAGGCCGAGGCGGTCCGGCTGGCGAACGACGGCCGCTACGGGCTGGCTGCATCCGTGTGGACACGCGACCTCTCACGCGCACATCGGATTTCGGACGCGCTGCACGCGGGAACGGTATCGGTCAACACAGTTGACGCTCTGAGTGTGACGACGCCTTTCGGTGGGTTCAAGCAGTCCGGATTCGGCCGGGACCTCTCGTTGCACGCCCTCGACAAGTACGTCGGACTCAAGACGGTCTGGACGTCCTACAACTGAGTTCGGCAGCACAGCCCATCCAGACCAAGGCCGTACATGCACCAGAAGGGTAGAGACCGATGACCGTTCACACCAGGATCCGTCCGTTCAACACCAAAGACACCTACCCCGAGCAGAATCTCGACAACGATCTGTGCCAGGCGGTTGTGGCCAACGGCACCGTCTATGTCCGGGGGCAGATCGGACAGGACCTGGAGACCAGTGAATCGGTCGGTATCGGCGATGTCGGGGCGCAGGCTGAACGGGCGATGGCCAACATCAACCTGTTGCTCGAAGAGGCCGGCAGCAAGATGGACCACCTGGTCAAGTTGACCATTTATCTGGTCGACCCCCGCTACCGAGAAGTGGTGTACCGGACGGTCGGCAGATGGACCCGCGGTGTTCATCCCATTTCCACGGGGGTTGTGGTGTCGGCGCTGGCACGACCGGAATGGCTGTGTGAGATCGACGCCATCGCAGTGATTCCGGACGAGCAGCGATGACGTTCTCCATCGTCGGACGCCATGATGGCAAATTCGGCATGGCGGTGTGTTCTTCGAGCCCGGCGGTCGCAGCACGATGCATCCACCTACGCTCCGGTGTCGGCGCCGCGGCCTCGCAGAACGTGACCCATCCCGGACTCGGAGTCCAACTGCTGGACAACCTCTCTCGAACTCCAGACAGTGAGCACGCCCTCTCCGCTGTGGTCGAATCGGCCCACGGCATCGCCTACCGGCAACTCACGCTCATCGGGCGTACCGGTCCCGGCGCGTGGTACAGCGGAGATCAGACGCTGGGTGTGCACGCCGGCTGGTCCAGCACCCACGCGGTGGCCGCAGGAAATATGCTGGCCAATCCCGATGTGCCGCAGGTGATGACGGAAGCGTTCGATGCCCAGGACGGCGAACTCGAAAAGCGACTGCTGGCCGCCGTACAGGCCGCCGTCGCGGCCGGGGGAGAGGAGGGTCCGATCCACTCGGCAGGACTGGCAGTTGTGGGTGACGTGCCGTGGCGGGTGACCGACCTGCGGGTGGACTGGCATGACGATCCGGTGGGGGAGCTGGGGCGACTGGTCGACCTGTGGCTGCCCCAACGTGACACCTACCTGGCGCGCGCGCTGGATCCGTGGACCGCACCGTCCTACGGCGTACCCGGTGATCTCTGATGGCCGTATACGACGGCGTTGCGATGACGTCGGCTGCAGCCGACCCCACGAAGGTCGCAGCGCAGGCGACGGTGAGCCGGTTCGCCACCGACCTCGTCGCGTTGTCGGCAACCCTGCATGCCGAGCCGGAAACCGCGTGGGAAGAGCACCGCGCCGCGGCCAGGGTTCCGGTGCTGCTGGACCGTGCGGGTTTCGAGGTCGAGCCACGCTACCTCGGTCTCGACACCGCATTCCTGGCCCGCTACGGCGACGGACCGATCAGGTTGGCGATCTGTGCCGAATACGACGCACTACCCGGTCTCGGGCACGCCTGCGGCCACAATCTGATTGCCGCCAGCACGGTGGGTGCGGCGCTGGCGCTGGCCCAGGTGGCCGACGATATCGGCGTCACCGTGGAGGTCTACGGCACCCCCGCGGAAGAGGGCGGCGGCGGAAAGATCGAGATGCTCGATCGTGGTGCATTCGTAGGTGTCGATCTGGCGATGATGGTCCATCCTGGACCCGTCGACGTCGCCGAGGCACGCCCGTTCGCGGTCAGTCACTCCCGCGTCAGCTACACCGGCAAATCGGCACACGCTGCGGCCTACCCGGAGGAGGGGATCAACGCCGCCGACGCGTTCACCATCGCTCAGGTCGCCATCGGCCTGTTGCGTCAGCACCTGCCCTCGGGCACCCGCGTACACGGAGTGGTGACACATGCCGGCGACGCCCCCAACGCCGTCCCTGAACACAGCTCGGGCCGGTGGTATGTCCGGGCGGAGACGCTGGCGGAGTTGGCCGAGTTGGAACCGAAGGTGATGAGATGTTTCGAAGCCGGGGCACTCGCCACCGGCTGTGCCCTCGAGATCGAACCCGAAAGCCAGCCGTATGCTGAATTTCGCGCCGACACAGCAGCACTGGGCTGGTACACCGCCAACGCCACCGAACTCGGACGGCAATTTGCCCCGAACGGTGTGGCCGCGCGAATGAACCGCGCTTCAACCGATATGGGCAACGTGTCGCAGGTCGTACCCGCCATCCACCCCTACGTCGGCATCGGGTCGCTGCCGGCCACCAACCATCAGCGTGAGTTCGCGGCCTTCTGCGTCGGCCAGAGCGCGCAGAAGGCGCTACTGGATGCCGCGATTGCGTTGGCGTGGACCGGGATTGATCGCGCCCGTGCCGGCCGGAGATGAGCGGTGCTCACGCGCGGTGGCGAGTCACACGGAAATGAAACAGCTAACCCGCGTGCACAGTGTGCGGTGAATTCGGAGGTCGGGATGTCAACCCAGAAGGTCGAAGTTCTCGTGGTCGGGGCGGGACAGGCCGGTATCGCGATGAGTGAGCATCTGACCTCGCACGAGGTGCCTCACCTCGTGCTCGAGCGTGCCCGCGTCGCGGAGCGGTGGCGGTCGTGGCGCTGGGACTCGCTGGTGGCAAACGGACCGGCATGGCACGACCGGTTTCCCGGTCGCCGTTTCGACATCGATCCCGACTCCTTCGCCACCAAAGAGCAGGTAGCAGACTACTTCGTCGCGTACGCAGAAGCGTTCGAGGCGCCCATCCGCACTGGTGTCGATGTGCAATCTGTGCGAAAGCTGCAGGGGCAAAAAGGTTTCGAGGTTCAGACGTCCGAGGGGCTGCTCCATGCAGAGTACGTGGTCGCGGCCACCGGTGCGTTTCAGAATCCGGTGATCCCGAAGGTGGTTCCGGACTCCACTGGCATCACTCAGCTCCATTCGAACGAATACCGCAACCCGCAGCAGTTGCCTGCCGGCGCCGTGCTGGTGGTCGGCGCCGGGTCGTCCGGGGTGCAGATCGCCGCCGAACTGCGCCAGTCAGGACGGCAGGTCTACCTCGCGGTGGGACCGCACGATCGGCCCCCACGCAGCTATCGAAGTCGCGACTTCTGCTGGTGGCTCGGAGTTCTCGGCAAGTGGAACATGCTGACGCCACCTCGAGGGGCCGAGCATGTGACGATCGCAGTCAGCGGAGCCCAGGGTGGACACACCGTCGACTTTCGTGCACTTGCTTCCGGCGGAATCACTCTTCTGGGTATGGCCAGATCGTTCGAAGACGGTGTGCTCACCATCGCCCCGGATTTGAAGCGCAACGTCGACAACGGCGATGCGAGCTATCTGTCCATGCTCGACGAGGCAGATGACTTCGTCGCGCGTAACGGTCTCGACCTCCCGGAAGAACCAGAAGCGCGGCTGTTCGGCCCGGATCCGGACTGCATCACGAATCCGGTCCTCGAACTCGACCTCGCAGCGGCAGGTGTCACCGCCATCGTCTGGGCAACCGGGTACGCAGCCGATTACAGCTGGTTGCAGGTCGACGCTTTCGACGACAAAGGCAGGCCGCTGCACCAGCGCGGGGTGGCCGCGGAGCCGGGAGTGTTCTTCCTCGGCCTGCCATGGCAGACCCGTCGGGGGTCGAGTTTCATCTGGGGTGTCTGGCATGACGCGAAATACCTCGCCGACCAGATCGCCATCCAGCGCGGCTATCTCGCCTACCGCGCCAGTGCTTCATTCGCTCCGGCCGCGAACGGCTGACGGCTCGGTATGACTGAGGGTGATGGCCGGTTGGCGAATGCCACTCCTCGGGGACCGTGCGATCCACGATGGCGCCTCGAGTCGCACGGCACTCAACACTCTGTCTGCGTGGCCGGCCCTCAACGCCACCCGATCAGAGGCACGTCGGGATGATCGTCGCGCTGTCCTGCCGGCAAGCCTCCAGTGACGCACCGTCCCACAACCCGACCAGAGCGCCGAGCGGATCCATGACCACCGCATAGGCGCCGGTCGGGCTGGGCGTGGTGGGCACCACCACCAGTCCGCCCAGTGTGGTCGCCCGGGTGACTGCTCGTTCCACCTGGTCGAAGTACAGGTACGGCATCCAGTGCTCGGGCGTCCCTGGAGCGAGGAACGAGGACCTGTCCAGCATTCCTGCCACGTGTCGGCCTTCGGAACTGAACTGAACATAGTCGACGGGGTCGTCGGGCAGGACGTCGACGGTGACGTTGAAAGTCGTTGAATAGAAGTTGCATTCGTAATCCAGATCGCCGGTGTAGAGATCGGCGAGGATGACGTCGCCGACGGCCGGAGTGGACGTGATGAACTCGGGCCCGGCGCCGGACAGCCCGAATCTGACCCCGCGGGGGTCCTCCAACTCGACGACGGCGGTCTGCTCGACGGCTCCCAGTACCCGCGCACCGGCTGCCACACTGCGTGTGATGACCGACTCGACGTCCGTCGCGCCGAAGGCGACCAGCCACGAGGCCGGCTGTGTGGACTGCAGAAAGGAGAGCCGCGTCCGCGCGGGTGCGGTCAAGGCCTGGTAGAACTCCCGCGAATCCTCGATATCCGGAGTGCGCATCCACAGTCCATTGACTCCCCGGACCGTGCCGTGCACGGTGGCATCCGCCGTCACGCCTCGCCTCGCCTCATCCGTTGTTCGTCCTGCTCCAGCTCGTGACCGCGGGTCGCGATCCAAAAGTGCAGTCGTCCTTCGAACGTGTCGGGCGACCACCCGGTCAGCTGTTGGATCAGTTTCAGCCGATAGCGCAGCGTGTTGCGGTGTATGAACAGCTGCGCGGCGGTGTCGGTGACCGAACAGTCGCACCTCAGGTACGTGACCAGAGTATCGAGTAGTCCGCTCTCGGATTCGCGATCGTGGGTGACGATGGGCTCGAGTGCTTTTGTGCTCAACGCCACCAAGGGCAACCGGTCGGACAGCCCGAGCAATAGATATCCGAGGTTCAGCGGTCTGGCGCTGGACACCGCATCGCCACGCGAGGCGTCCCGCGCCTGGTGGTAACTGATGGTCAGTGACAACGGGTCCGGAGCCGGGGGTCCGATTCCCACCGACGCGCGGTGTTCGATGGTCCTCAAATGCTGTAACAGCGCCGAGGCCACTGCGCCGACCCCGTCGGAATCGGGTACCACCAAGACGATTTCGTCATCGATGGTGGCGCGGACATAGGGATCACCTGTGCCGTTGAGCAACGCATGAAGGTTCCAGGGACGCATGCTCAGATCGGCGCCCGCGCTGTCACATCGGCCGACCACCACCGTGTAGGGCCGGTTCGCCCCGATGTCGATGCCCACCGAAGCGAGCCGGCCACGCGCCTCTGCACCTCGCAACAGCCCGCCGAAGATGTCCTCGAGAATCTGAGAGGCGAGTTCTCGGCGGCCGGCGAGATTGGCCTGCAGCCGCGCGAGCTCCAGTCCCGCCAGCTCGGCTGCCATATGGCACAGATCGGCATGCTCATCGTCGCCGTGCACCAGCATCAGCGCCTCGACGGTGCCGGACATTGCCACGGGGTGAACGTTGACGACCGGATCACCCAGTGTCGTGGTGCCGGGCGTCCAGCGGGGGACATCAGCCAGTGGCCACTGCGCTCGGGTGGGCGCCGACGCCAACAGACTCCCACGCATGTCGACGAACGCGGCAGGGCCGGCGGTAACCCGTCGCACCACCGTGACCAGGCCCGCGAGGCCAGTACCTTGATGGACGGCGTGACTGAGAGCCAGCATGTCTTGGGCGATGGTCATCGCCGTCACAGTCCTCTCGTCGTGGTTGCGCTCAGATCCCGCACTGTTGTGACGCTATGCGCGTGAACATCGGCCTCGCCCCATGATTGTGCACGTGCACCAATCATCTCGGTCTTCTCGCGTTGCACAGTTGTTGGCAACCGCGTAACCAGATCGGCCCCTCATCGGCCACCCACGCGGACCGACACCTCGAATCCTAAGTTGGTGAGAAATATGCGGCAGGCGTCGGCTGTACCAGCCGATACCGACACAGACACGCTGATGACGACCATTCGGATCCTCGCGGCCTGTCGTGACCAACCAGGCATCATCGCCGCGCTGACGTCGCGGATGGCCGATATCGGCGGGAACATCCGCGAGTTGAGCCAGTTCATATCGGACCAGCAATCCGGGATGTTCTTCCTGCGACTGACCCTCGACATTCCCCGTGACGTTGTGCACGCAGCCAACGCTGTGATGTCCGAGATCGGCGCTCGGTTCCGGATGGACTACCGGACCGCGCCGGCGGACCGGCGCAAGCGGATGGCGATCCTGTGTTCGACGGGAGACCACTGCGTTCTCGACCTGCTGTGGCGCGTACAGAACGGTGACCTCGCGGTGGACGTGCCGCTGGTCATCTCCAATCACGATCAGCTGCGGGACCGGGTGCAGAGATTCGGGGTCCCGTTCGTGCACGTACCGGCGAACTCTGCAATCCGCCCGCAGGCCGAGTCCCGGATGCTCGAGCTGTTGCGCGAGCACCAGATCGACTTCGTGGTGCTGGCCCGTTACATGCAGATCCTCACCGATGGCTTCCTACGTGACGTCGGCGTGCCGGTGATCAACATCCACCATTCGCTGCTGCCTGCCTTCGTCGGCGCCCAGCCGTACCAGCGGGCCTACGAGCGCGGCGTGAAGATCATCGGTGCCACCGCGCACTACGCCACCGCCGAACTGGACGCCGGGCCCATCATCGAGCAGGGCATCGAGCACGTCGGCCACACCGACGACACCGCGACCATGCAGCGCCGAGGGAAGAACGTCGAGCGCAACGTGCTCGCTCGAGCGGTCGCCCTGCACGTCGAGGACCGGGTGCACATCCACCAGAACCGGACCATCCTCCATGTCTGAGTCGGCCATCGGCACCTCCCACACGTTAGTGGTGTCGTGTCATCCGAAGGCCGCCTCGTTGGGTAGACAGATCCTGGCCCATTACACCGCAGGCCTAGCTGCGGCCGAGCGTCACCACGAGGTTGCCGACCTGTACGGCGAGGGCTTCGATCCTGTGTTCAAAGCGCAGGACTACGCCCAGTTCGAGGGGGGAAGGCTGGAGTCCTCGCTGCTCGAGGAACAGGCCAGGGTGGACCGCGCCGACGAAATCGTGATCCTCAGCCCGTTGTGGTGGCTGGGGTTCCCGGCCATGCTCAAAGGCTGGTTCGACCGGGTGTGGAGCAACGGCTGGGCCTACGAGTTCGCCAACGACCCCGAAGGAAGTCTGCTGAGGCCGCGACCCTTCACGTTCCTGCTCACCACCGGCGGGTCGGCGCACACGTTCCGCGAGCGGGGTTACGCGGCCGCATTGGACTGCTTGGTCCGCGACGGCATCCTGGGTTGGTGCGGTGTCAGCGAATCCCGCTTGATGCTGTTGCACGACAGTGGTTTCGACGACGCGGCCACCGCTGCCCACACTTGTTTCGCCCGCGCGTTCGGCGAGACAGGCGTCACCGCGCTCGATGGCGTCGCCCCGGCTCACATCACCGTCCTCGACAACACCAGTGACCGGAAGGGTCAGAACCGATGAATGCCGAAACTGCGATCAGAAGCCTCGCGCAGGCCTGGATTCGCCGCGATAACAACGCCATAGCCGAGATCTTCGGCGAGAACGGCATTTTCATTGATCCGTTGCACACGCGGCCGCTAGTGGGTGCCGAGGATGTGCGGTTGACCAACCAGTCAGCAGTCGACGAGCTCAGCGACGTCGATGTCCAGCTCTACTGGATCATCGGCAGCGACGAAAGAGCCTGTGCCGAAGGACGAATGACCGCCATTGTGATCGCAGACGGATCAAGGATGGACTTTGAGTTCGCCATGATCGCCGAGACCGAGTCGGGTGTCGTGACTCGCGTCGTCGAGTACTTCGACACCAACCGGCTTTCCTGAACCAGGCAGTAAGAAGCACTAGGAAGGAACATCATGACCACCTTGACCCGTCAGAACTTGCTGTACATCACCCGCCGGTCACCGTACTTCGAGCGCACTCTGCAAGAGGGTGCCTTGGAGTGGGGAGTGTACAACCACACCTACATGCCGTTCGTATACGCCAACGACCCCAGGGCCGAGTACGACGCCATCGTCGGCGGTGTGACGTTGTGGGACGTCGGCGCTGAGCGCCAGGCCGAGTTCCGTGGACCTGATGCCCTGAGGTTTGCCGATTACCTCGCACCTCGCGATCTTTCAAAGCTCCCGGTCGGCGGCTGCAAGTACTCACCGTTGTGTGACCAGAACGGCAAGATCATGTCCGAGATGATCATCCTGCGTCCCGCCGAGGACGTCGTGTGGTTCTCGCACTCCGACGTCGATGTCAGCCTGTGGGCCTACGGCCTGGCCAAGGCCGGCGGCTTCGACGTCACAGTCAAAGAGGCCGACGTGGCTCCCTTTCAGGTGCAGGGTCCGCTCGCACGTGAGGTCCTGGTACCGCTGGTCCAGGGAGACCTCGCTTCCCTCAAACGGTTTCATTGCATGACCACTGAACTTGCTGGCGTCGAGGTTGTCATCTCCAACACCGGCTGGAGCAAGGAAGCGGGGTACGAGGTCTACCCTGTCGGCACGGCTCACGCCGTCGACGCCTGGGACGCGGTCCGCGAGGCCGGGCGTAAGCACAACATCTTGGTGACCGGTCCCAACCTGAACCGTGCTGTGGAGCAGGGGATTCTGGACACCCAGTACGCCACCAACTCCGACATGGATCTGTTGGAAGCCGGCTTGGGTGGGTTCCTGGACCTCGACGGAGCGGACTTCATCGGGCGCGACGCACTGCGGAAGGTCCGCGATGCCGGACCGGCCCGCAAAACCATCGGTCTGGTCTCCGACCGCGAAGAGTGGCCGCTGTTCGAATCGTTCTGGCCCGTTGCCGACGAGTCAGGTGCAGAGATCGGCGTCGTCCGCTGGGCAGTGTGGTCCTATGCACTGGACCGCAACATCGCCGTCGCGCTGGTGCCTTCCGACGTTCCCGCCGATGCCAGGCTGATCATCAAGAGTCCCGGCGGGGATCATAGCGCCACATCACACAAGATCCCGTTCATCTGATCACTACCTGGAGGACCTCGGATCGTGTCCACTTCACCGGATGCACGCGGTTATTTCCCCGTCGGGGGGCGGTGGGATCCAGCCACCATCCGGATCGAGCTGATTCCGCTGAAATCGGTGTACGAGCATCTTGATGCACTGTCGCCCGGAACCCGACTGTCGGTGACCTGTTCACCGAAGCACGGTCTGGGCGCCACGCTCGAGCTGGTCACCGAGCTGCGCCGGCGTGGACACAACGCAGTACCGCACATCGCTGCGCGCCAACTCCGCAGCCACGAAGAACTGCGCGAGCTGGTGGCGCGGTTCGATGACCTCGGCGTTACCGAAGCGTTCATGATCGGTGGCGATGCGCACCATGACGGACCGTTCGTCGAGGCCTTGGCGGCGGCGAAGGCGTACAGGGAGCTGAGCACCGCGATCCGCGGATTCGGGTTCGCCGCCTACCCCGATGGGCACGGGCTGGTGGACCGGGAACGGTTGGCCCAGAGCCTGCATCGAAAGCAGGACTTCCTCCGGGACGCCGAGTTGTACGGCCACCTGTCGACCCAGATGTGCTTCGACGCTGCAGCCATCGCCTCGTGGTCGGTGGAACTCCGCGAGTCAGGGATCGAGCTGCCCGTGCACCTGGGGGTGCCAGGACACGTCGACCGGATCAAACTGGCCAAGATCTCCGCCCGGCTCGGGGTCGGCAGCTCGCTGTCCTATCTCAAGAAGAACAAGTCCTCGGCGCTGAAGCTGATGGGGGCATCGCATTTCGAGCCCACTGACCTCATCGTCGAGGTGACGAAGCGCAACCCGGCCGCGATCGCCGGCTTGCACGTCTTCTCGTTCAACAATGTCGAACTCACGAAGCGGTGGCTCGACAGTTTTGCCGGTGGGCAGCAAGTTTGGCCGAGCTAACCGTTTTCCCATACCCCTCGAGAAAGACCAACGTCATGGCCGAAATAGACAGCAGCACAGTAGAAGCACGGACTGTAGAGCACATCCCCCTCAATGAACGACATGGGAAGGCCCGCGACCTTTTCACCATCTGGTTCGGTACCGGTTTGACACTGGCCGCCACCGCTACTGGCTTCCTGAGCACCACCATCTACAGCCTCCCACTCTGGGCGGCGGGGCTGATCATGGCCGTGGGCTGCCTCGTCGGCGGGGTTGTCATGGCGCTCCATGCCGCTCAGGGACCACAGACCGGCGTCCCGCAGATGTTGCAGACCAGGGCACAGTTCGGTTCGTACGGAAGTCTTTTGGTGATTGTTCTCGTAGTGCTGATGTACATCGGATTCTTCGCGTCGAATTTGGTGCTCGGCGGGCAGTCGGTCGCTGCAGTCCTGCACATGCCGGACAATCTGGGGATTGCACTCATCGGAGTGGTCGCTACGCTCGCCGCGGTGGTGGGGTACAAGTTCATCCACCGCTTCGCCGGTCTGATGAGCATCGTCGCGGGCTTGGGTATCACAGTCGCCTTCATTTGGATGCTGGCGGTCAACGGGGTGCCTGAGACCACCTGGTCGGCAGGCAACGTGACGACATTCGGTGTCATGGGCACTCTATCTCTGTCGGCGCTGTGGCTGATCTCTTGTGCGCCTTTTGTATCCGACTACACGCGCTACATGCCCAAGGATACCGGTGTGAAGCCGGCGTTCTACGCGACCTACTGGGGCGCGGTTCTCGGTGCGATCGTACCGATGATGCTCGGTGCCGTGATCGGTGCCGCCGCTGCCGAACTCGGGCCTGTCGAGGGGCTGGCGCAGTTGACCAGTGGCGTGAGTGCGTTGGTGATCATCGTGATCAGCGTGGCGCTGATCTCGCAGAGCGCGATGTTCGTCTACTGCGGCTCGTTGTCGACGATCACCATCGGCCAGACCCTGTTCGCCAACTGGGTACCTCGGGCGATGAGCCGTGTCATCACCGCGACGGTGATCTTCGTGGTGGCCTTGGCGGTGGCGTTATTCGGGGCGGACAACTTTCTGGTGAACTACACCAACTTCCTGCAGATCCTGCTGTGTGTGCTGATCCCGTGGACCGCGATCAACCTGGTGGACTACTACGTCATCAAGCACGGTCACTACGACATCGCCGCAATGTTCGAACAGGACGGCGGCCGCTACGGCAAGGTCAACGGTCCCGCGGTCGTCTCCTACTTTGTCGGTATTGCCGTCCAGGTACCCTTCCTGAGCACCGCGCTCTATGTCGGTCCGCTAGCGGAACGGCTTGGCGGAGTCGATGTTTCCTGGATTGTCGGACTCATCGTGACCTGCCCGTTCTACTACGTGCTGATGGGCCGGTTCGGTGACACCGACGACAGCCCTTCCACCTCGACGGCGGTGCGATCTGCACTAGCCGAGCTCGCGCTCGATGAAGACACTCGATCAAGGTAGATGAATCGGGGTACGTACCGTTTCCCGATCTGCCTGAGGGCGAGAAACGAGTCCGTGGATTCGTCACCAAGTCGGCGACAAGACGGATGTCAGGATCAAGGCAATTGGCGCAACAGTGCAGCTCGCGACATACCCGTATGTCACATTGCGTGGCAACCGACACGATAGATGCCGGCCCACCACGGCGCCCCCATCTACTGATTCCTCAAAACAGGCAGCAAGGGTGTGCACGTGGGGTGCAGTCAGGAAACGCGCTTGCGGCCGTAATCGCAGGGGTGACGGCCCGAGAAGAACGCTCACCTCACAGGCAGGCAAGTATCAACGACTTCGACCTGTTCAACCACCACCCTGTCCTGGCGATTCGTCCCAGGACATCTCCGGAACGAAGCTCAATCGCAGGTAGGGGAGTGCAGATGGTGTTTGAGGACGAGGGGATGGTGAGGCCGAGTAGCTGGAACGGGGCATACCCCGCCGGCTCTGCAGTGAAAGTGTGTGTGCTTCACGAGCCGGTTTCGGGCGAGGTGAATATCTGGCCGTCGAGAGTGGTGGTCATTGTGCCGGAGATTGTCGGCGGTTGCGCGAGACCGGGTGACTGGACGACGAATCCATTGGTACCGGTAGATTTTCGCGTACCAGAGTGCTCGCCCGACAGTGTGATGTCAGAATGCCAGGTGTAGCGCAGTGGTCCTGTCTCCTTGATGGATTCTTCGATGCCGTCCACGACTGTGCGGCCGTCGGAGCTGTATCCGCGGTATGTGACCTTGACGCGGTTGACCGCCGTACCGTGGCCTGGGAAAGCGGCAGGGCCGTGGGCGATTTCGACGTTCGCTGATCCTTGCACTCCGGTCAGTGTGTAGACACCAGCTGCTACCTCGGGCCGTTTGGGTGGCAGTGGGTCTCCGACCTGGTACTCCAGACCCCACGGGATGCTGTCGGGCACGGGTTGTGGTTGTGGCTGAGGGGGTAGCGGCTCCCGGTCAGTGAGCCGCGCGATCATCAGCCGTGACATCCGTCCGCCGGGCTCTGTCGACATGGGGCAGGGTGCAGGCTCGGGTGTCGTGTGCGCACAGGCCGGCGGGCCGACCAAGAGCTGGTAGTACGCAATTGCGGTGCCGTCTGGGGACCAGGCGGGGTCGGCTCCGGCATTCCACAGCGGGTCGCTGATGCCACCGTTGCCGGGAGTGGTGTCGCCACCACCGTTGAGCTGATAGCCGTCGTGGATTGTGCTCTGGCCGGATTCTGGCGACCGTCGCTCGTCGAGCTCGATTACATAAGGCTGGAAGAATCTTCTACCACTGGTGTCGTCGTTCGGGGAGACACCGGGGGCGGGCGGAAGCCCGTACTGATTGTTGTACAGGTTGCCGATGGCGCTTCCGGCCGCGAGATCTACCAGAGGCGGGACACCCGGCAGTGCGCTGGCGAAGTACATCCGTCCGTCACTTTCGGGCTGATTGGCCCCTGGCTTGCCGGTGTGGTTGTCCACTCGCCCGTCTGCGAGAACCAGCGCGGTGTCATCCGGTGCCATCACTACGGGATCTGTATATGCCGGGTCACGGCTGAATCGTGTTGATTCTCCCGAGGTCAGATCGGTGGCAAAGATGTCGAAGTTCCATGACTCCTGTGTACCGATACCGAGGGCAGCGGTGCCGTCGTTGGTGAAGCCGCGGAATTCGCCGATGACACCGGCACTCTCGGCAAGGTGCAGCTGACCGGGCTTTTCATCGGTGGGTGGCTGCGCCACCTCGATGAATCGACCTGATGTGCCCGGACTTTCGCCCAGGAGGAAGGACACGTTGCTCACCTCGTAGGCCGGCGGGTTTGCTGCACCGTTGAAGGTCATGCGTCCAAACGCACCGAATTGGGTCGCGTCTGTCATGCCTGCAGTGAGGAACATCTGGTTCCAGCCCAGGTGCTCATTGTCGGGATGCAATCGTAGTTCCCGCATTTGACCACCGTTGGGTGAGGGGAAGGGAGAGCGAATGGGGTAGATGTGGGTGGTGTTCGCCGTCGGGTCGCAGTCGATGACGTCCACCGTCCCGCAATCCAGCACGTTCCTGCCGAACTTGACCCGCTTTCCGTCGCGAAATGCCTCCGGGTAAGAGACGTCAGTTGTGTCGTTCGCGCCGAGCCGGTTTCCCTCGGATACGCCGCAGGTGAGGCACTTCCAGCCGTCCCCATTGGGAAACAGTGCGCCGTCGGTCTTGACCAGGATCAGCTGAGGTCCGGTGAAGACGGAGTCGGCGGAGGCTCCCGCGTACGTGATCCCGGCCAGTAGATGGTGGCTGTCCCAGGTGAAGGTTCGGAGCCCGCGAATGCCGTCTCGACCGGCACTGATGCAGCCGGTGCCGTTGGCATTGGCTGCGTGATCACAGCTGCCGGCGGTCGGCGTCGGTGCCGTCGGCGGCAGAGGTAGATGCTCGATGACAACAGACGTCGGTGGAGGGCTTGTAACTGTGGCCTCGGATGTGCCTTCAGCGCGTTCGGTAGCGGTCGTCTCGATTGGTGCGCTGCAGCCTGTCAGCGTCAGGGTAAGGAGGATGAGGAGCGCGTAGCCGCGGCGCGCTGTGGTGGCAATTGACATGAGAAGCGGCAATACCTTTCGGTTGTCGAGTTGATCAGGCCGTCGCCGGCTGGTTGGACGGGGCGGGCACAAAACCAAAGATACATTGAAAAAAATGCATTTTTAGTGAGCTATAGTCACGGGGTGGACCGCCAACGAATGCACTTGCTCGGCAAGCGGCTGATCGCACTGTCCCGTCAGGTCGATCTAGAGCCGCAGGATGCGATGTCCAATCCAGCGGAACGCCTGGTGCTCGGCGACGTTGCGCTGTACCCGCGCAGCGCGATCGGCGATATCGTTGGGCGGACTGGTTTCACCCAAGGCTACGTCTCGAAGTGTGTAGCGGGATTGAGTGATCAAGGCCTGGTCACGACCGTCATCGACGAAGATGACCGGCGCCGCACCCTGGTGGAGCCGACCGCCAAGCTGACGAGGGCAATCGCTCGGCGCACCCTCCCGCTCGACGAGCTGGTCGCCGGCGCCATACCAGTGGGCAAGGACCCCAAAGGTGTCATCGCGCTGCTCGACGAACTCGCCGATCTGTTTATTCCGTGATCAGGGTCGGTCTGAGCCTGGTCATGCTGGCGGCCACGATCGGCTGCAGCACACCACTGCCGCGTGCATGCGCGGCGTCCGATGAAGGAACGGCGATGGTGATAACCGGCGACTGTGTGGATGAAGAGTACGAACGGCCAGTGATCGACATCGAGATCGAAGCCTCTGAACCTGTTGCACATCAGAAGATTTCGGGGCACTTCACCGGCACGGACGTTCGTTTCAACATCTATCTGCCGCCCCAGGAGCAATGGCAGGGCCGATTCTTTCAGAGTGTCTACCCGCTTTACGACGAGAACGCCACCGATCGGGCGATCACGTTCGCTGCCACCAACGGCGGGTATGTAGTCCAGACCAGCAGCAGCGGGGGATACCGCGCAGACGCAGCAGCCGCGAAACTCTCACGCGAAATCGCACAACGCCATTACGGGACATCGCAACATATCTACGGATACATCTGGGGTGGCAGCGGGGGGTCGTACCAAACCGTTGGTGCTCTCGAAAACACCACGGGCGTATGGGATGGTGGTGTGCCCTACATCGTGGGAGACCCCAGTTCGATTCCCAACAACTTCTTCATCCGTGTGTTGGCGCGCCTGATCCTGCGCGACAAGGCACCGCTGATTGCCGACGCAGTGGCCCCCGGTGGTCATGGCGACCCTTATGGCTCCCTCGACGACGCCGAGCGTGCCGTGCTACGCGAGGTCACCGCGATCGGGGTCCCACTGCGGGCGTGGGAGGACTACCGCTACCTTCTTGGTCTAGACGCTGCCGACGGTTTGCTGGGTTTCGCCGACCAGGTCAGGCTGGCGGATCCGACCTATAGCGAAGACTTCTGGACGCAACCGGGATACCTCGGAACCGAGAGTTCGCCGCTGGGTCAACGGATCAGAGACCTTCGTCTTGACCGCGAGGTCACCATCGACCGGGTCGAGGTCCTCGACGGCGGTTCGGACGTTGAGCTCATGGTGGCGGGACTGCCCAACACCGGCTACGCCGGGATAGTGGATATCGACGTCCCGTCTGTCGAGGGGTCGTCGGTGCGGGGGACCCTCGATTCAGGCACCGGTTCGGTGACCGTTTCCTCCGTGGCCGGGGACAAGCTGCACCGGGGTATGCGCATTCGGGTTGATAACAACTGGTACTTGGCATTGGCGACCTACGCCCGTCACCAGGTACCTGATCGCCCGGGGTTCGACGTCTACGATCATTACCGCGCCCACGATGGAAGTCCGCGCTATCCGCAGCGGGCGTGGCTGGCGGGTGCTGCGATTTCCCAAGGCGTCAGCGGTGGCGGAACGCACACGGGCAACGTCAACGCAAAGATGATCATGGTCAGCAATCTGCTTGACGCCGACGCTTTTCCATGGCACGGCGACTGGTACAGCAGGCAGGTCCGCGCGGCGGTCGGCGATCGATACGACGACATTTTCCGCCTGTGGCTCAACGACAACGCCGACCACATAGCCCCTGGGCGGACACCTCGGCTGATCGACTACACGGGGATATTGGAACGCGCATTGCTCGATGTTGCAGCGTGGGCTGAAAAGGGCCGTCCGCCTGCAGATTCGACATCGATGAAGGTCGTGGACGGACAGGTCGTGGTTCCTCCATCAGCGGCGGAGCGCCGCGGTGTGCAGCCAACGGTCCATCTGACAGCCAATGGAGCCAACAGCGTTCAGGTCAGTGTGGGCGAGACGGTGAATTTCCGTGCTGAGATCGACATGGCCGGCGATTCCAGCAAACCAGCTGAACTTGCGTGGAACCCCTACGGCGTCGACGGCCCGTTTACCGAACCTTCCCAACTGAAACAAGGTTCAATGTCGCACAACGCTACCCAACGCGTCAGCTATGACAGGCCGGGGGTCTACTTTCCCTCCGTCCAGCTGATCGAGCGCGACAAGATGCAGGTCGATGATTCGGTTGCGGCGATCTACGCACTGGGTCGGGCGAGAGTTGTTGTCACGGATCGCTGACGTCGAAGTAGCGGCGAAAGGTCAGATTTCGTCGGCTGGAGGCAGATCTCGCGGCTGTCGTCCAAGGTGATTCGAATCGGGCGTCGTGCTCGAGTTCCCGCACGGCGGCGCCGGGCTTGCACAGCGTGATGTATGGCGCGGCGAAAATCCATTCCTGGTCAAAGAATCCCCAGTCCGCCTCGATCCAGCGGTTGAACGTGCGGACCGTCGCAACGGTGGCCTTCGCCCCCGGATGCGGCGGCTACCGCGGGCGGGACGCGTTGGTGCGCAACGCGGTCTGAATATCGAGTGCTCTGGTATCTGCGGTCATCGAGGTGCCTTCGGTCTGAGCGCGCTCGGGCACCGAGGGCAGCGCGTCGGCGGCATCGTGGAGTTTGTGCACCGTCAGATGGCCGCGCAGACGTTGACAGGGACTCTTGTGGGCGGCGGTGCTGGGTGTGTCAAGATCTCGACTGTCGTTGTTGATTCAGATTAGAGGTGTTGAGCCGCAATACTTTTACGGCTGCCAGCGCAGCTGGGCTGGGTGGCATAGGTTCCTTACTGCGGCGGGCTCGACCGCCGTTGGCGGCGGTGGTCACGGCGCTGTCGATGACCTCGGAGGCGTGGGCGTGGACACGTCGGCCGGGAATCCTCGGATGAAGTTACGTATGGTCAGGCGCATGAGTGAGTTTCGTGATGCGGTGGCGGCGGCGACTCAAGGTACGCCGTACACGGTGGTGGACACCAAGAAGGGTTTCGACGTGCAACTCGATATTGCGGATGCTCGGTGGTGGGGGCTGTGGAACCGGGCGGGTTTGAGTTCGAGCTATCGGTGGCGTGTCTCGGAGCGCTCAACGCATTTCACTATCACTGATCGTGAGGTGCAGGTGCGGTGGTTTGCCGGGGTTCCCAGTCTTGCCTTTTCCTGGGAGTTCAAGGGCGGTCGGGTTGTGTCTTTCACGCGGGAGAAGATCTGGGCGTTGTCGGATCGGGGTCGGATCGAGCCTGTGGTGGACTACAAGTTCAATTCTCGAGAGGGGCGCGATCTGATCCGTCTGGTTGCGCGTCAGTTGGGTTTGAAGGAGCGGCAGCCTCTTTCGGTGAAGTTCGTCTGGTTGTGTGTGCTGATCACGCCGGCGTTCTTCGCCGTCTACGGTGTCGTCTATCTGGTGATGCAGCTGTTGGGCGCGCGGTAGTAACCGCCGTGGGCTGTGGCCGCGAGCTCGGGGCAGGGCGCCTTTGGCGTCCTCGGGACGGTACTGCTGGCAGGCATACGCACTGCCCGCTACCGACGCACCGGTGGTAGCGGCTACGAGCTAGCGTGCTGTCTTCCCGCCGAGGTCGTGTTCCCGGACGTCGGGAATTGGGAGCACTTGTTCGACTACATCAGTGACGGGCCTGGCGCTGGAGATGGCAGCAATGTCGGATTGTTGTGCCCGGTGGTGGCGCTGCTGTGTCCGGAGCGCCCGGAGTTGGGTGGGGTGTAGTTGTGAGTGGGCTGGGACAAGCGCTGCGGCGTTTGCGGTTGGCGCGGGGTGTCGAGACCGTTGATACAGCCTGAATCAAGGGTTGGGTCTTCAGGGGGTGCCGCGTGATGGTGCGCCGCGGTGGGGTTTGGCAGTGGGGTGGGGAAGCGGCGTGATGTTTTGTGCAGCAATCAAATGTGTGCGCCATGTTGGCGGCTGCATTCGTGTCGGTAGTGCGCTGCGTTGGGTGGTGCTAGTGGTGCTCGGTCAGCCGAAGATCCTCAGCAGCGCGTAGTTGGTGGACAGGAGGATGGTGGTGGCGGTGGCCGAGCAGTCCGTAGGCGAGGGTGCGGGTGTGCCCCGCGACGACCTACGCGGGACATCGGCGCTGCTCCGCGTACGCAGCCTCCGGCGGCTCGAAACAACAGCCGCGCCGTCCCAGGATAGCTTGCCGCGTGGTGACGATCCTGGGTGTACTGCACCCATTGTGCCCACGCAGCGTGTGAATAACCTTCGAGGTGGCGACGCAGCGTCGGGGCGCACAGTCCGCTCGATGTACTCGCTGACAGTCGCGCACGACCCCCAACGTGAAAACCAATGTCTTGCAGAGGATTGATGATGAACCGAATCATTCTCGGTGGTCTCGACGTGTCAGCCCAGGGTCTGGGCTGCATGGGGATGAGCGAGTACTACGGAGCCACCGACTGGGACACCAGCATCGCCACGATCCGACACGCCATCGACGTGGGCGTCACATTCTTCGACACCGCCGACCAGTACGGCGCCGGCCACAACGAGGTGCTGCTGGGCCGCGGCATCGCCGACAGGCGAGATGAGGTCCAGATCGCCACGAAGTTCGGCATCGACCGCAGCAGCGGTGACGATGCCCGTGTTCACCGTGGCGATCCGCCTTACGTGAAGCGGTCCTGCGATGCCTCCCTGTTGCGGCTGGGCATCGACCACATCGATCTGTACTACCTGCATCGGCCCCCGCACAACGCGCAGATCGAGGACACCGTCGGGGCGATGGCCGAACTGGTCGACGCAGGCAAAGTCCGGTACCTGGGCCTCAGCGAGGTGAGCGCCGACTTGCTCCGCCGCGCCCATGCCGTGCACCCGATCGCCGCTGTGCAGAGCGAATACTCCTTGTGGACAAGAGATGTCGAGCAGGTCACACCGGTGATGGCCGAACTGGGCATTGGCCTTGTGCCGTACGCCCCCTTGGGGCGCGGGTTTCTGACCGGATCGGTACAGACAGCGACGTTGGACCCCAGCGACTTCCGCGCCCGCAACCCGAGGTTCGCCGGTGACGCCGGCCGGCAGAATCAGGTCATCGCCGACACCGTGCGCACTGTCGCGCAGCGGCTTGACGTCCTGCCGGCGCAGGTGGCGTTGGCCTGGGTGTACGCCCAAGCGCCGCGGTTGGGCATCCCGGTGGTGCCCATCCCGGGGACCCGCCACGCAGATCGGCTCGATCAAAACGTCGCATCCCTCGACGTCGATCTGGATTCCGACACCTTGGCCCAGCTGCAACCCCTCAGCGACCTGGTCACGGGCGGACGCTACGGCGAGCACGGCGTGCGGTGAGGCACGAGCCACGCCAAGCGGCCGGTGCGCGAACGGGCTGGGACGCCCCGGCGCATGACCGTCCCGCGCGTCAACGTCTCCTCGAGAAAGAAGATCCGCCGGGCTGCCGGGAACCGATGGACCACAACACTCACCGACCTGCCACTGCAGCGTCCGGCTCGAGTCAACGAACTGCCGGCGGCCCTGCCAGGGCGTGTCACACACGTGTTCAGCCCCGCGGCTGACCGAACCGTCGAGCGCGAGGACGATCTTGGCCAAGGTCTCTGAGTCGAATGGGTACGTACGCCCGGCGCCGCCGGTGTAGTCACCCCGCCAGTCGCAACGTGCAATCGGTACATCGACCCGGGGCGAGCGGAGCCCGCCCAGCGATGTACGGCGACGATGACCGCGCCGGAGATCTACTGCAGCGGAGAAGTATTGGCGACGAGCCGGAAGCGGGTATTCACGATGTTTCGGCTGGCATTCTGAGGCCCTCACCGCGCGTCATATCTGACCCGCGCGAGTGAAAGCACGGGCCGGAAATCGTCCTCACAGTGCGAGGTGCCCTGACGCTTGCGAGGGGACAGTCTTTGACACAACCACTGACTTAAGAGAAGAGGATCTGACATGACTCTATCCGTGAAGGGACCTGCTGGTCAGGCGCAGGGGCGCCCATTTCACGATTTCGACAATCTCTATGCGGAAGTGGATCGGTTGGCGCAGTCGGTTTTTGGTGACAGGAGCGGTCAAGCTGCCTGGCTGCCGTCGGCCGACATCATCGAAACCGACAGCGCATACGCCATCGAGATCGAGCTTCCTGGTGTGCGGCGCGAGGACGTCGATGTCAGTCTGAACGGCAACGAACTGGTGGTCATCGGCGAGGTCAAGGAGCGCAAGCGCGAAGGCTTCTTCCGCCGCCGGACCCGGCGCGTCGGCGAGTTCGAGTTGCGCGTCACGCTGCCAGGCCACCTCCGGGAAGCCGACGTCGAGGCGTCCTTGGCCTACGGCGTATTGAAGGTCTATGTGCCGAAGGCTGAGAACACTCAGACGAACAAGATCACTGTCAGCGAGTCGAGCGATGGCTCACCCTGAGCACCGTTCGCAGCCGGCTTCCGGTCAGCGACCAGGGTTCAGGAAGCGCCACGCCCGTGTCGCGGCGTGCAGGTTGAACCTGGTGTCGACGTTGCGCAGGTCGTGGCCGGTGAGTTCAGCGATGCGCGCCAGCCGGTAACGAAGGGTGCTGCGGTGGATGTGCAGTGCGGCCGCGGATTCGTCGTAACTTCCACCGCACTCCAGGTAATCGCTCAGGGTCATCACCAGGCCGGAGTTCTTGTTTTCGTCGTAATCCAGGAGTGTGCCCAGCCATTCGCGCACAAAGCTCTCGACCTCGCCATCACCCTGGGCGGCGTCGATGAGGCGATAGAAACTGAGTTCGTCGAACGCCGCTGCGCCTTCCGGGCTGACTGAGCGCAGGCGGATGCTCATGGCCCGACGGGCGTCCACGAAGGACTGCGGAAAGTCATCGGGCACCAAGCATCGGGAGCCGATACCGACGACGATGGTGGTCTTGCCGAGTCCCTCACTGATCGCGCGGTGCAGCGCCTGTGGATCCGGGCGGCCGTCTATGAGCAGCACGACAAGACCGGCATGGCGACCTTGTAAGTAATTCAACCGCAACGCTGTTGCTGCACGCCCGGCTGCGACTGTGAGCGTGTTGTCGGTGCGACCGACACTTTGCATGACCACCACGTAGTGGGGGCAGCGCAAGTCGTGATTCAGAGCGTCGGCACGAGCGTAGGCCCCATCCCGGTCGGTGCCTGCCAGCAGGTCATCGACGAGATCGCGGCGCAGGTTGAGTTCGATTTCCGCGACGGCTCGCTGGTGGGAAAGCTCCAGGGCCAAAACAGTGGCCCCGTAGTGCAGGGCGAACAGGTTGTCCTCGGTCACCGTATCGTCCGGATCGTTCATGGCGAGGACACCGAGGATCTCGGCCCGGGGTTGGACGAGTGTGAGCACTCGCCGCCCGATTCGTGCTCGGCCGTTTTGTGCGGCTACTTCATGCAGTAAGAGCTCGCGCTGGTCCGCCCCTTGTTTGGGGTAGGGGTGTGGTAGTCCGGGTCCGGCCCAGCAATGCAGGTTGCCGAAGCGGTCTTCGATGGCCACTGAATGGCCTGTCAGGTCCTCGAGGGCGTCGGCGATTCCTTGTTCGCCCGTACCCGCGGCCTGTGCTGCGCTCAAAGCTTCGTGCACCTTCGTCTGCCGCTGTAACTGCGCCACCGTCGCGGCTAGTTCACGGTTCGCAACCTTCAGATCGGCATTCGACTTCGTCAACTGCGCCACATCGCCGCGGTAGCGATCAAGGGTTGCGGCATGTGCCAGTGCGGCGCCGGTCTGTTGGGCCAGAATGGTCAGCAGCTGGGTTTGATCCTTCGTCGGTGCCCCGGCGGCGCTGACAATCAGGCACCCGTTGACGGCACGTCGGTGACGCAACGGGAACGCCCACCCCCACCGGCCATTGTCGACGTCAACTTGGCCGTCCCAGTCGGACCGGCGGTGCCGTTCGTTCTCGGGGTGTACTGACTGCGACGGTGGAAACCGAGTGAGTTCGCCATTCATCGACCGGTAACTGGCCTCGACCCGGCACGGCCCGAGTCCGTCAACGGCGGCGGTGGCCACTCGAATGATCTCGCCGGCGTCGGAGTCGCTGAAGTCGACGCGCGATAGGGCCGTCAAACCCGCTGATAACGTCTGCTCGATCGGGTGGGCGCGCGCGGGTGGGCTGTGCGTTTGGTCGTTCCTTGGAGTAACCATGCTCACGCCTTGCTCTCGAACGATCCGTAATCGGACTTGTTCGCTCATACATAGCCGGGAGGCATACCCAAAGCGGCGATCGCAAGCGCCCTTCCGGGCCCTAACTGCCCACCCGACATCCCCTAGTTGAACTGTACTCCGCTCGAGTGCTGACAGATCGAGTCGAATCTCAGGTGATCGGCCCGCAGTGGGCGTTCGACAACCGATATGGGTTGCCAGACTCCTTATCGGGAGCGATTTTTGGACGCGCATAGCCGCGCGAGCGCCGCTTTCCGCTGTTGTCATCGAGCTTCGGTGAGATGACCGCGGCGCAGCCCTGGGTCGATGCCGGTGGCCGAGTGTGCGGCGGTCATGACATCGGCGGCGCGGCCCTCGAGGACCGCCCGCCAGGTCGTCGCCCATCTTCGGTGTTCGGCACACGAAGCGGTCGGAACATCCTGCCGTTGAACCGGATCGAGCTGGCCAGGCGAGGTTGCGGAAAGGATCGGCCTGAGGGCGTGATGCGCGCCGCACCCCTCGCCCGCGTTGAGCCGGCCCCGCCGCCCGTGCGGCGGAGCCGCTTGGCGCATCCGCTCTATGGGTGGAGGAGGACCTTGGTCCATCCGTCGTCGCGGGCATCGAAGTGTTGGTAGCCCGACGGAGCCTCGTCGAGCGACAGTTGGTGGGAAACGATCCAGGATGGCTTGGCCCTGCCCTCATGGATCAGGTCACGAAGCTGGCGGTTGTAGTGCTTGATGTTCGCCTGCCCGGTGCCGACCTTTTGCCCCTTGAACCAGAACTTGCCCATATCGAAGGCGATTTTGCCCTCCTGCTCCAATTTGTCGGGCGCGTTGGGGTCCTGCGGCAAGAAGATACCCACCACTCCGATGTGCCCGGTGAATCGCACTGAATCGACCAACTGGTTCATGGTCATGGCCGAATTTTCCTGTCCCTGTGGGTCATGGGCTTGATAGCCAACGCATTCACAGCCCTTGTCGGCTCCCCGACCACGGGTCTGCTCAAGGACCTGCTCAACCGGATCGCCCTGGGAATCATCGATCGGAATGACGCCGATCTGTTCGGCAAGGCGCAGACGGTCCGGGTGTCGATCTACGATCATCACTTTGCTGGCGCCCTGGATCATGGCCGAGTAAGCGGCCATCAAACCCACCGGGCCGGCCCCGTACACGACGACCGAATCACCGGGCTGCATGTCGGCCAGTCGGGTGCAGTGCCAGCCGGTGGGGAAGATGTCGGCGAGCATCACGTAGTCGGCTTCCTTGTCCTGCGCGTCCTCGGGGAGGCGGAGAAGATTGAAATCGCCGAACGGTACCCGCAAATAGTCGGCCTGCCCACCCCAGAACGGCCCCATCCCGGCGAACCCGTAGGCGGCGCCGGCCATCTTCGGATCCGGATGCGCGGTCAGACAGAACGCCGTCAGACCCTCTTCACAATTACGGCAGAAACCGCAACCGATATTGAAGGGCACACACACGCGATCCCCTGGCGATACCTTGACAACCGCATTGCCCACCTCGGCAACGATGCCCAGGTTCTCGTGCCCGAGCACCATGCCCGGCTCCAGGTCGGTGCGGCCCTCGTACATGTGCAGGTCCGAGCCGCAGATATTGGTGGTGGTCACCTTCACCAGCACGTCGGTCGGATGCTCGATCTTGGCATCCGGAACATCTTTGACGACGACGTCGCGTGGTCCGTCGTACACAACTGCTTTCATTCTCGAATCTCCTACTGTCTAGTGACGTTCTGATCCGTGCTTGCCTCCTCGTAGTGTGCGATGTCGACGGGACGCCAGGGATTGGGCCGGCAAGCCGAATATTCGGAGCCCACTTCGCCCTATCAGTACGAGACCTCGGCATCATCCTGGGCTGGCGGAGACTGAGGGCCGTATCCCAGTCGGTCACCCGACGACCTGCCCGCCACTCCTCGGCGGGCCCAGCGAGACGCTGAAGTTGCCGTCCGTATCGCTGGGCGCCTCGAGCGCAATAGCGAAGCGGTCTGTGTCACCGTCCCGTGGGGTCTGCTCTTCGACGAATTTTTGGACTGCCGGGACGATGCTGTGACATCAGCCGGTGGGCAAGGTGGGTACGTAGAAGTGATTGGGACACCCCGCCTCTGCGGCAAGGTTCTGTGCTTCCAGTTGCCTGCTCGAGGAAAGGGGGTTTCAACCATGGCTACGAAAGCACTGCTGGTACGGCTCGAGGCCAAACCCGGCAAAGAACGTGCAGTCGAAGATTTTCTTCTCTCGGCGCTGCCGCTCGTCGAGCAGGAACCCGGCACCAAGCCGTGGCTCGCGATTCAGTTCGGCCCGTCGACGTACGGCATCGTGGACGCGTTCCCGGATGAGGCAGCACGCGAGGCACATCTTGGCGGCCCCGTTGGAAAGGCTCTAGCTGAAAGGGCCGACGAGCTCTTCGTCTCGCCACCTGACATCAGCAATCTTGACGTTCTCGCCAGCAAGCTCTGATGCCGCGATGCTGTTGCCGCCAGTGTTTCGTGCGGACTCCATCTGCCGATGCACGCATGAACGTAGGCAGACGAGCGCATCCGGACGCTGCGGGTAGCGCCACCTCTGGCTCTGTAAGGGCAAATCTCCCTCACCTTTTGGACACCGACCCGCTTTCCGGCGAATTGGGCGGAGTGCGCGGCGATATCCATCAATTCAACTAGGAGGCGCAATGAAAGCGATGACGTACCGCGGACCCTGCAAAGTCCGCATCGAGGAGAAGGACGTTCCGGTAATCGAACATCCCAATGACGCGATCGTGCGCGTGGAGCTGGCGGCGATCTGCGGATCCGACCTGCACCTCTATCACGGCTTGATGCCGGACACTCGGGTCGGCCACACCTTCGGACACGAATTCATCGGGGTTGTAGAGACGGTCGGGTCGTCCGTGCAGAACATCAAACCGGGTGACCGGGTGATGGTTCCGTTCAACATCTATTGCGGATCCTGCTACTTCTGTGCCAGGGGCCTCTACTCCAACTGCCACAACGTGAATCCCAACGCCACCGCGGTGGGCGGAATCTACGGCTACTCGCACACTTGTGGTGGTTACGACGGCGCTCAGGCTGAATTCGTTCGGGTGCCCTTCGCCGACGTCGGTCCGTCGGTGATCCCCGAATGGATGGAAGACGAAGACGCCTTGCTGTGCACCGACGCACTGGCGACGGGGTACTTCGGCGCCCAGCTCGGGGACATCGTCGAAGGAGACACCGTCATCGTCTTCGGTGCGGGGCCGGTCGGCCTGTATGCGGCGAAGTCCTCGTGGTTCATGGGAGCCAGCCGCGTCATCGTGATCGACCACCTGGAGTACCGGTTGGAAAAAGCCCGCAGTTTCGCCAACGCCGAGACCTACAACTTCGGCGAGTACGACGACATCGTGGTGGAGATGAAGAAGGCCACCGACTTCCTTGGTGCCGACGTCGCGATCGACGCGGTCGGTGCGGAAGCGGATGGCAACTTCCTGCAACACGTGTCTACGTCGAAATTCAAGATGCAGGGCGGATCGCCGATCGCCCTCAACTGGGCGATCGATACAGTCCGTAAAGGCGGGACCGTCTCGGTGGTCGGTGCGTACGGGCCGTTGTTCAGCGCGGTGAAGTTCGGCGATGCCATGAACAAGGGTCTGACCATTCACACCAACCAGTGCCCGGTGAAACGGCAGTGGCCGCGACTGTGGACGCACATTCAGAACGGTTACATCAAGCCCAACGACATTGTGACGCATCGCATCCCGCTCGAGCACATTGCCGAGGGCTATCACATGTTCTCCTCCAAGTTGGACGGCGTCATCAAGCCGATCGTGCTCGTCAACCAGAACTGAACAACACAAGGAGATTGATATGACTCAGGCATCAGATCGGGTGCCCGCCTACACGCCAGATCATCCTCCGGTGCCCGGGAACGACGAATTACGGGCCCGCATTGCCGGTTGGGGCGCTGACCTGAGCAAGGAGGACCGACCGTCGGTTCCCAAGCTGAAGTTCCTTGACACTGGCGCTCATTGGGACTTCCCCGAGCGTCAGCCCGAGAAGTGGCCGCGTGAGCGGTCCGTCGAGCATCGCTTCCTGACCCCCGTGTTCGGAACCGCGCAGCCACCCAGCGGGCTCTCGGGTGTCATACGTAGGTTCGCTTACAAGTTCAGCGAGGGTCGCGCGGCGCACTGGTTGATTCTGCTGTACGCGGACCGCGTCGACGCCGGCGAGCATCACCTCCGCTCGTTGCTGAGCTTGCATCCGGACAACCCGATCACCGAGACCGGCATCAAGGCCGAGTTCACCCGCAACGGCGCCCGGTCCCGGTTTGGCCGGAAGCGGGTCGACCTGAAGCACATGTGGATGGATCCGTTCATCGTCGCCGGACCGTGGATCCTGACCATCTATTTCATGAGAAGACTACTCAGGCGCAAGAATTCACGATGACATCCGCGAACCGACGGTAGCCAGATCAAGAGTTCTATGCTCTGACAGACCTTTCGAGAACATACAGTGGGTGGGTCCTGGTGGATCCGGTCGAGTTGCATCTGCGTTCCAGGCAAGCCCACTGGAATCCGCTAGCGAGCTGGCTTCGGCAGTCCGCCGGTATCTACACAAGGCTGTGCCGTAGGGTGATGTGCCGTCAGATGGCAGTTGGTTGACCTTCCTGTACCGCAATAGGATTGACGTTGCCGAGGCTTCACGGGGCGGCATCATCGTGACCTTGGTTGTGCTCGTTAGATGGCCCAATCTGACGGGACCAGCCTCGCCGCAGTTTTCCGCCTCACCGGGCCGGTGCGGTCGTAACTGTTGATTCGCATGATGAACCCATGATGACGCAGGAGCCATTGAAGGTTGGTCTGTTGGCGCCGCCTTGGGCGGCGACACCCCCGTCAGGCTACGGAGGCACCGAGTCGGTGGTGTGCCAGCTGGCGCAGGGCTTGATTGCGGCCGGACACGAGGTGGTGCTGTATGCCACTGGCGACAGCACCGCACGGGTCCCCATTGTGTACACCATGGCCACGGCGGATTGGGATCGCATCGGCCGCGGCGAGGTCGAGTTGCCCCACGTCATGGGCGGCTACGAGGCACTTGCCGGCTGCGACATCATTCATGACCACACTCTGTTGGGGCCGGCCTGGGCTCTGGCGTCCGGCTATGACCGAGTGGTCACCACATGTCACGGGCCGTTCAGCGGTGAACTGCGGACGATCTACCGCCGCTATGGAAAGCGGCTACCCGTCGTGGCGATTTCACACGACCAAGCGTCCCACGCGCCTGAGATCGCCGTGGATCGTGTCATTCACCACGGACTGGACCCCGACGAATACCCGCTGGGCGCAGGCGACGGGGATTTCCTGTTATTTCTCGGGCGAATGACCCCGGAGAAGGGGGTGCGCGAGGCCGTCTTGGCTGCACGTGCCGCAGGCGAGCCGCTGGTGATCGCGGCCAAGAACCGGGAACCCCTCGAACAGGCGTACTTTGCTGAACAAGTGTCGCCTCTGCTCACCGACGATGTGCACTTTGTCGGGGAAGTCACCGGTGATGCGAAACTGGCGCTACTCGGTGCAGCCAAGGCGCTCCTGAACCCGATCCAGTGGGCGGAACCGTTCGGGTTGGTGATGATCGAGGCGATGGCCTGCGGCACGCCAGTCATCGCCTGTCTCAACGGCGCGGCACCCGAGATCGTGGATTGCGGCAGCACCGGGTTCCTGTGCGCCGATGCCGCCGAACTGGTGAACGCGATCCACTGCGTCGACCAGTTGAACCGTGATGCCTGCCGCGCCGCAGTCATCCAGCGCTTCTCCACCACTCGGATGGTCGCTGACCACCTCGCCCTCTATCAGGACATGGTTACCCGGTGAGCGTGGTCGACGGCGAAGAAGGTGCGGCGGGCGCTTGGGCTTCCGGCACGGGCCCACCCGTGGCCGGCGACGACGGTGACGTCACACTCCTGGAAGGTTCCACGTTTTGTATCTCGGCCGGCTCGGGCGATATTCATCGCGATCGGCCACAGGGATTGTTCGTCGCCGATACCCGGATGTTGTCGTGCTGGCGGCTTGCCATCGACGGGGCGCCGGTGCAAAACCTGTCCACGATCGAAGATCCCACCGAGCCCTACCGGGTAACCTTCGTCGGCCGGACTCCGCCACGTCAATGGCTGGCGGACAGCACGATGCTGGTGCTGCGCGACAGGTTGGTCGGCGACGGGATGCGTGAGGACGTGACTTTACGCAACCTTGGCGCGGAGCCGGTCGGGGTCACCTTGTCCTTGGCCGTCGACACAGATTTCGCGGATCTCTTTGCCGTCAAAGAAGGCAGAGTACAGCCGCCGCACGGCCTGGCCGTCGATATCGGCACGGCGTCGATGGTCTTCACGTTCGCCGGGCCGGATTACACCCGCGGTGTCCAGATCACGGCCGCCATGGGGGACCCGATCGTTTCTCCCGGCAGATTCACCTTCCGGATCGTGGTGCCGCAACGGTCGCAGTGGACAACCTGCTTCGCCGTGGAGGCGTCGACCGGAGGTGATCGAATCCAGCTCCGGCACCGCTGTGGTGAACCGGTCGATAGCAGCGGGCCTGCGCAGCGACTCCAGGCCTGGCGCCTGTCGAATCCACGGATTGTCACCGGCAGTTCGGCATTTGATCGTTCTCTCGAGGTCGGTACCCGTGACCTGGGTTCACTGCAGATCGAAGATCCGAAACAGCCCGGTCATCCGATACTTGCCGCCGGGGCACCATGGTTCATGGCGCTGTTCGGACGGGATTCATTATTGACCGCCTGGATGACCTTGGGGCTGGATCCACGCTTGGCGGTGAACACTCTGCGCACCCTTGCCCGGCTGCAGGGGACTCGGGTAGACCCTCTGACGGAGGAGCAGCCGGGTCGTATCCTTCACGAGGTTCGTCTCGGCACAGAGGCGGCGTTAGCGCTGGGTGGGGGCACCACATACTACGGAACCGTGGACGCCACACCGCTTTTCGTCATGCTGCTCGCCGAGCTGGACCGGTGGGGAGCGCTTCTCGACGATGACCGACCGTCGCTGTTGGCGGCGGCCGACCGCGCCATGGCGTGGATTCTCGAGTACGGCGACGCCGATGGAGACGGTTTCGTGGAATACCGCCGACATACCGACCGTGGCCTGGTCAATCAGGGCTGGAAGGACTCTTTTGACGGCGTGAACCATGCCGACGGGCATTTGGCCGCCCCGCCGATAGCGCTGTGCGAGGTACAAGGATATGTGTATGCAGCGTTTCAGGCGCGAGCGTTCCTCGCCGACGGAGACGGTGACACTGTCCGCGCCAATCAGTGGCGCAGCCGGTCGGCGCGGCTGAAAGCGGCGTTCAACTCAGCTTTCTGGATGCCCGAGCAGCAGGCGTTCGCGATGGCATTGGATGGTGCCAAACGTCAAGTGGACTCCATTGCTTCGAATATGGGCCATTGCCTGTGGACTGGCATCGTCGACGACGACAAGGCAGCCGCAGTAGCGGCGCATCTCGCGGGACCTTTGCTGAATTCGGGCTTCGGGGTACGAACTCTTTCCACCGACATGGACGCCTTCAACCCGATGAGCTATCACAACGGTTCGGTGTGGCCGCACGACACTGCGATCGCTATCGCAGGGCTGGCCAATTACGGTTTCGTCGAAGAGACGCAACAGATTGCGTTGGGCCTTCTGGATGCGTCCGATCACTTCGGCGGGAGGCTGCCCGAGCTGTTCTGCGGGTTCTCGCGCGCTGAATTCACATGCCCCGTGCCCTATCCGACGTCGTGTTCGCCCCAGGCCTGGGCTGCTGCGTCCACACGCCTGGTGCTGCGCAGCCTGCTGCGCTTCAACCCCGACATTCCGCATGGTCAGGTCCAGCTCTGTCCGATGGTCCCGGATCGGTTACTGCCCGTGCTCATGGAAAATGTGCCTCTTGCCGGAACGCGGATGAGCATCGCCGTCGACGAAGACGGCGGCGTCGAAGTAAGCGATCTCCCCGCGGGAGTTCAACTGGTCACAGCACAACTCGGGCAATCACCCAGTGGTACCCCAGCCCAGCAGGCAGATCAAAGTCACTGAGAGGAGTGTCGCCGCGCGGGCTGCATCGGGTTGCGCAGGACCCGTCCTCCCGGAGCCACCGGCGCACTGATTACTGAGGCGTCGACCTCGCCGTTGGGTTTTTCTTGAGTTGAGAATGGGAACAGGACTCGCCCCGCCGGCTCGCGCTGAAGAGTCGATCTGGCGCTGTGACAGGCATTTGTGCGGACTCGGCTCACCGATGTCAATTGACGTCGTCGGATTCGGCCCAGCGGGACGAAGAGACGTGCGGGCTGCCAATGCCAGGGTTACTGGCGTTGCTCGAGATATGGGAGGAACCCAGGAAATGGCAAAGACATTGCAAGGCAGACGAGTTGCGATACTGGCGGCCGACGGTGTGGAGCGGATCGAGCTGGACGTCCCGCGTCAAGAAGTACAGCAGGCCGGTGCTCGGACCGACCTGTTGTCCCTACATGCGGGACAGATCCAGGCCCGGAACAATGATCTCGACGACGCTGGCACTTTTGACGTTGACCGGGAGGTTTCCGACGCGTCGGTCGATGACTATGACGCCTTGCTTCTGCCCGGTGGCACGGTCAATCCCGACAAGCTTCGGACCGACGAGCGAGCGGTCGCGTTTGTGTGCGATTTCGTGAGTTCGGGTAAGCCGGTCGGGGTGATCTGTCACGGACCGTGGACGCTCGTTGAGGCCGGTGTTGCCAAAGGTCGCACACTCACGTCCTATCCGAGCATCCGGACGGACCTGCGCAATGCCGGTGCCGAAGTCGTCGACGAGGAGGTCGTCATCGACGGGAACCTGATCTCGAGTCGCTCACCCGACGACCTCCCAGCGTTCTGCCGGACGATCGTGGAGCAGTTCGCCAAGGCGCCGGCACCTGCTTCGTGACCACACGTGACAGGCGTTGCGGGGTGCGGCACGTAGAGTGATCAGGGCATTCACTCGCTGAAACATCCTCATGTGCTGAAGCATTCGGCGTGGTCAGCCTCGGTGGTATACGCCTCCGTCCGCGCAGGACAGGCTTCGGCCTCTGTGTTTCCACCGCGCCTGGCACTGACACCACTGTGGTGCTGCCAGGACGAATCGGAGCCGGGATTTTCGGCTGTCCGGGCGCACGCATCGACGGCTACGGATCGCCAGACTCTATGTGTGGGAGCGACTTACGAGCGGCACCGCGACAAGCGGCTGTCGAGGCTTCTGTTGAACACGTGCGACATCTGGGAGTAGCGATGGCTGAATATCCGACGCTGGTGACCTCGGCGGTTCAGCTCGACGAGCCCGCTCTTCAGGCAAGCGCGATCTTTGGCCGGCTACGGCGCGTTCTCGGGTGTCATCGTCGGCGCTCTGATTGGCCTCCTGCTCTACACGATGCGGGGGGGTCGACGCGACTTTCACTCCGTCAGCGGCCTTCGGCAGGTACTACGAGGTCCTCGGCGACGTCGAGGTAGCCAACCGTGCGTTGCAAATTCTCACTACCGACCACCGAAAGGAACAGACGATGGCAACAGCGGTAGGAATCGATCTCGGTACAACGAACTCGGTGATCGCCGCCTGGCAGGGCGGGGAGCCGATTGTGATTGCCAACGCCGAGGGCGCGCGAACCACGCCCTCGGTGGTGGCCTTCACGGAAAACGGCGAGCGTCTGGTCGGGCAACTGGCCAGGCGGCAGTCGATCATGAACCCGGAAGGCACCATCTATTCGGCGAAACGATTCATCGGTCGCCGCTTCGATGAAATATCGGAGGAGGCCAAGGCCGTCAGCTTCCACGTCGTAGAGGGCGAGGGCGGCGCCGCCCGGTTCGACGTACGTGGCAGGCAATATTCGCCAGAGGAGATCAGCGCGCAGGTGCTGCGCAAACTCGTCGACGACGCGAGCAAGTTCCTCGGTGAGCGGGTCAAGGAAGCGGTGATCACCGTTCCGGCGTACTTCAACGACGCGCAACGCAACGCCACCAAGGATGCCGGCCGGATCGCCGGGCTGGATGTGCTGCGCATCATCAACGAGCCCACGGCCGCGGCGCTGAGCTACGGGCTGGACAAAAAAGGCCATGAGACTGTGCTGGTCTTCGACCTCGGCGGCGGGACGTTCGATGTCAGCCTTCTCGACGTCGGTGACGGGGTGGTCGAGGTTCGCTCCACCGCCGGTGATACCCATCTGGGTGGCGACGACTTCGACCGGCGGCTCGTGGACTATCTGGCCGACGAGTTCCAGCGCGAGAACAACATCGATCTGCGTAAAGATTCGCAGGCGCTGCAGCGGCTGTTCGAGGCGGCCGAGAAGGCGAAGGTCGAACTGTCCTCGGTCACACAGACACAGGTCAACCTGCCGTTTGTCACCGCCGACGCCAACGGCCCCAAACACCTCACCATGACCATCAATCGGTCGAAGTTCGATGAACTCACGCACGATCTGGTGGAACGCTGCATGGGTCCGGTCAAGCAAGCGATGGGCGATGCCAAGGTGACGGCCAACGACATCGACGAGGTCATCCTGGTCGGCGGGTCGACCCGCATCCCCGCCGTCCAGGCGCTGGTCCGCCGGCTCACCGGCGGCAAGGACCCGAACATGACCGTCAACCCCGACGAGGTGGTTGCCATGGGTGCCGCGATCCAGGCGGGCGTGCTCAAGGGCGAGGTCTCCGACGTCCTGCTGCTCGATGTCACCCCGCTGTCATTGGGTGTGGAGACCGCCGGTGGCGTGATGACCAAGATCATCGAGCGCAACACCACCATCCCAGCCCGGCGCAGTGAGGTGTTCAGCACCGCTGCAGACAATCAGCCGGCCGTGGATATCGTTGTACTGCAGGGCGAACGCGAGATGGCCAGGGACAACCGCGTACTCGGCAGGTTCAAGCTGGAAAACATCCGACCGGCCCCGCGCGGCGAGCCGCAGGTCGAGGTCATCTTCGACATCGATGCCAACGGGATCCTGCATGTCACCGCGCGCGATAAGGACACCGGCGCCGAGCAGAGCATCACCATCAGCGAGCAGTCGAACCTCGATCAGAGCGAGGTCGAGCGGATGCTGGCCGAGGCCGAGGCGCACCGCCGCGAGGACGAACAACTGCGCAGGCAGGTCGATGCACGCAATGAACTCGATTCGGTGGCTTATCAAGTCGAGCGCCGCCTCGGCGAGCTGGGCGACTCCGCCGCGCCACACGACCGGGCTCGCGCCGAGATGCTGGTGGCCGACGCTCGGCAAGCCATCAAGGACGAGGCCCCGCTGGAACGGGTGCAATCGCTGACATCGGAACTGCAGCAGGCACTCTACGGGCTGCAGCCCACCCCAGCCGGCGGCGAAAGGCAGCAGGAGCCGTTTGGTAACGGCCATGGCTCGCGAGTCGGTGACGACGACGTGGTCGACGCCGAGTTCGATCGGGGCTGAGCCGCCATGGTCAGTTCGACAGAACATTCGAAGACCAACGAGGACCATGGCGCGGTTGAGCAAACCCCGCCTGAAGCGGTTGCCTCCCAAGCCGATTCCGACGCCGAACTGGTCAAGCTCGAGGACCGTTGGCGTCGCGCGGTCGCGGATCTGGACAACCTGCGAAAGCGGTACGCCCGCGAACTGGACCGCGAACGAACAACGGAACGGGCCAGGGTGGCCGGTGCCTGGCTGCCCATCGTGGACAACTTGGAGCGGGCGATCGCGCACACCGGTGACCAATCCGACGCGGTCGTCGAGGGCGTGCGGAGCATTCTGGGGCAGGCGCTGCAGGTGCTCGAGCAGCTCGGTTATCCGCGCGATGCCCAGGCCGGGGTGCCGTTCGACCCGCAGCGCCACGAGGTGGTCGGTGTCGTCGAGCACGCTGACAAGACACCAGGGACAGTCGTGGAAGTGCTGCGCCCGGGTTACGGACAAGGCTCGACCCAGTTGCGGCCGGCAGCTGTGGTCGTAAGCCGACGCGAGGAGTGAGATCGGGTGGCGCGCGACTACTACGAGGCCCTCGGGGTGTCGCGGGACGCGACCTCCGACCAGATCCAGCAGGCGTTCCGCACGCTGGCCCGCAAGTACCACCCGGACGTCAACAAGGATCCGGCGGCCGAAGACCGGTTCAAAGAGGTCAATGAGGCCTACCAGGTGTTGTCGGATCCCGACACCCGCAAGCGCTACGACCGGTTCGGCGAGGACTTCCGGCAGGTTCCCGAGGACTGGGAGGAGCGAGCAGCTGCCAGTGCCGGTGGCTTCGGCGGCGCCGGGCGATCCGGCGCGCGGGTGCGCAACGCCCAGGGCTTCGGCGGTGCCGGCGGCGGCATCAACATCGAGGACCTTTTCGGCGACATGTTCGGCCGTGGAGGCGGATTCGGGCCGGTCCCCGGGGCTGACCAGGAAGCAGAGCTGGAACTGACCGTCGAGGAGGCCTACCGGGGAGGCAAACGGCAACTCTCACTGGACGGCCGCAACTACAGGGTCACCATTCCCGCCGGCGTCATCGACGGTCAGCGAATACGGCTGGCGGGAGAGGGCGGCCGGGGTAGCGGCGATGGGCCGGCCGGAGATCTGTACCTGAGGGTGCGCATCAAGCCGCATCCCCAGTTCCGGCTCGACGGACGCGACATCAGTGTTGATCTGCCGGTGTCGCCGTGGGAGGCGGTGCTGGGGATCACTGTCGCGGTCCGGACTCCCGGCGGCGAAGCGAAAGTCAAGGTGCCCCCAGGGTCCTCGACCGGTCGGAAGTTGCGTCTGCGCGGTGAAGGGATGCCCAATGCGCGGGGTCCCGCAGGAGATCTCTACGCCGAGATCAAGGTGATGGTGCCACCGAAACCCACTGCGCGGGAACGTGAGCTGTTCGAACAACTGGCGGCGGTGTCCACGTTCGACCCGAGGAGGGGATGATGACCGCACCACGTTATGTCCTGGCGCGGCGGCCCGGTATGCCACTCGACGTGTTCGCAACGCGCTGCGGATTGCATCCTGACATGGTGCGCCGACTGGTCGCGCTCGGCCTCGTCGCCTGCCGGCGGGATGCCCGCGGCGAGCCTTCGTTCGAACCGTCGGCGTTGGTGACGGTCGCGCGCATCCAGCGGTTGAGGACGGGTCTGGGACTGAACTACGCGGCAATCGGACTGGTGCTCGACCTGCTGGACCACATCGAAGAGCTGGAATCCACCTCTCGCGGAAGGAGGACATCATCGTGGACATCAACAAGCTGACGCAGAAGTCACAGGAAGCGTTGGCCGAAGCGCAGAGCATCGCGACCCGGATGGGTCATATCGAAGTCGACGGCGAACATCTGTTGATGGCGCTGATCGACCAGCCCGAGGGTCTGGTACCCCGGCTGCTGGACCAGGCGGACGCCGACGTCGCCGCGCTGCGCGCGGATCTGGACCGGGAGCTGAACCGCCGCCCCAGGGTATCCGGGCCCGGCGCAGCGCCCGGCCAGGTCACTGTCACCAGACGTCTGGCCAATCTGCTCGAGGCGGCCGGACGGGAGGCCAAGCGGCTCAAGGACGAGTACGTGTCCGTGGAACACCTCGTGATCGCCCTGGCCGAAGAGGGTACGTCGACAGCTGCCGGCAGAATCCTCGCCTCCCACAACGTGACCCGGGACTCGTTCCTGGCTGCACTGTCCAAGGTTCGGGGCAACCAGCGGGTTACCTCTGCGACCCCCGAGGGAGCGTACGAGGCGCTGGAGAAGTACGGCCGCGACCTGGTGGCCGAGGGCCGTGCCGGGAAACTGGATCCCGTTATCGGCCGGGATGCCGAAATCCGCCGGGTGATCCAGATTCTGAGCCGCAAGACCAAGAACAACCCGGTACTCATCGGCGACCCCGGAGTGGGCAAGACGGCCATCGTGGAGGGCCTGGCTCAGCGGATCGTGCGCGGCGACGTGCCAGAAGGGCTGCGGGACAAGACGATCTTCTCCCTCGACATGGGCTCACTGGTAGCAGGCGCGAAGTACCGGGGTGAGTTCGAGGAACGGTTGCAGGCGGTGCTGTCAGAGGTGAAGGCCGGCGAGGGACAGATCTTGTTGTTCGTCGACGAATTGCATACCGTGGTGGGCGCAGGAGCGGTCGAGGGTTCACTGGACGCGGGCAACATGCTCAAGCCGATGCTTGCCCGCGGCGAACTGCACATGATCGGTGCCACCACCTTGGACGAATACCGCAAGCACATCGAGAAGGACGCCGCCCTGGAGCGCCGGTTCCAGACCGTTCTGGTCGAGGAACCCGACGTCGAGGACACCATCTCGATCCTGCGCGGCCTGCGCGAGCGCCTCGAGGTCTTCCATGGCGTGCGTATTCAGGATGGGGCATTGGTGGCGGCCGCGACGTTGTCGCACCGCTACATCACCGACCGCTTCCTGCCCGACAAGGCGATCGACCTGGTGGACGAAGCGTGCGCACGGCTGCGTACCGAAATCGACTCCATGCCAGCGGAGTTGGATGAGGTAACCCGTCGGGTCACCCGGCTCGAGATCGAGGAGGCGGCGCTGGCCAAGGAGACCGACCCGGCGAGCGAGGCCCGCTTGGCCGAACTTCGCAAAGAACTGGCCGATCTGCGGGCCGACGCCGACGCCCGGCACGCACAATGGGATGCCGAACGACAGGCGATCCGGCGGGTACAGGAACTACGCGGACAACTCGAGCAACTCCGGCGCGATGCCGAGGAGGCCGAACGCAACTATGACCTCAACCGAGCGGCCGAATTGCGCTACGGCCAGATCACCGAACTGGAACGCAAACTGCACGCGGCCGAGGAGCAGCTGAGGTCCAAACAGGGCGACAAGCCACTGCTACGTGAAGTCGTCACCGAAGACGAGATCGCCGAAATCGTGGCCGCATGGACCGGCATCCCGGTTACGCGACTGCAGGAGGGCGAACGGGAAAAGCTGCTGCGACTCGACGAGATCCTCCACGAGCGGGTGATCGGCCAGGACGAAGCGGTCCAGGTGGTCGCCGATGCCGTCATTCGCGCTCGCTCCGGAATCCGGGACCCACGCCGCCCAATCGGTTCGTTCATCTTTCTCGGTCCCACCGGTGTCGGCAAGACCGAGCTCGCAAAGACATTGGCCGCTGCGCTGTTCGACAGCGAGGAGAACATGGTCAGGCTCGACATGAGCGAATATCAGGAGCGACACACGGTAAGCCGATTGGTCGGCGCGCCACCAGGATACGTCGGCTACGAGGAGGGTGGCCAGCTCACCGAAGCGGTGCGTCGCAAGCCGTACTCGGTGGTCCTGCTCGACGAGATCGAAAAGGCGCACGCTGATGTGTTCAACACCCTGCTGCAGGTGCTCGACGACGGCCGGCTCACCGATGCGCAGGGTCGCCAGGTCGACTTCCGCAACACCGTGGTCATCATGACCTCCAACATCGGATCGCTCCACCTGCTCGACGGCGTCACCACGGACGGCGAGATCAAGCCCGACGCGCGTGACCGGGTGATGGCCGAGCTGCGCGCACACTTCCGGCCTGAGTTCCTCAACCGCGTCGACGACATCGTGTTGTTCACCCCGCTGTCACTGCCGCAGCTCGAACATATCGTCGGTCTGCAGCTGGAAGAACTGCGGGAGCGGTTGGCGCAAAGGCAAATCGAGCTCGAGATCACCACCGAGGCGCGCCGGTTGATCGCCGGGCACGGCTACGACCCGGTGTACGGAGCACGGCCGTTGCGCCGCTACATTGCCCACGAGGTGGAAACCAAGATCGGCCGAGCCTTGTTACGCGGCGACATTGCAGGCGGTGGCAAGATCCGCGTTACCTCCGAAAACGGCGAGCTCACCGTGGATTATTCGGAACCGGCTCTGGTGGCCTGACGAAGGACGTGCCAAGAACGTGACCTCGAGGTCGGTGCGGAGAGTATCGCGCCGCGTCATGCGAAAGACTCCGTTACATAAGGGGATCGAACATAAGCGCTCAGTTGGCGCTACTCGTCGAACCGTTGCCGTTGCCGGATTCCGTAGGCGGCCGCCCTGACTCCGGCGTCGTCTTCGAGTCCTGATCCCAGCGCCCCGCCGACGGTAGAGATGGCGGCAACCAACCACCCGAGCGTCAAATAGTCCGCGATCGATACCGGATGACCGAGTGTTTGCTCAAAGACGTCCGGTCTCAGCGTCATACCGGCAGCGAGAAGAACTGAGACGAACAACGCCACATGGAGCACAGCGACGCCGATGCTCAGCGTGATCAGGGTCGCGATGTTGTAGAGCGTTGACCGCTCACGTTCGGCCGGGGACTCCGGACGCTCCCAGAGTTCGTGATCAAGGATCAACCAGGTGACCATTGCGCCGATGGAAAAGACAGTGGTCGCGCACATTCGCCAAGGACCCATCGTATCGGCGAACAGCCAGATCGTATCGGTTGCGAGCGCCAGCGCCGCGGAACCGAGCGCAACCACGAGCACCTTCGAGAGGCCGACGACCAACCGCCACGGCCGGTTGGCACGTACCATCCCAGCCAGCAGACGGAGTCGACGAAGGCCACGTGGAGCGAAGTAGCGGACTCCTTCGCGAATCTCTTGCGAGGTCAAGCGAGCGGCACTTCGTGGTTTCAGTTCTGGCTGTCTTGTCACCACGGCGATGGCCAGTACCACCAGATCCAACACACGGCGCGAGACCAGCGCGGCGCCCACCCCGGCGACGGAGATGAGTCCGAAGCCGTGCGCAGCACTGACCTCGGCGATCACTGGAATACGGTTGTCTCGGCGAGGCAAGTCAGTCATGTATATGACGACGTCAGCGTTTTCCCTCGACGGCTGCATTGATTCAATGACGTCAAGAAATGACGCTTGTTCGTCACGAAGATGCGGCTCGACGCGAACGGACGTGTCCCACCGCACCGATGGACTCCATCGGTCGCCGAGTTTGTTCGGCAGTGAATCGGCTGTGCGCTGGGCCAGTCGTGCCGGTACACCGGGATCGGCGATGAGCAAGATGGTGCACGTTCGACCGCTCATGCCGACTCCAGACGGTGGCGTCGAAAGCCACCGCCAAGCGATACCCGGTCGGCCAGCGTCGAAACGGAGAGGTCGCTTCCTCGGCGCACAAGCCCGTCCCCGAAGGACTGTCTGGCTGCCCTTCTTTCGCACTCGAGGGTCGATGCATGATCCGGTTCGCTTCAGCAGAGTGTGGTCGTGAGGGGGTTTGGTGAACGGAGCGCATCGATGGGGTCGCACGCCAGGACGACCCGGCGGCATTGCCGGCGGTGGCAAAAACCGCGTCAGTCTGGAGAATAACGAACTCGCCACAGGGTTTTCGAAACCGGTCATGGCGGGCTGGCAGGAGAGGTGTCATGGAATCTGACATCACGACATGTCCACACTGCGGAAAGCGCAATCGGGTACCAGCCGCGGCCACTGGAACGCCCCGTTGCGCCAACTGTCACCAGTGGCTGCCGTGGATCGCCACGGCCGGAGACGGGGATTTCACCGAAATCGTCGAAAGCTCGGCGGTACCGGTTCTCGTCGACGTATGGGCCACCTGGTGCGGTCCGTGCCGGACCATCAGCCCGGCACTCGAACAGCTTGCCACCGAGCGCTCCGGCCAGTTGAAACTCGTCAAGGTGGATGTGGACAAGGCGCCCGCGGTCGCCAGCCAATTCGCAATCCAGGCGGTGCCAACACTTCTGCTCATCAACGATCACAAAGTTCTGGGACGCCAATCTGGCGCATCTTCGGTTGCCGCGCTGAGACGCTGGCTTGACCAGGCACTGTCGGATAGCAACGTCACGGAGGCGCAGGCATGAAGACTTCCCCGACCGTGGATCCACATGTGGTGGCGATCCGCGAGGTGCGTCCACACACCGACGGCTGTGAGGACTGTCTTCGGCTGGGCACACCATGGGTGCACCTGCGGCTGTGCCTGACGTGCGGGCACGTCGGCTGCTGCGACTCGTCACCGATGCGGCACGCCCGGGCGCACGCGCACGCAGTCGGCCACCCCATCGTGCAGTCCATGGAGCCGGGAGAGGGCTGGCGCTGGTGCTATGTCCATGAGAACTATGTCTGAGGTCACCGTCGACCAGCGTGCCTCGACTCCGCTGGCGGAAACCCCCGATACAGACGGGGCGTACCCGCGACTGTCGGACGTCCAGGTGGCCATCCTCGAGGCAGGCGGTGCCCGGCGTAGCGTCGCCAAAGGTGAAACGCTGGTTCGCGAAGGTGAACGCTCCGATCACCTGTTCGTCGTCCTGTCCGGCAAGGTCGCGGTCATCAGTACCGACGATGCTGGCAATCGAAATGTGATCCGGGTCCATGGTCCGGGACGGTTCCTGGGTGAGTTGGGCGACCTCGAAGGTCAGGCCGCGTTTTACACCGCGGAAGTGATAGATCCCGGCGAAGTACTCGTAGTACCGACCGAGCGGGTACGCGCCTTGTGCGCCCACGATCCTGTACTCAGTGACCTCATCTTGCGCGCGTTTCTGTTACGCCGCTCGATGCTGATCAAGGAGGGCTCTGGATTGCGGATCATAGGATCCTCTTTTGATCCCGAGACCGTGCGGCTTCGAGAATTTGTGACTCGAAACAGACTGCCGCACCGATGGATTGACACTGAGCGTGATGAGCACGCAGAGCGGTTGTTGCAGCGGTTCGGCGTGCCGCCCCAAGACACGCCGGTGGTCATCTGGGGCGGTGAGGTGCTGCGTAACCCGAGCAACACCGACCTGGCCCGTCGGGTGGGCCTACCCGTAGCCGACACAGCGCCCGATGAATTCGACGTCGTGGTGGTGGGGGCTGGTCCGGCCGGCCTCGCGGCGGCGGTCTACGGCGCCTCGGATGGTCTGATCACCGCGGCAATGGAGCGAATCGCAACTGGCGGGCAGGCCGGAACCTCTTCGAGAATCGAGAACTACCTGGGGTTTCCGGGTGGTATCTCAGGTGCCGATCTAGCCGAACGGGCCGGTTTCCAGGCCGAGAAATTTGGCGCGCGGATCGTGGTCTCGGCGGAGGCCACCGGTCTGGAAACCGATGGCGGACAACATCTCCTTCGATTCGGTGACAAGACGTCAGTAACGGCGCGGGCAATAGTGCTCGCGATGGGAGCGCGTTATCGCAAGCTGGCCGTTCCCGGAATCGAAGCGTTCGAGGGTAACGGCGTGTACTACGCCGCAACCTGTCAAGAGGCGTTGATGTGTGGCACGGGCCCCGTCGTCATAGTCGGGGGCGGTAATTCCGCGGGCCAGGCGGCGATCTTCCTCGCCGCACGGGTTTCCCGGGTCCATGTACTGATCCGCGGTGCGGACCTCAATGCGGATATGTCCCGATATCTTGTCGACCAGATTGGCCAGCATCCCCGTATTACCGTGAGTGCGTGTACTGAGATCAGGGAAGTACACGGAGATGGCGTCCTCACGGCGGTGGTCGCGGAGGACAACCGATCCGGCGACCGTCATACGATCCAGGCCCGCGCTCTGTTCGTTTTCATCGGTGCCGATCCCAACACTGCTTGGCTCGCTGGCACAATCGAACTCGATGGCCGCGGCTACGTGACAACGGGCCAAGCCGCGCTCTATTCCGACGTCTACCAGCATCAGATAGACACACGACGTCGACCGATGATGCTGGAGACCTGTCGACCCGGCGTATTCGCCGCGGGCGATGTGCGTAGCGGTTCGGTCAAGCGGGTGGCGTCCGCAGTCGGTGAAGGGTCTATGGCAATCCGCCAAATCCACGAGTACTTCGGGACCTGACACACGCCAACACGAACGGATGTGTTTTGCCGGTTTTGGGCCGGGTATGCGAACGGGAATGAAACCTGAGCTGCCGTCCATCCTGCTAGTCGCTGATCCCGGCGCTCCGGTAGGGATTGCGGAGCGTCTTTCTGGTTCCCTGCCGACGACTCTGACGAAACACGTGTCGCGAGAAGGCACGTGGGCGATGACTACGCGACGCCACGCATATCCTGTCGATGAGCAAGCCGACGTCCTGGAGGTGGTCCGTGCCGTCGACCCGGCGGGGGAGTCCCAGGACATCGTGATCTACCTGACCGACCTGCCACGGCGTCTCGGAACATTGCCGGTGGTTGCCGACATCAGCGTTGACAACCAGTTCGGAATGATCTCCGTCCCCGGTGCCGGCGGATTGTTCATCGACCGCCGGGTGCGGAACGCGGCGCAGACGGTCGTGGCCGAGATAGCGGGGCTGCCGGACAAAACACACCGATCCATGAAGCAGCTGACGCGGATGCAGGACCATGATGTGGTCCGCTATGTCGCATCGACCACTCTGTCGCGGTTGCGGCTTCTTTCGGGCATGGTTTACGCCAACCGCCCGTGGCGGCTGGTGGCTGGTATGTCCAAGGTGATCATGGCTGCGTTCGCCACTGGGGCGGTCAGCCTCGCGTACCCGACCATATGGCAATTGTCCGACACCATGGGCCCTTGGCGATTGGGCGCGGTGACGATGTTGGCGACCGCCGCCATGATCGCATGGCTCATTCTCGACCACGAACTCTGGGAACGGCCGCGGTCCCCCGACGAGCGCCAGCGCGCGGTGTTGTACAACGCAGCGACGGTCATCACCTTGACGGTTGGCGTTGCCATCTTCCACCTAGGGCTTTTCATCCTGCTTCTGCTGACCGCGTGGTGGACGCTTCCGCCACAACTGGTCGCCGACAACATCGGCCATTCCGTCGATTTCCCAACGCTATTGAGGATGGCTTGGCTGGTCTCGGCAGTGGCGACGCTGGGTGGCGCCCTGGGATCGGGAATGGAGGACGATGAGGCTGTGAAAGAGGCAGCGTATGGGGTTCGACAACGCCAGCGATTCGACAAATCGAACTGATCCATGGGGGCCGCGCCTCTCTTGCGTTGCCCCACATCGGGGTTGCTGCTGAAATCGCAAGGGCGCCCCAGTGCAGTCCCCGCCGATCTGATCCAGGTACGGGACGGTTACCGGAATTGGTGCGGCGCCGGCGCTTCGATGGTATCCACCTCCAAGCTGCGTCCGATTACAGTTTCGGCGCTGTCCTGGCGGGTTCCGCAGCGCGAGATCGCCTCACCGAACATATTCTGGTGGTGCTCCAGAACCCATTGAGGCACAAACACATTCAGCCAGGTAAAAGGTGCGCCTTGGAGCAGCTGATACGCCAACCCCGTGTATAAGAAGTCGCGGGAAAGCTCGGTAGAGTCGAGCACTGGGGTCGTCATGTGCACGGTGGATCTTCAGAACTGGCCACAGTTGGAGGTGGTCGGGAGTTCGGCGAAGCGGTCGGCAAGCCATCGGAGGGCGCGGGGTGCGTCGACGACGATGGGGAATGCGTGATTGAGGATCAGCTTGTTGAACAGCGGTGGTTGTTCGTTGGTGAAAAATTCGACGTCGGCGCCCTGTGCGCACCAGTCACGGCCGAGCTGGTTGGCGGGCACGAAAGGCACCAGGGGGTCGTAACGGTTGCTGACGATCAACACGGGTGCATCTGGTTTGAGGCGGCCGATGCGTTGCTGGTCGAAGAGACTCTTGAAGGGTTCCTGGGTGGCGGCGGCGGCAATGTCGACGGCGAAGTAGCGCTGGACGTGGCGGAAGGCAAAATTTGCCATAGTTTCTGCCAGGCATTGGTTTTGGGTCTTGGCGAGGAGGTCCTTGCCGTCGGCAGTCAGAGCCTGGTGGATGGTGTCGGCGAATTCAGGATAGGACGCTGCCGCCGAATTGAGGACGTAGCCGAGGATTCCTGCGGTGACACTGCCGTCAAGGGAAGGGAGAAGGCCGGATAGGTCGGCCGGTGGCGCTCCGGCGTAAGTACCCACGATGTGCAGGTCGGGAGCGTAGCTGGGCGCTAGTTCGGCGGCCGCACCGGATGCCGCACCGCCTTGGGAGTAGCCGTAGAGCGCGACAGGTCCGTCGGGGTCGAGTCCGGTGTCGGGTAGCTGGAGTGCGGCGCGGGCGGCGTCGAGGACGGCATGGCCGGAGGCAAGTCGGTTGACGTAGGTGTGCACCTGCCAGGGCTCCGAGAAATCGGCATCCACACCTCCATCGACACCCTCGCCGCAGCACCACGAAGCAGCAGTGCCATCGCCGCCGACAGCGTCACCCTGTTGCCCGTCGTCCCGAACCCGTCAAAAATCCTCTGCGTCGGACTCAACTACCGAGACCACCTCCCCGAGCCCGACCGAAACCTACCGACGTATCCGGTGATGTTCCCGAAATACGCATCCAGCCTGATCGGTGCCTTCGACGACATCGTGCTGCCGCCGGAGTCGATGCAGGTTGATTACGAGGGTGAACTCGCGATCGTCATCGGGCGCCGTGGCCGCAGGATCGCCGAGCGCCATGCCCTCGATCACGTACTCGGATACTCCACCGCCAACGACGTCACCATGCGCGACTTCCAATACAAGAGCCACCAATGGATTCAGGGTAAAGCCTGGGACACAAGCACACCCATCGGGCCTGCCGTCGTCACGCCCACCGAAGTAGACGCAGCTGGAACCGGCATCCGCACCATCCTCAACGGGGAGAAGGTCCAAGAATCCGACCTCTCCCACCTGATCTTCTCCATCGCGACCCTGATAGCGACCATCTCGGTGTTCACCACCCTGCAACCGGGCGACATCATCCTCTCCGGAACGCCCAGCGGCGTGGGATATCGACGGGAACCGCAACTATTCCTGCGTCCCGGCGACACCGTCAGTGTCGAAATCGACGGCGTAGGTGCATTGGTCAACTCGGTGGTCGCGGAGCAACCGGGGATATAGTGGACGAGCGACACTCTGATTTTGTGGCCGCGGACTTCAAGGTCGACGGACTCGGAGTAGCCCGACGGCATGTTCGGTCGCGCTGTGGGCGGCCATGTAAGGGGCAGGCATGAAGCCGAAGATGGAGTGTCCGCCTCCCTGGGCCCGCATGTGTGGCAGTACGGCGTTGGTCATCCGGATGACACCGAAGACGTTGATGCCGAACAACTTCTGTTGTTGCGCTATCGAGTTCTCCTCGGTGGCGCCGGCCAGTCCCATGCCGGCGTTGTTGACCAGGACGTCGATGCGCCCGAACTCGGCGATCACACCCTCGACGAGCGCGGCGACAGATTTGTCATTGGTGACGTCGAGATCACGGAGTGTCACGCCGCGGCGTCACACTCCCTGCGTATCTGATTTGTTCCTGACATGGTGTGCGATGGTGTGGTCACGGGGTTCTCAGCGGACTCTCGTGGTGCGGTCCTCGTAAAAGCCTGTTTGTCAACGAGTTGCGATATTCCACAACGGTCAAGGCGAGGCCGACGACGGCACTGGTGGCTCCGGCCGCGGCCAGAAGCGCCCAGCCGGAGCGGATGGAGGCGAACTCCGTAGGGGCGCTCGCGATGTGGGTCCCCACCACGGTGACGATCAGTGCGATGCCGAGTACCGAGCCGACCTGTCGGGCGGTGTTGATGAACGACGAACCCGAACCCCAGCGTGGTCCCGGCAGCGCGGACCCCACGACGGAGGACAGGGTGGGCAGGATCAGCCCGACCCCCAGCCCGGTCAGCAGCTGACCGGGCAGCAGACCGCCCAGGTAGTTCTCCGACGGTCCGAGCCGCAACAGCCACCAGAGCGCACCTGCCATGAAGCTCAGGGCGCCCAGAGTGGCGACAGCTCCGATTCCCAGCCGTGCGGCAAGACGATTCGCCAGTCGGGCGACGACGACAACAACAACCGGGCCGGCCGCGAGCCCGAGGCCGGCCGCCTGAGCCGACCAGCCCCAGGTGGAAGTGAGGCACAGCACGTTGACCAGGAGCATGCCGGCGAATCCGCATGAGAACGCCAGCATCATGACCGTGGCCAGCGCGAACTGGGGAACACGCAGCACCGCAAGATCCAGCGCGGGCACCGGATGGCGGCGCGAACGTAGGACGACTGCGGTCATGCTCACCACAGAAACGGCGAGTGAGATGATCACTACCGTTGCGCCCCAGCCTCGCTCGGGAACCTCGACCAATGCGTAGGCCAGCGCACCGACTCCGAGCACCAGGAAGGCAGCGCCGAACAGATCGGGTCGTCCGATCGGCGCGATGTCGGATTCCCGGAGAATGCGTGCCGCGGCCACCACGGTGACGATGCCGATCGGGACGTTGACGAGGAACACCCACTGCCATCCCGCGGCGACGAGCAGGCCGCCCAACGGCGGTCCGAGTGCGGCTGCGACCGCTCCTACCGACGCCCATATCCCGACCGCTTTCGCGCGCCGTTCCGCAGGCCAGGCGTTCAGTAGCAACGACAATGAGGTCGGCGTGATCAGGGCAGCCCCGACACCTTGCACAGTTCTGGCGGCCACCAGTGCCCACAGGGTGGGCGCCAGCGCGCAGGCCGCGGACGCGATGGTGAAGATCACCAGCCCGATGAGGAAGACACGCCGGTGGCCGGAGCGGTCGGCGAGGCGGCCGGCCAGAGCCAGAACCGCAGCGAAGACGACGGTATAGCTGTTGAGGACCCAAGACATCTGCCCGAAGTCGGCGTCCGCAAAGTCAGCGCTGATGGCGGGGAAGGCGATGTTGACGATGAACAGGTCGAGCGTTGCCAGGAAAGCGGCTGATGACGTGATCGCAAGGACGGCGCCCGGTCGGCTGTTGGCTGAGGTGGTCATTCCATCGCCCCTACCAGCCGCATCGCGGTAAGCCCTCCCGGAGCTGGAGGTCGGTGTCGATCGCGGTGGGCTCCTGCGGTCACGCGCAATCTCCTCAGCTCGGTGCCACCTCTGGCTGTGTCTGTTGCTAGTCAGACCCTAGGGGTCTGACTTTACTGATGGCAAGTCAGCTGTCACCATGGTGGCTATGTCCTCGATAACACTCACTGGCCGGCTCAGCGACCGCGATGCCTGGTCGGCGGACGGCTGCTCCGTCGCGGCGGCGCTGGATGTCGTCGGCAGGCGCGCCAGCCTGTTGCTCTTGCGTGAGGCGTTCTACGGCGCGCACCGCTTCGACGAATTCTCGCGGAGGGCCAAGCTCAGCGAGAAGATCACCGCCGCCCGGCTGAAGGAGCTCGTCGAGGAGGGTTTGCTAGAGAAGCGGCCCTACCACGAACCCGGCCAACGCGGGAGGGAGGCGTACCACCTCACCGAGAAGGGCGAGGACTTCCTACCCGCGCTGCTGGCACTCATGCGATGGGGGGACCGCTGGGTTCGTGCCGACGGAGGAAAAGTGAAGATGGCGCACTCCGTGTGTGGGGCACCCGTTGAGGTGGAGATTCGTTGTGGTGCAGATCATTCCGTATCGGTCGCGGATATCGAGGCCGCACCACGAAGGTGAGGTGTCAACTCTTGGACAACGTGCTGCAGTGCGGACGCCCCGCCACGCGATCGCCCGCGAAAGGCGCCTCGCGTGCCCGAGGATGCGTTTTGTGTGAAGGCTGACTGGCTGCCAGGGGCGCATGGACCTCGCGACGCGGCTATGGGTGCAGGGACGCTTGCTGAAGCTCGTGAGGCCGACACGTCGGGATCGGCCGGATAAGTTCTGGTGTCGGCACGAGACTCCGGTCCAAGGCAACTCCCTGCAGGTGGCATCGACGGTGGCATGGCTGAGCTGGCCGATGTGGTCGGTCCGCTGCGCGATTGGCGTTGAGATCATTACCGGCGTGGGTAACGCGAGTCGCCTTCCCGCATCGCTCATGCGGGCTCTGCGCAACCAATCATCCGCCCACACTCAAGCTCCGCGTATGCCAGCACGAAACACGGTGACCGAAGCCGCGGTGAATTGATATCAACATCCGAGACCACCAGCCGAGCCCTCGAACGTTGCGGGCCGGAGGTGAAGCGACCTAACCCTGTGAGCTGGCGCCCTCGACCACCAATCTCCCAGACGAGGGTCGACCAAAGGTACCGAACGGAAAAGATTGTGCTGCAACAACGGTGACCTCCAACCGGCAATCAAGACCGTGCTGATTGGTCGCCATACAAGACTGGTGGTAGCGCTCGACGCGTCGAGGTCGATGAGAGCTGAACTGATACTCAGGGGATCAGGATGGTCGCGCCGTGGGGAGATTCTGGCCGAGTCGGGCCGAGCGCCGGTCGAGGTGTTCGTGCCGCAGTCGCACCGGCCTGGTGATGAGGCAGAGGTCGACCTCGGCGATGTGGTGATCGAGCTGCGCGGGCAGCCGGTTACGTGCACGTTGTTCTCGCTGCGGCTGTCGTTCTCCGGCCGCGCGGTGCATCGGGTGTTCCTGTCTGCCGGCCAGGAAGCGTTCCTGGAGGGCCACGTGCACGCCTTTGAGGTTCTGGGCGGGGTTCCGTTCGGCCGGATCCGGTACGACAACTTGAAGTCGGCGGTCTCGGCGGTGCTGGGTCTGTCGCGGCACCGCGTGGAAAACGACCGTTGGGTGGCGTTTCGCTCCCACTACGGCATCGAGGCTTTCTACTGTCAGCCAGGCGTCGAGGGCGCTCACGAGAAGGGCGGGGTGGAAGGCCAGATCGGCTGGTTCCGACGCAATCACTTCGTGCCGGTCCCCCAGGTCGAGTCAATCGCCGAACTCAACGCGATGACCGGCAAGTGGGACGCTGATGACCTGGACCGCCGTATCGGCGCTCGGGTCCGTACCGTCGGTGAACTGTTCACCGTGGAGGCGCCGCTGTTGGTGCCGCTGCCTGATGCTGCGTTCGAGACGGGCCGTTGGTTCAACTTGCGGGTGGATCGGCACAGTCAGATCACGGTGCGCACCAATCGGTATTCGGTGCCGGTGCGGTTCGCTGGCCGCCAGGTGCGGGTGCAGCTGCATGCTTCGCATCTGGAGGTGTACTGCGACCGCCAGTTGGTCGCGACCCATGAGCGCCTGCCGGGGAAGGCCGAAACCCGCCTGCAGTTGGATCATTACCTGGAGATCCTGCTGCGCAAGCCTGGCGCTCTGCCGGGATCGACGGCGCTGGAGCAGGCCCGCGCGGCCGGGCGGTTCACCCCGGTGCACGACGCCTGGTGGGCCGCGCCCGCAAGACCCACGGCGACGCCGCCGGCACCCGCGAACTGATCGGGGTGCTGCTCGCGCACCGCCATCTACCGCACGAAGTGCTGGTGATCGGGTTGGCCCGGGCCCTGGCCGCAGGTGCGTTGACCGCTGATTCGGTGGTGTTGGAAGCGCGAAAGGCCGCTGAGGACAACACCTCTGAACATTCCGATGAACACTACGAGTCCGATGCCGAGGTGGTGGCGTCGCTGACCGCATCGCGGCTGGCCGCGTTGCCCACCGATTCCCGGCCGCTGCCCTCGGTCGCGGCCTACGACACTCTGCTGCGCAACCCCAGGAAGGACACTGCCACGCCATGACCACCACGACTCCTGTGAGCACCAGCCTGCCGCACCGGCGCGGACTGACCGAACAGGCCTCCGGCGCTGCGGTGGAGCAGGCCTGCCGGATGCTGCGCCTGCCCACGATCCGCGCCAACTTCGCCGAATTGGCCGACGAGGCCGCCGCCGAGCAGATGTCCTATCGGGGATTCCTGGCTGAACTGTTGATGGCCGAATGCGACGACCGCGCCCGGCGCCGGGCTGCTCGGCGGATCAAAGGCGCTGGGTTTCCCCGCGATAAGTCGTTGCGGACCTGGGACTTCGACGCGAACCCGCACGTCGATGCCGCCACCGTGCACACCTTGGCTAAATGCGAATGGGTCAAGAAAGGGTTGCCGCTGTGTTTGATCGGCGACTCCGGCACCGGCAAGAGCCATCTGCTGATCGCGTTGGGCACCGAGGCGGCGATGGCCGGCTACCGGGTCAAATACACGCTGGCCACCAAGCTGGTCAACGAACTCGTCGAAGCCTCGGACGACAAACAGTTGTCCAAGACCATCGCCCGCTACGGCCGCGTTGATCTGCTCTGCATCGACGAGCTGGGCTACATGGAACTCGACCGTCGCGGCGCCGAGCTGCTGTTCCAGGTTCTCACCGAACGCGAAGAGAAGGCCTCGGTGGCGATCGCCTCCAACGAAAGTTTCTCCGGGTGGACCAAAACGTTCACCGACCCACGGTTGTGCGCAGCGATCGTGGACCGACTCACCTTCGGCGGCAACATCATCGAACCGGCACCGACTCCTTCCGCCTGGCTCACACCCGTGCCAAGGACACCCCAAGGTCACCGACAGTCCCGGCCTCTGACCGTCCGTAGCCGACGACCAGGAATGGGAATTGGCACGGATCGCTTGCCGGTCGAAGTGACGTTCACCTACGGCTGGGCCGAGGCATTAACCACCGCGGCTGCACCGCCCCTACTGCGCGCACTCAGTGCGCGTCTGACGATGGAGGGACGCATCAAACAGCGGCGGTGCATCCACCAGCCAGGCAACTCGCATGAACGCCTCCATCACCGTCGGGTCGCTTTCGGCCGCGGTCAAAACCCGTTCGAGGTACGGGTTGATCAGCCGTGTCGACAGCGGTGGTGACCCGTCGACCTCCGGTAGCGACAGATCATTGCCAATGACCTGCTGCCAGGCCTGCCGAATCGGCTTGGCGGCGCTGCGATAAAAGCGCCGTGGCAGGCGCGTTGTTCCGCGTGCCAAGCAGTCACGCAAAGCGAGCGCCTGCAACGCGGCCACCGTCATGCCTTGTGCGTATACCGGATTGAAACTACAGACCGCATCTCCCAAGGCGACTAAACCTTCAGGCACGCGGCGGAGGCGGTCATAGCGGTACCACCGGCTCGACGGATAGCGGTGCTGCGCGGTCGGACCCAGCGGTGTTGCCGCACGCAGGGCCGCAAGCGCGTAATCAGGCAACATAGCTGCGGCGAAGCCATGGAACTCTGCGAAGGTGTCGGGTGGTTGGCTGCCCGCCATGCCCGACAGAGTGAGCATCCAGGTGTCGTTCTCACAGCGCGCCCAGGCGAGTCCAGTAGGTCGCCCCGGTACCGGGGTGATCAGGAAGACCATCTCGCGCAACATGTTCGGCGGTACACGCAGCAGCTGACTGGAGTACTTCAGGTGCACAGTCAGCTTGTCTTCGGCGGGGCGCTGATAGCCCAGACGTTCGAGGATGGCTGGCGTCCGCGCGCCCCGGCCCGATGCGTCGACGACCAGATCGGCCCCCAATGTCGATTCGGTACCGCCAGCGTGGGGTGCGACCCGCACGCCGGTCACCCGATCGTGGGACGGTGTGGACGTCACGTCGACCACATCATGGCCGTCGAGGAGTTCCACGTTGACCAAGGACCGCACACGCCGGCGAATGTGAGTTTCGAGGAAGGGTCTGCTCGGTCCGTAGATCCCGAGCTGCCGGGCGTCTCCAGCGCGTGCGAGCACGTGACCGTTCATGCACAGATACATCCGCGACAGATCGGCCCCGTCGAAGTGTTGCGCTCCGTCGGCGACGAGTTCATCGAGAATCCCGGGTAGCAGGTCGTCGAGGATCTGGGAGCCGCGCATCAATAAGCCGTGCAAATGACGTGCCTGAGGTGCGCCACGGCGCACCTCAGGTGAATCACCAAGTTCGTCTCGTTCCACTACGGTCACCGAGTCAAAACGGTCGGCAAGTACGCTCGCCGCCAGCAGGCCCGAGATGCTCGCGCCCAGTACCACGGCCCGTTCCCCGACCATGCCCATGCAGCCCCCCTCGCGATGGTGGAACTATCGGTCACCTCGCAACGAGAATGCGGCATTTCCCAAGAGTCCGCGCCCAGACTCGGCCGTGCGGTCGCCCGCCATCGCCAGTCCACCGGAGCGGCGCACGTGTCGATGACGTCCAGGATGTGGCCGCCGGGTGAGTTGACGTCGATGCCGCGGTTCATAAACACCATCCGCGTTCGCCAGACGGTATTGGGAGGCCTACAACACGATCCGCCCTGGGCAACCGAGCTCCAACGACTCCCGAATTCGTGATCAATCCGGCTCGCTGCGAACCGTCGACGACTCCCGAATTGGTGATCAGTCGACTCCCGAATCCGCGGTCAAAATCACTCCAGTGCCCGGTGAGCGTCAGCGGCGTCTTGCAGGCGATACTCGCTGCTGCCTATTCCGTGTGACCACCTGGGTGACGTGCTGCGTTCGGCGTCTCGGGGGGTAAGCCCACCGACCGAGCCGGCTCTGCATGCCGACGGCCCAGGACGATCCCGAGCGCGAGCATCCCGGCGGCCAAACCCAGGTGCAACCAGTTGTCGGCGTTGTTCACCGGAACAAAGTTCATCGAACTGTTGTGGTCGATGACGAGTCCGTAGAGAAACAGAACCAGGTAGATCACGCCGCCGCCGATGAGGTAGGCCCGCGCCGTGTCGAACGTGCGGGCCAGCGCCACGCCAGCTACACCGAACGCAAGATGCACGATGTTGTGCAACACCGAGACATTGAAGATTCCGAACAGCGCGGCCTCAGAATGATGGCCGGCGAACGTGAGTTGGTCGTAGTTGGTTGTGATGCCGGGTATGAAACCCAGCACACCTACTAGAAGGAACACCGCGCCTACGGCGAGGGCACCCTTCTGCACAGGAGTTCGCCTGACCTCAGTGGGGGTAGGTGTGGGGACAGCGTTCGATGCAGGCATCGGTTGATTCCTTAGATGAAAGTGGGTCGACCCGGCAACGTTTCCCAGCGGCTAGAGGAATGTCCGGCGACTTGATGCGGTTACCCCGCAACTTGCCCTGCAAACGCCAGAACCACATGTCGTCCTCGTAGGACTTTCCCTGAAACCGTTGTGCAGAGAGTAATTCGCTCTCACGAGGTATCTAGGTGAGACCCCTGGCGTCGGCACGCGATCAACGCTTCGCCCGCGGGACAAGCCAAAAGACGGTCAACGAGTCCCGTCAGGCGCCGTAGGAAGCGGGGAGTGGGGATCGCGACACTGTCCACGAGGGCGAGGAAAAATGAGCTGCCGTGAGAGGAGAAGTATGCACAGCGCCAAGCGCGGGGCCCCGGCCTGAGGCAGTCGCCTGAGAGCCATCGCGAGTGGTGGATTGAGGAGCAGGAAGCACGCAGTGACGACCGGTTCTTGCCCCACGCACCTGCTTCGCCTTGAGGGTTCAATGGCAATGCCGGTCGGCCGCGACGTTCACCGCCACATGCACTTCTCTGCTGATAACGAGGCGAGGTAGTCCTCGGCCCGGTCTCGTGACCTCGGGGTGTAAACACTGATGTTAGGCCGAGTCGCACGTTGGGCGGCACCGATTGCTGAAGGGCAGGTATCCGCGAGGCATGATGTTTCGGCCGCGGTTATTGAACCCTTCACGCGGGTTACCCGCCGTCAGGTTGACCTCACCCGCATGTCGGCAGGTCTGCGGTGATCTAGGAAAGCCTTGTGCTGCATGCAAACTCCCGTCGTGACGAAGTGCGCACACGGACGGTGCCGCTGTTGTGCTCGAGACTGCGGGTCACGCCTTGGACGGTGGGTTGTCCGCATCGGACTCTTCCAGCGCCCGACGTAAACGCGGGACGACGGACTCGAGTGACTCCTTTGTGGAGAAGGCGATGACGGCGGTGTGAGAGTCGGCGCCCGACTGGGCGGTGGTGGCCACCTTTGCCAGTGCTTGGGCGAGTTCAGTCCGTGGCTCTGCGCATTCCCCCCGAAGCCAGCGCCGAAGGACAAAGTTGTGCGCTGACACCACGGCGTTCGCGAACAGTTCAGCACTGAGTTCTGTATTCCACCCTGCGGGCTCGGAACGCTTGAGATGTTTGGCGAACAAGCGGACGTACTGCGCCACCGTTGAAACCTCGTAATCCTTCAGTGCCGGCACCGAGCGGGTGAGCCGGTACCTTGATCGCGCGAGGTCGCCCTCTGCCAGGTAGTGGTCGAATACGTCGGTGGCCACTTCGATGACGGCGGTCTTCATGCTGGGGCCGCGCGCTTCGGACAGGGTGCGCTGAGCCCGCGCGAGCAGAGCGTCGTGGTCAGGAAACACGAGTGCTTCTTTGGATCCGAAATGACGAAACAGCGTCGTGCGGCCTACTTGTGCACGCGCAGCAATGTCGTCGACGCTCGTCGCCGAAAATCCGCGCTCTTCGAAGAGCGCGAACGCTGCTACCACCAGGCGGTCCCGAATCGATTGCGCAGCCATAACCCGCCCTCCTACTTGCCAGGTACTCAGTACCTGTGTCATGGTACTCAGTGCCGCAGTCCAACGGGCGGCGCCACTCGCTTGCCATACGTTCAACACGCGGCTCGCCGTCGGACGCGCGCCGCCAGCACGATTCTTCGAGGAGTTTCCCGTGGCCGGTAATCCGTCATTTGATTTGTTTGCGTTGCCGGAGGAGCACGACGAGTTGCGTGCGGCGATCCGGGCGCTCGCGGAGAAGGAG
>NZ_JBDGJH010000025.1:0-110903 GCF_057656995.1 Mycobacterium sp. Soil_C_30 | reverse complement strand
CTGGCTTCCAACGCCGCCTTGGCCCGCCCGATGCGGTAGTCCCGCAACCGGGCGAAATCCACCCGCTCCTCGTAGTCGACGCCCATGTGACCGGGCGCGCCCAGCGGCCGCACAGCGCTCACGTGTGCACCGGAGGGGTCAGGCCGTCGTCGACGGCGACGTTCTCGGACTCCAGTTCGATACCGGCGCCGCGGGCCACCTCCAGCAGCAGCGTGGCGAAGTCCTCCTCGACACCCACTCCGGCACCGGCGGCCTGGGCGATGATCTGCCGGGTGGCCGAGGCGATCGGCATCGGCGACTTGAGCTTGTAGGCGGCCTCCAGCCCCAGGTCGAAGTCCTTCTGCAACAGCTCCATGGTGAAGGTCGGGCTGAAATCGAGGTTGACGAACGCCGGCGACTTGTATTGCGTGAAGGTCGATCCCATCACCGAGTCGTTCAGGAAGGCCAGGAAATCGGCGCGGTTGACGCCGCCCTTCTCCACCAGCACGGTGATCTCGGCCAGGCACTGGGTCACCACACCGAGCATCAGGTTGTGCGCGATCTTGACCAACCGCGCCACCTCACCCTCACCGACATAGGTGACGCTGCGGCCGAAGACGTTGAGCACCGGCTCGACCGACTCGAACACCTCACGTGGGCCGGACACCGCGACGGTGAGTTTGCCCGCCGCAATGACTTTCGGGTTGCCGCTGACCGGCGTCGCCAGGAAATCACAGCCACGGGAATTGGCCGCCTCCCGGATCTTCGCGCTCGCCTCGGCCGAGACCGTGGACGAGTCGGCGATCACTCGCGGGGAGGAGGGACCTGTCAGCAGACCGTTTTCCCCGAGCATCACCTGCTCGAGATCGTTGGACGAGGACACCATGGCGAACACCAGGTCGCGGTCGGCGAGATCGACCGGCTGCGTGACGACCTTGGCGCCCTTCTCGGCCAGCGCGGCTGCTTTGGAGGCGGTGCGGTTGTACACCGTCACGTCGTAGCCGGCGTCGAGGAGCCGGGTGACGAGCTGGGCACCCATCCGGCCCGCGCCGATCCAGCCGATCTTGAGGGTTGAGGCAGACATTCTCTTTTTCCTTTTCTATCTATGCCGTCGGTTGGGTTGCGGGAGCGGCAGGTGCCTGCACCGCCCCGCCGAAGTAGAGGTCGGCGATTTCCGGGTTGTTCAGGACCGACGAGGCCGGCCCGGTCAGCAACACCCGGCCGCTTTCCATGACGATGCCGGAAGACGCCATCCGCAGGCCGAACCGGACGTTCTGTTCCACCATCAGTACGGCCTTGCCGCTGGCCCGCATGATGGCCACCGCTTCGTCGATCACGGTGAGCGACTTGGGATCCAGCCCCAGCGACGGTTCGTCGAGCAGGACCAGTTTGGGGTCGAGCATCAGCGAGCGGGCGAACTCCACCATGCGCCGCTGACCGCCGGAGAGGTTGCCGCAGCGCACTCCGGTCTTGTCCTGCACCAGCGGGAACATGCCGAGCACCTCGTCGTAGCGCCGCTTGACCAGTGCCCGCTGCCTGCGGATCACGTAGGCGCCCATCAGGATGTTCTCCTTGACGGTCAGCGTCGGGAACAACCCGTTGCTCTGCGGCACCTGGGTGACGCCGCATTCGAGAACCTGGTCGGGTGCCAGACCGGTGATGTTCTTCCCGTCGAGGGTGATGCGGCCCGCGCTGGGCTTGAGGATACCGCTGACAGCCCGCAGCACGGTGGACTTGCCCGCCCCGTTGGGGCCGACGATACAGCCGAGTTCCCCCGGGCCGACCTCGAGGTCCACCCCCTGCAGGACGTTGCCGCCGCCGTAGCCGGCGACCACTCCTTCGAGTTTGATCATGCTGGATTCCCTTCCACCACTGCGATTTTGGAACCCTTCGAGGGCGCCTCGAGTAGGTAGTCATCGCCGAGGTAGGCGTCGAGCACCAAGGGATCCTTCTGGATCTGCTCGGGCGAGCCTTGCGAGATCACCGCGCCGCGGGCCAGCACCCGGATCGGGTCGCACAGCCCGACGACGAACGGCATGTTGTGTTCGACGAGCAGGAACGTCTTGCCGTCGGCGTTGAGTTGCCGGATCAGGTCGCCCATCCGCTCGATCAGGGTGGGGTTGATACCGCCGGCGGGCTCATCGAGCAGGATCAGCTTCGGATCGAGCATCAGCACCTGAGCCAGTTCGACGAGCTTCTGCTGCCCGTAGGACAGCGCTCCGGCATGGGCATCCCGGTAGGCGGTCATACCGACGAACTCCAGGAGTTCTGATGCGCGTGCGGCTTCCGAGCCGCTGACGGCCCCGAGGCCCAGCTGAGGCACCGAGAAGTTCCGCAGCGGCGCGACGACGTTCTCCAGCACCGTCATCTCCCGGAACAGCCGGGTGATCTGGAAGGTGCGGCCGAGCCCGCGGTGTGCCCGCGACCACGGGGAGATGTTGTCGATGCGTTCGCCGCCCAGCAGGATCTCCCCCTTGTCGGGCGCCATGGTGCCCGAGATCAGGTTGAACACCGTGGTCTTGCCGGAGCCATTGGGACCGATGAGCGCGGTGATCGAGCCCTCGGGGACGGTGAAGCTGCAGTCGTTGACGGCGTGGTTGCCGCCGAAACTCTTGTGCAGACCGCGGACCTCGAGCAGGGTCTTGCCGGTCGGTTCGGGCCTACGGATCTCGGTGCGTACCAGCGGGCGGTCCAGCGGGTTGAGCCGCGCGCCCGAAAGACCCACGGTGCCTTTGGTTCTGGCTTTCTCTATCAGGGATGCCGCGGTGGGCAGGATTCCCTTGGGCAGCAGGATCACCAGCAGCACCAGCAGCCCGCCGAACAGCACCAGGCGGGCGTTACCGCCGCCGAAGGCCTGGTTCGCGTAGATGTTGACCGGCTGGATGATGAAGGCGCCCAACACCGGCCCCCACAGCGTGCCACGGCCGCCGAGGATCACGGCGAGCACGATCAGCGCGCTGGTGATGATGGAGAACATGCCGATGGGGTCGACGAACGACAGGTAGTAGCCGTACACGGAACCGGCCATGCCGACGAACAGTGCGGACAGGCCGAAGGCCAGCAGCTTGTAGACGGGGGCGTTGACGCCGATGGTGCCTGCCTTGCCCTCGTCCTCGCGAATGGCGATCAGGCCCATGCCGAATTTGGTGCGACGGATCCACCACGTCATCCCCAGCGAGGCGGCCAGCAGCGCGACCAGCGAGAGGTGGAAGGGCCAGTTGCCCCACGCCTCCGGCCAATCCGGCAGTGGCAGTGTCAGACCCGCGGTGCCGTTGGTGACGGGCACCCATTCGATGGCCACGAACTGGATGAGGAACAGGAAGGCCACGGTGATGATGACGAATGCCGGGCCGCGCGAGCGGTAGGTGACCAGACCGAGCAGCATCGCTATGACGGCGGCCACCACGCCGGCGATCGGTGCCCACAGCAGCGGTTCCACATCGGGGAACCGGGTGGCCAGGATGGCGCCCACGTAGGCGCCGATCCCGATGAACGCGCCCTGGCTCAACGACAGGTAGCCGGTGAAGCCGGTGATGACGTTCAGGCCGCTGGCACCGATGGCCAGCACCAGCGACAGGATGACGATGTTCTGGGCAGACATGCTGGGCGACAACGGGAACAGCAGGACCACTACCGCGGCGACGGCGATCAGGCCGCGCGAACCCCACTTGTGCAGCTTGGGGTCCAGAAGACGCTCTTTCATGCCACCGCATCCTCTCGAAGTCGGGTGCCCATGAGACCCTGCGGGCGGGTGATCAGCACGATGATGATGACCAGGAACGGCACCGCCACCGGCCACGCGGCTCCGACGTAGGCGGTGGCCGCCATCTCGCCGATACCGATCACCAGCGCCCCGAGGACGGCACCGGGCAGGCTACCGAGGCCGCCGAGCACCACGATGGCCAGCAGACGGGCGATCCACTGGTAGTGGGTGCCCGGCAGGAACGGGTAGATGGTGGACAACATGGCACCGCCGGCGCCCAGGGTGGAAACGCCGATGGCGAAGGTGAGCGCGGCGATGGTCGCGACGCTCACCCCCACCAGCAGCGCGCCGTTCTCGTTGGACGAGGCCGCCCGGATCGCCCGTCCCGCCCAGGTGTGGTTGAGCAGCAGGTACAGCCCGCCCATCACCGCGACCGCGATGACCGCGGCGATGAGCATGGCCTGCGGGACGTAGATCGAACCGAGTGACAGTGATGCGTCGGTGTAGGACACGACCACCGTGGACGAGGTGTTGCCCCAGATGAACCCCATGATTCCCTCGAGCATCAGCGCGATCCCGAAGGTGGCCAGCACCGTCATGGTGACGTGTGCGCCCCGAACGTGCCGGATCACCAGAATGTAAACCAGCCAACCGAATCCGAACATCACGACCATGACGATCGGGATGGACAGCAACGGGTCCAGGCCGAGCTGGCGCCACAGGGTGTACGTGAGGAACGCCGCGAGCACGGCGAACGCACCGTGGGCGAGGTTGATCACCCGCATGACCCCGAAGATCAGGGTCAGGCCGGACGCCATCAGCGCGTACAGCGCGCCGACGAGCAGGCCCAGGATGAGCGTTTGGACGAGGGAAGTCATGGGATCAGATGTCCCCGCCGCGCCAGCGGAAGATCTTGTCCGAGGTGGCCACGTCGGTGGGCAGCACCACCTGAGACACACCCGCCTGCCACTGGCCGACCAGGAAGTCCCCCTTCGGGCTGCCGTCTTCGTTCCAGCTCAAGGTGCCCAGCAGCGTGTCAACGCTGTTGCCGTGCAACCAGTCCGCCAGTGCGGTCTGGTCGTCGATCGATCCCACGGCCTCAACCGCAGCGGCCAACACCTGACCGGCGGCAAAACCATCGGCGGCATCCTCCGGCGGGCTCTGCCCGAACTTCTCCTCGAAGCGCTTGACGAAATCGGCGTTCTGGGGGGTGTCCGACAGCGGGCTGTAGCTCGATGAGAAGAACACGCCCTCGGCGTTGTCGGCGCCGACCGCGTCGAGGTACTGCTTGCCGTAGGTGGGTGAGCTGCTCTGGTACAGGATCGCGGGCTGGTAGTTGGCCCGGTTCATCGACCGGATCATGTTGACCCCGTCCTCGAATTGTGCGCCTTGGACCACGATTTCAGCTCCGGCGTCACGCATGGCGTTGACCACCGAGTCGAAGTTCTTGGTGGTGGCGGGGTACTGGTCCTTGTACACGGTCTGGATTCCGGCGGCCGAGAGGATCTTCTCGGCGCCTTCGACGACGGGTCCGGCGAACGGATCGTCGAGCGAGGGGTAGGCGGCGGTCTTGGGCCGCTGCTCGGGGGGCAGCGCCGCGATCCAGTTGGCGAACACCTTGGCCTGGTCGGTGGCGATGGCCTGCTGCGAGAAGAAGATGTACTTGAAACCGCGGTTGAACATGTCCGGCGATCCGCACGACGGGCAGACGAAGAGCATCTTGTTCTTCTCGGCGATGGCCGAGGCCGGGATGTTCAGCAGTGAGGACTGGCTGCCGAGCAGCAGGTTCACCTTGTCCTGTGCGATCAGGTTGTTGTAGTTGCTGACCGCGGTCTCCTGTTGGGTGGCGTCGTCCTTGATGACGATCTCCACCTGCTTGCCGAGCAGACCGCCGGCCTCGTTGGTCATCTCGACCCAGGTCTCGTACCCACGCTGGGTGTCGAGGCCGCCTTGGCTGAACTCACCGGTCAGCGGCAGTGAAGCGCCGATCTTGATGGTGTCGCCGTCGCTGTTGCTGTCGGCGGAACAGCCGGTCGCAGCGAGCGCGATCGCGGCAGCCGCCGCGATCGCGCGAAAAGCAGTGGTCACGCGCATGTATGTCCAACCTCTCTGTCAGACCGATTGCCCCGACGAGCTCAGATTGTTGTGTAGCTCACTTGCAATCGATTGCAGTGAATCGTCACACAGCTCGGCGACGGGTGTCAACACTTTCCCATCGGAGCATCTCCGCATCGGCACGGCGCGGCGGCGGGTTTCGAGCGGCGTGCCAACACATCAAGAAGAAAAGGTTCCGGCGCCCGCACTGGCCGTCTATAGTCAGCCGCAATCGATTGCAGATGCATTGAGCCCACGACGGAGTGCACATGACGACGCTTCACCCGGACACGGCTGCCCCGCGTTCCCGGCCCGGACCTCTGGAACGAACGGTGTGGGGGGCGTTCATCGACGGCGCTTTCGTTCCGGTGGACGGCGCGGACACCTTCGACGTGATCGAGCCGTCCACGGCCCAACCGCTGGCTCGCGTCGTGTCGGCCGACGACGCCCTGGTGGACCGGGCCGTCCAGTCGGCCCGCGCTGCCCTGCCGGCCTGGCGGGACCTGTCGGGACGGCAGCGCGGTGCGTACCTCAAGCAGGTCGCCGACCGGATCCGCGCGCACGCCGACGAACTGGGCGAGCTGGTGTCGCGGGAGAACGGCAAGCCCAAGCGCGATGCCCTGGCCAATGACGTGGCGTTCAGCTCGAACTGTTTCGACTTCTTCGCCGGCCTCGGAGACAGCCTGCCCGGAGAGATCATCGACCAGGGACCGATCGAGACCCGGGTGCTGTACGAGCCGTATGGCGTGGTCGCGTGCATCCTCCCGTTCAACTGGCCACCCATTCACTTCGCCAAGAAGGGCGCCCCGGCGCTGATCGCCGGCAACACCGTGGTGATCAAACCAGGTGAGCAGGCACCACTGACCGTGCTCCGGCTCGTCGAGATCGCCAACGAGGTGCTCCCGCCCGGGGTACTCAACGCCGTTCCCGGCCTGACAGCCGGTGCGGCGCTGGCCGGCCACCCGAAGGTGGAACGCATCAGCTTCACCGGCGCGACGGCCACCGGCCGGCGGGTGCTGGAGACTGCTGCGCAGAACCTCACCTACGCCACCATGGAACTGGGCGGCAAGAACGCCCTGATGGTGTTCCCGGACGCCGATCTGGAACTCGCGGTCACCGTGTCGATCGAGGCGATGTTCTACAACCAGGGCGAGGCGTGCACCTCGACCGCACGAATCCTGGTCCACGACGCGGTGTACGACGAGTTCCTGGAGAAATTCACCGCGGCCGCCACCGCGCTGGTGGTCGGTGACGGGCTGGACCCACACACCGATATCGGCCCCATGGTCGACGCCAGGCAACGTGACCGCGTACTGGCCTATCTGCAGACCGCACTCGACGAAGGAGCGAGGATCGTCGCGCAGGGCACAGTACCGACAGAGCCGCCCTATGCCGACGGCTACTGGGTGCCGCCGACCGTGCTGGCCGATGTCACCCCGGATTCGACTGTGGGACAAGAAGAGATCTTTGGCCCCATCGCCCTCATCATGAGGTACTCCACGCTGGACGAGGCCGTCGAGATCGCCAACGGCACCGCCTACGGGTTGACCGCGGCGATGATCACCCGCGACGAGGCCGCTGCCTGGCAGGTGGCGCAACGGCTCGAAGCCGGCATGGTCTTCGTCAACAACTACATGCGGCGGTCTTTCCTCGGCTCCCCGTTCGGTGGGGTGAAGGGCAGCGGTTTCGGCCGGGAGAACGCGCCCGAAACCCTGCACGAGTTCGTCCGCTCCAAGGCGGTGCGGTTCCGCTCCGGCCGTGGAGAGGTTCCGGTATGGCCGCCTAGATGATCCTGGAACAAGCGCGATGATCCTGGAACAAGCGCGATGATCCTGGAACACCGGCGTTGATCCTGATCCTCGCCGCGTTCGTGTCGATGATCGACCGGTCGGTGATGCCCCCGTTGGTCCCCGTCATCGCCGACGATCTGGGCGCCGACCTCGAGGCGATCGGTCATTCGCTGACGGTGTACGCCGTGGCATATGCGGCGTTCCAGCTGTTCTGGAGCACACTGGCCGCCCGGTACGGCAAGGTCCGGATCCTGGTCGTTTCGACGGCATTGGGCGGATCGGCCAATCTTGCAACGGCTTTCGTTCATGACGCGCTGGCCTACAGCGTTGCCCGCGGAGTGGCGGGCGCCATGTTCTCGGCCACCATCACCACCGTGCTGATCTACTACGGCGACACCCTGGCCATGAAACAGCGGGCGATGGCGAATGCCAATCTTGCCGCGGCCATCTCCGTCGGACTCGCCACCGGGACCGTCGGCGCCGGCGCCATCGCCCAATGGTTGGGTTGGCGTTGGGTTTACGTCGCGATCGCGGTCTTCTCGTTTGCGCTTGTTGCCGCGCTTCCCCGGCTGGCGGACGCCACCGGCGGCACCCGGGAACCGCTGCTACCGTCGCTGCGCCGGCTCGCGGCCAACCGCTGGGCGGTCAGCATCCTGGTGTTCACCATCGTCGAAGGTGTGCTGCTGATCGGGGTGTTCAACTACCTGGCGGTGGCATTGCAGGCGACGGGTGCCACCGTGTTGGTCGCCGGGGTGGCGACCGCGATGTTCGGTGCCGCCGTGGTGGTGATCAGCCAACTGATGAGGCTGATCCTGGGCCATTGGCCGGCCTGGGTGCTGATGCTGGTGGCGGGCGTCGCGATCGTAGGCGCGTACATCGCAGTGGCCGTGGACATCTCGCTGGGTACCGTGCTGGCGGCCGCCCTACTCCTGGGCCTGGCCTGGGCGTCCGGACACACCACCATGCAGACGTGGATGACCGACGCGGCCGCCGACAGCCGCGCCATCGGGATGTCGTTCTTCTCCATCGCATTGTTCGTCGGGGCCTCGATGGGGGCGGCGGTCGGCAATGTCGCTGCGGGCGCACATCGATTCGAGGTCCTGTTCGCCGTCACCACGGTGGTGGCCATTGCCTATGCCGTGGTGACCACGGTGGCACGCGCCCGCTACGTGGTGCGCGAGTAGCTCAGTTCGCCGAAGCGGCCCTCGAGGCCGTCCAGCTCGGGGGCGGGCAGGAACCGGCGGCGCAACCCGACCAGGGTGCCCAGCGCGGCCGCATCGACGCTGCCGTCGGTGATCAGCCCGCGGGCCGGATCCTTGAGCACCGCCACGTGCTCTGCGGCCGCCGCCTGGTCGAGCGACAGCAACCGGGCAGCGGATTCGGTTGCCTGCTGGTCCAATTCACCCGCGGAGATACGGCCCGCGGTGTCGATCAGCGCCGCCACCATCCGTTCGACGGCCGCTGCGCCCGGCGCCTCACGCAGGCGCGCCACCACCATGCCCAGGTACGGGCCCAACCGGGTGACATCGGCCAGCAGTGTGCAGCCCTGCGCTCGAGCGGCCAACTCATTACCGGCGTTGAGCACCGTGCCATCACAGTCCCCGGCCTGCAATGCCCTGGCGCGGGTGGGCGTCGATCCCAGGGTGACGACCTCGACGTCGGTGCGGGACAATCCAAGTGCTTCGAGCAGCGCGTACCCGACGAACGCGAATCCCGAGGTAGGCACGTCGACCCCGAAGCGGCCACCGACCAGCTCGGTGGGGTCCGTGACGCCCGGGCGCACCCCCAGACACAACCCGAGACCCCGGTCCAGACCCGCCACGATCTCGACATCGAGCAACTCGCCCAACGGGTTTGCGGGCAGGAAGCGGTACGCCAGCACGTTGTCCGGGCTGGTGAACACGGCATCGTAGTCGCCGGCGCGCAGCGAGGTGAACTGCGCCGGCGAGGACGCGACGGGCACGTCGTGCACCTGCACACCGGCGTCGGCCAACCGGCCGCTGGAGCGGGCGACGTCGAGTAGCACCGACGGGCTGAAGACACCGAGATTGATCTGATCCATTGACCTGCAATCGATTGTAGTGATGCTTGGCTGCACTGTACCGTCGCCGAGACCGACGTTCTGCCGGTTTCTACTCGAACTTCTGGGCCCGTGTGGCGGTTTGGGCGAAGGGGAAGTCACGTCCGAGGTCTGCGAGCATCACGATGGCCGCGTTCCGCCCGGGCCCACCCGTCACCGAGCCACCCGGATAGGTGGTGGCTCCGGTCTGATAGAGCCCACGGATCGGTGTCCGGTGTGCGGCCCACCCGGGCGCGGGACGCTGCGGTCCGGCGAAGGTGATGCCGCGGTCACCGCCGTGCCAGGCGCCGTTGACCATGGCGGGGTTGGATTCCTCGAATTCCACCGGCCCCTTGACGTATTCGGCGATCACCACCTCATCGGTGAAACTCGGGCACATCCGCCGGGTGAGGTCTTTGAGCTCACGGGCGCGGCGCGCGATCACCTCGGCGTACCCGCGTCCGTCCGGCATGACGTGGCCGACGGTGTTGAGCAGTTTCACGGTGTGGTGTCCCGGCACCGGGACCCGGCTGGGATCGACCAGCGTGGGGGTGGCGGCCAGCATCCAGCCGATCCGGTCCTGCCAACCGCCGTCGTAGGCGATCCTGGCGTGATCGAGGATGTCCTCCGGCCAGCCGGCGTACCCGGCCGATACCGCCGAGAGGGGACCGTCCTCCGTCTCGAACACCGGCGGCGCGGTGGTGCCCAGGTACACCGCGAATCCGGCCGCGCCGGGGTCGTAGGTGGAGACCCCGTAACGCCATGCCGCGTCCCAGCTTTCCGCCGGTGCCATCTCGGTCAGCCGTTTGACGTGGATCGTGGACAGCACGGCGACGGAGGCATGGAACTCGCGTCCGTCGGTGGCCCGCACGCCCACCGCCCGGCCGTCGCGCAGGATCAGCGATTCCACCATGACCCCGGTTTCGATACGCCCACCGTGGGACTCGAAGCACCGGACCAGAGCCTGCGTCAGCTGTCCCGATCCCCCGAGCGGAATGGACCAGCTCTTCTCCTGGCGGCCGCCGATGATCGAATACGCCAGGGGCCCGGTGCCGGCGGCGTCGGGGCGCACCATCGTCTGATAGGCCTGCCAGAGCATGTAGGACCGGATGTGCCGGTTCTCGAACTCGTGCCGGATCACCTCCCAGGACGACATCACCCGGCGACGTTTCCAGACATTGCCGATCGGGTGTTCGTCGAGCATCTGATCCAGGCTCGGCCCGTGCCCCAGCGGCGTGAACTGCGCACGGTTGAACAGATGCTTCACCTCACGCCATTCCGCGATCAGTCTCCGGTACGCCTGCGCGTCGGCCTTGGAGAAGCGGGCGATGGCGTCCACCGTGCGGTCCATGTCCAACCAGTGCGTGAACTGCCGGCCATCCGGGAACATCACGTGCGCAACGGGATCCGGGTGGGCGTACTCGAGCCCGTACTGAGCCAGCAGCCCGAGTTCGTCGTCGACCATCAGAGGGTTGCCCTGGATCAGGGTGTGACCGGTGGAGCAGGAATCGACGAGATAGCCGGGCGCCAGCATCTCCTCGGTGGCCGCGCCACCGCCGGGGATGTGGCGGGCGTCGACGGCCAGTACCCGGTAGCCGGCCCTGGCCAGATAACACGCGGTGATGAGGCTGTTGTGGCCGGCGCCTGCGACGACGATGTCAGTGGTCATGGTTCTGATCGCAGCATCACCCGTCTCATCACGTCCAACGAATGTTTGTGATCTGTCTGATCGGTCTGGCAGATGGTTCAATGCGGTATGGAGCTCCGTCAGCTCGAGTACTTCGTCGCGGTGGCGACCGAACGGAATTTCACCAGGGCTGCCGAGCGGGTGCACGTCGTGCAGTCGGCATTGTCGGCCTCGGTGGCGAAACTGGAGAAAGAACTGGGCGTACCGCTGATCGACCGCTCCCGGCGGCAGATCGCACTCAGCCCCGCCGGCGAAGCGTTTCTGGAGCAGGCCTATCAGGTGCTGTATGCCGCGAATCGGGCCCGCGACGCGGTGCTCGAGTACCACGGTCAGTTGGCGGGCACGGTGCAGCTGGGCACGCTGATGTCCTCTGGCGCACTGGATCTGCCCGCAGCGTTGGGCCGGTTCCACCGCCGGCATCCCCTGGTCAACGTCCGGCTGCGGCAGAGCTCAGCAGGTTCGGCGGGACATATCGCCGCGATCGCCGACGGCACCTTGGACCTCGCGCTGATCTCCACGCCGGGCAAGCCGTCCACACTCGTCGACGTCCAGCCTCTCAACAGCGAGCCCCTGCTGTTCGTGTGCCGGCCCGATCACCGGCTGGCGGACCGCCGCGCGGTGCGGATGGACGATCTGGTGGGTGAACACCTCATCCAGTTCGCCCCCGGTTGGGGTGTGCGCCGATTGGTCGATCACGCGCTGGCCGACGCGGGCGTCGTCGTCGTCACCGCCTACGAGGTGGCCGACTACACCATCGCCGCCGGCCTCACCCGCCACCAGCTGGGTACCACGATCATGCCCGCCGCCGATGCGCGGCGCTTCGACGATCTGCGGTCGATTCCGCTGGCACCGTCGGTGATGTGGACGCTGTATCTGGCGTCAGCGTCGGCCGGCCACCGCAGTCCCGCCGCTGCCGGGCTGGCCGAGGAGTTGGTGGGCCGTTTCGGCTAGGTCTTGGCAGGTCCCGTCGAGCCCCGCACCACCAGCGACACCGGCAGCGTCAGCGTCGCTCCGTCCTGCTCGCCGCTCTCGATGCCCCGCAGCAGCAATCGTGCTGCCTCCGCACCGATTTCGCGTAGCGGCATGTGCACCGTTGTCAGCGGCGGCCAGAAGTCCTCGGCGAACGGCATGTCGTTGAAGCCCACCACCGACACCTCTTCCGGGCACCGCAGACCCTCGGCGCGCAGCCGCCTGATCAGCCCGAGCGCCACCAGGTCATTGCCCGCCATCAGCGCGGTGGGGTGAATATCGTTGTGCGACAGCAATTTCTCGGCGGCCGCCACACCGGCCTCGATGGTCAGCGCCGTCGCGTAGATGGTGTCGTGCTGCACGCCCGCCTTGGTGGCGGCGGTCTCGAACGCCTCGGCGCGCGAGCGTGTGGTGGAGAAGTTGGGTGGACCCGCGGCATGCACGATCCGGCGGTGCCCCAGCTCGACCAGGTGCGCGACGGCCAGTTCGATGCCGCGGGTGTTGTCGCCACCCACCAGCGGAAACCCCCCGATCCCGGAGCCGCGGTTGACCAGCACCACCGGAACGTCGGCCGCGACCGCCTCGTCGACCACCGGCTGATCGTCGAGCCGGCCGGTCGCCAGGATGAATCCGTCGACCCTGCGCTGCAGCAACGACTCGAACACCGAGATCTCGACATCGTCGTGGGAGTCGGTGTTGGCGATCAGCACCGTGTAGCCCTGAGCCTGGAGCACATGCTCGATACCGCGGATGATCGGCGGGAAAATCGGGTTCATCAGGTCGGGGATGATGACGCCGATGGTCATCGACTTGCTGGTGCGCAGCCCACGCGCCATCGCATTCGGCACGTAACCGAGTTGACGGGCGGCGCGTTTGACCCGTTTGAGGGTCTCGACATTCACCTGGTCGCGAGTCTGGGCGTTGAGCGCCCGCGACACCGTCGCCTTGTGGACCTCGGCCAGGCGCGCCACGTCGTCGATGGTCACTCTGCGCGGCACGTTCCCTCCCCTGCGACCCGGGCTGACGGGCCAGGCAGCCAGATTACCGCTGGATCGTCACGCCGACCGCGATGTCATGCAATCGATCGCACGCGGGTCTTCCCCTACGCTCGTGTCTCATGACGGTCCACCGGCTACAGCCCTACACGACCACCGTGTTCGCCGAGATGTCCGCGCTTGCCGCGCGCATCAACGCGGTGAACCTCGGCCAGGGTTTCCCCGACGAGGACGGCCCGCCGGCCATGCTGAAGGTCGCCCAGGACTCCATCGCCGACGGCATCAACCAGTATCCGCCCGGCCCGGGCATCCCGATGCTGCGCCAGGCCGTGGTGCGGCAACGCAAACGCCGCCACGGCGTCGAGTACGACCCCGACAGCGAAGTGCTGGTCACCGTGGGCGCCACCGAAGCCATTGCCGCGGCGGTCATCGGTCTGGTGGAACCAGGCTCGGAGGTACTGCTGATCGAACCGTTCTACGACTCCTACTCCCCCGTGCTGGCGATGGCGGGCTGCCACCGCATCACCGCTCCCCTGGTTCCCGACGGCCGCGGATTCGCCCTCGACCTCGACGCGCTGCGCGCCGCGGTGACACCGCGTACCAAGGCGCTGATCATCAACTCCCCGCACAACCCCACCGGGCTGGTGCTGCGCGACGACGAACTCAGGGCGGTCGCACAGATCGCGGTCGAGGCCGATCTGCTGGTGATCACCGACGAGGTGTACGAGCACCTGGTGTTCTCAGACCCCGGGGACGACCGCACCCACCTGCCGCTGGCCGCTTATCCCGGTATGGCTGAGCGCACCATCACCATTTCCAGCGCCGCAAAGATGTTCAACGCCACCGGGTGGAAAATCGGTTGGGCCTGCGGTCCAGCCGACCTGCTGGCCGGGGTGCGCGCGGCCAAGCAATTCCTCACCTACGTCGGCGGGGCGCCGTTCCAGCCGGCGGTGGCCCACGCCCTGGACACCGAGGACGCCTGGGTGGCGGACCTGCGTGATGATCTGCAGCGCAAACGAGACAAGCTCTCCGCGGCGCTCACCGATATCGGGTTCGACGTCCACGCCAGTGCGGGAACGTATTTCGTGTGCGCCGACCCACGTCCGCTCGGCTACGACAACAGCACCACCTTCTGCGCCGAGCTGCCGCACCGCGCGGGTGTGGCAGCGATTCCGTTGTCCGCGTTCTGCGATCCGGGCGGACCGTACGCCGCGCAATGGAATCACCTGGTGCGCTTCGCGTTCTGCAAACGCGACGCCACCCTGGACGAGGCGATCAGACGGCTACAGATTCTCCGCCACTGAAGTCGCGCAGGACCTGAGCCGACAGCAATCCCAGCGATACCGCCTGGGATGCGCAGGCCGCGCGGTTGGCCGCACCGAGCTTGCCCGACGCACTCTCGAGGTGATGCCCCGCGGTGCGGGCACTGATGAACAGCGCAGCCGCGATCTGGGTGTTGGTCAGGCCGCACACCGCCAACGTCAGCGCGTCCAGCTCACGCGGGGTGATGCCCATCGGCAACGGCGCCCGCGTCACCAGCAGCACGGCCCCCAGGCTGTCGCCGCGATAGCGCGGTGAGGTCGCGATACGGCGCACGTGCAGCCAGGAGATGCCGTCGTGGTAGCGCAGCACGTCTGACGGGATGGTCCGGAACGCGAACGCGAGCTCGCTGATCAGCACCGGCTCCAGCGCCCCGTCGAAGGTGTCGCCGCACCGCAGCACGTGCGCACGTCCGGCATCGTCGACGGCCCAGGCCTGGGCGTCCGGGGCCACCAGTTCGGCGACCATGCGGGGCCGCAGCGAGAAGTCCAGTTGCTCGGCCATCTGTGCCCGCAACGCGTTGATCTCGGCCACATCGTCGTCGCTGGGATAACGAGCGTCATCGCAGTTGACGTGGATGGTGCCGACGTAGGTACCGTCGTTGGTCACCAAGCGGGCGGACAGCCCTTCGTCGAAGCCGGCGGGACGGAAGACATTGTTGACCGAGAATCCCCGGCGGTAGTCCGGGAAGTCACGCCAGCGCAGCGCCCCCAGGCCGTGCACCCGCATGGCGTCGAACAGCGGGTCGTTCTCGACGAACCACGAGTTGAAGTGATCCATCACCGGCTTGGGGTAGTCGTGATTGGCCACCCCGACATGCCTGCGCTGGATCGGATCCCACAGGCAGATCGCCGACGCCGAGGAGGCGGCACGACTGCTCAGGGTCTCCAGAAGATCGTGGGCGCGGGTCTCCATGCTGCTGGCACTGCCCAGCACGTCGCCATAGATCCCGGCCATAGCGGCCATCATCAGCAGGCCATGTTTCAGCAACGTTTCGGTGTTGGGGCGGCGGCGAAAACGGTTCTTCGAAATGGGAGATTCGTCCCATAGTCACCCCGGCGCCGCCGTTTCTACGCTGCAACACATGAAAAAACTGGGACCTTCCGTCGCGTTACTGGCGGCCACCGCCGTGCTCGCCGCCGGCTGCGGCAGCCGGGCCAGCGACGAGACCACGACCAGCCAGGAGGGTTGCGCCGACACCTCCGGACCGACCGTGACCGTCGGCTCCATCAACTCCCTGTCCGGTGGACTGGCCGTCAGCGAAACCGTCATCCACGACGCCATCGCGATGGCCGTCGACGAGATCAACGCCGGCGGTGGAGTTCTGGGCAAGCAGCTGGAGCTGCTCAGCGAAGACGGCGCCTCTGACCCCACCGTGTTCGCCGAGAAGGCCAACAAGCTGGTCAACAGCGATTGTGCCGCAGCGGTTTTCGGCGGCTACACCTCGGCCAGCCGCAAGGCGATGCTTCCCGTGTTCGAGGACGCCAACGCGCTGCTGTACTACGGCCAGCAATACGAAGGCCTGGAATCCTCGCCCAACATCTACTACACCGGCGCCACCACCAACCAGCAGATCATCCCTGCCTTGGACTATCTCAAGGAGCAGGGCGTGAAATCGCTGTACCTGGTCGGCAGCGATTACGTGTTCCCGCGGACCTCCAACGCGATCGTCAAGGCCTACGCCGAGGCCAACGGCATGGAGATCAAGGGCGAGGATTACGTACCGCTGGACAGCACCAACTTCGCCACCATCGTCAACAAGATCCGCACCGCCGACGCCGACGCCATCTTCAACGTGGTGGTCGGCGCGTCGCTGACATCGTTCTTCCGCGAATACAACAGCGCGGGCCTGACGCCCGAGACCATGCCGGTGATGTCGATGTGCGTCGGCGAGGAAGAGGTCAAGAGCATCGGCGCCGACACCCTCGTCGGACAGTTGTCGTCGTGGAACTACTACGAGACCCTCGACACCCCGGCGAATGCGAAGTTCGTCGCCGATTTCAAGGCCAAGTACGGTCCCGACCGGGTGACCTCGGACCCGATGGAGTCCGCCTACACCGGGGTGTACCTCTGGAAAGCGACTGTGGAGAAAGCCAATTCGTTCACAGTCGCCGATATCCAGAACGCGGCCGGCGGTGTCACCATCGACGCCCCCGAAGGTTCGGTCACCATCGACGGGGAGAACCACCACGTCACCAAGACGGCCCGCATCGGCGTCGTCGCACCGAGCGGACTGATCGACCAGGTGTGGGAGTCCCCCGAACCGATCACGCCGGACCCGTTCCTGAAGAGCTATCCCTGGGCCGAGGGAATCACCGGCTGATGCATCTGACACCCAAGGACGAAGACCGGCTGCTGCTGTTCCTGGCCGCCGAGTTGGCGCGCAAACGCCGGGCAGCCGGGCTGGCACTCACCTACCCCGAGGCACGCGCCTTGATCGCCGACGAGGTGGTCGAGGCCGCCCGGGCCGGGGCCAACGTCGCCGAGGCCGCCGCCCACGGCGCCCAGATCCTCACCGACGACGACGTACTGCCAGGCGTGGCGGGACTGCTGGGCTCGGTACAGGTGGAAGCCTTCTTCGAAGACGGCCAGAAGCTGGTCACCGTGCACGACGCGATCCGGCCCGGCACCCGGCCGGTCACGGTGCGCCCCGGCGAAGTGCTGCCGGAGGATGGCGAGATTGTGCTGAACGAGGGTCGTGACACCGCAACCGTCACCGTCGTCAACACCGGCGACCGGCCCGTCCAGGTGGGTTCGCATTTCCACTTCTTCGAGGCCAACCGGGCACTGCGCTTCGATCGCGCTCTGGCGTTCGGCAAGCGCCTCGACATCCCGTCGGGTACGGCGGTGCGCTTCGAATCCGGTGAGACGCAAGAGGTCTCGCTGACCACCTACGGCGGTGAGCGGGTGGTCATCGGGCAGAACGCCATGACCAATGGTGCCACCACCGGCTCACCCGAGCCCTACGTCACCGCGCTGCGCGACGCGGGCTACCTCGACTCGAAGGGCTCCTGACATGGCCTACCGCATCAGCCGGGCCCGCTACGCCGAGCTGTACGGCCCCACCACCGGCGACCGGGTGCGCCTGGCCGACACCGACCTGCTGGCCCGCGTCGAGCACGACAGCACGGTGTACGGCGACGAGGCGGTGTTCGGCGGCGGCAAGACCATGCGTGAAGGCATGGCCGTGCACGGTGACATCACCAACGCTGACGGTGCACTGGACTTCGTGATCACCAACGCCCTGATCATCGACGCGGTGCTCGGAATTCGCAAGGCCGACATCGGAATTCGCGACGGTAAGATCGCCGGGATCGGCAAGACCGGAAACCCCCGCACCATGGACGGCGTCGACCCCGGCATGGTGATCGGCGCCGGCACCGACATCCGCTCCGGTGAGGGCATGATCGCCACCGCGGGCGCCATCGACGTACACGTGCACTTCGACAGCGCCGGCCTGGTCGAAGAAGCCATCTCCAGCGGGGTCACCACCATGATCGGCGGCGGCCTGGGGCCGGTGACCGTCGGGATCACCTCATCGGGTCCGAACAACCTGGCGCGCATGCTCTCTGCGGCCGAAGCGTTCCCGATGAACTTCGGGTTCATCGCCAACGGCAGCTCCTCGAGCACCGCGCCGCTGATCGAGCAGGGCCTGGCGGGCGCCATCGGCTACAAGATCCACGAGGACTGGGGCGCCACCCCCGCGGCCATCAAGGCATCCCTGGACGCCGGCGACGAGCTGGATCTGCAGGTGCAGATCCACACCGACACCCTCAACGAGTCCGGGTTCTTCGAGGACACCATGCGTGCCATCGGCGGCCGGGCCATCCACACCTATCACGCCGAAGGCGCCGGCGGCGGCCACGCTCCCGACATCATGCGGGTGGTGGGTGAGCCGTATTGCCTGCCGTCATCGACCAATCCGACGAACCCGTACACGGTCAACACCTTCGACGAGCATCTGGACATGGTGATGGTGTGTCATCACCTCAATCCCCGGATTCCCGAAGATGTGGCGTTCGCGGAGTCGCGGATCCGGCGCGAGACCATCGCCGCCGAGGACGTGCTGCATGATCTGGGTGCCATCTCGGCGATGGGGTCCGATTCCCAGGGCATGGGCCGCATCGGCGAAACCATCGCCCGCACCTGGCAATTGGCCTCACACATGCGGGCCACCCGCGGAGCGCTTTCCGCCGATGAGGGCACCGGTGCCGACAACGCCCGCATCCTGCGCTACGTCGCCAAACTGACCATCAACCCCGCGCGGCTGTTCGGCATCGACCATGTGGTCGGGTCACTGGAGCCGGGCAAACTGGCCGATATCGTCCTGTGGGAGCCGAAGTTCTTCGGCATCCGTCCCGAGGTGGTGTTCAAGGGTGGCTTTCCGGCCTGGTCGGTGATGGGTGAGGCCAACGCCTCCTTGATGACGTGTGAGCCGCTGAAGTATCGCCCGCAGTGGGCCGCCTTCGGCAAGACCCCCGCCGATGTGTCGGTGAACTTCGTGGCCCAGGCGGCCGCGTCGTCGGATCTTTCGGCCAAGCTTGGCCTTTCGACACCGCTGGTGGGGTGCCGCGGTGCCCGTGCACTGACCAAAGCCGATCTGCTGCACAACGATTACCTGCCGTCGATCACCATCGACCCGGACACCTACCGCGTCGAGGTGGACGGCCAGCTGTGCGACAGCGTGCCCATGCAGAGCGTTCCGCTGGGCCGGCGCTACTCGATCAAGTAGGAGTTCTCATGTCTGTGATACGCATCGGCATCGGCGGACCCGTCGGTTCCGGCAAGACCCGGCTCGTCGAGTCCCTGGTCCCCGAACTGACGACGGCGGGGTTCAGCGTCGCGGTGATCACCAATGATTTGGTGACCGACGAGGATGCCCAGCGCGTCCGGCGCAGCGGCGTCATCGATCCCGCCCGGGTGTTGGCCGTGGAGACCGGCGCCTGCCCACACACCGCGATCCGCGAGGACCCGTCGGCGAATCTTGCTGCCATTCACCGGCTGTGTGCACAGTTCGACGACCTGGACCTGATCTTGGTGGAATCCGGCGGCGACAATCTGGCCGCCACCTTCACCTCCGATCTGGTGGATTTCTGGATCTTCGTCATCGACACCGGCGCCGGTGACGACATCCCCCGCAAGAACGGGATCGGGCTGCTCCAGGCAGACCTGCTGGTGGTCAACAAGATCGACCTCGCCCCGATGGTCGGCGCCGACCTCGACCGGATGCGGGCCGACTGTGCCGTGGTCCGGCCCGTCAAGCCGACGGTGTTCACCGATCTACGCTCAGGCCAGGGCCTTCAGGATGTGGTGACACAGCTGCTGACGGGCGCGATGCTGGAACCGGCCACACGATGATCGCCGCCGGCACACTCGCGCTGCGGGTGGTCGTGGACGGGACCGGGCGCACCCGTGCCGCCGAGATGCAGCAGCGGTACCCGCAGCGGATGACGGCGCCGCTGTACCACGATGAGGCGTTCCCGGACGCGGCGATGGTCTGCGTGCAGAGCCCCAGCGGTGGCACCTTCTCCGACGACGACCTGACCACCACCGTGCACGCCGAATCCGGATCTCACCTGCGGATGACCACCCAGGCCGCCACCCAGGTGTTCGCCGGGCGCGGACTCGGCTCGCGCCACCGGATCGAGTTCCGTGTCGACGGGGATGCCGTGCTCGAGTATCTGCCGAAAACGCTCATCCCCCATACCGGTTCGCGCTTCACACAGCTGATGGATGTCGGCGTCGATGCGCGGGGATGTTATCTGGGGTGGGAGGCGTTGGCGGCGGGCCGGATCGGCCATGGTGAGCGGTTCCGCTACCGCAGTTACGACAGCACGGTCCGGGTGTCGGTATCCGGACGGACCGTCGCCCGTGACCTCGTGATGCTCGAACCACCGTCGGCGGCGCGGCTGGTGGACGCCGATTACCTGGCAACGTTGATGGTGGTTGCGCCGTCCGCCGACACCGCCGCGCTGCTCGACGACGTCCGCGGTGTACTTTCCGGGGCTCCGGTTCACGGCGGCGCCAGCGAGTTGCCCACTGCCGTTGGCGTGCTGGCCCGGATCACCACCGATCACGCACCGGATCTGCACCGCACGCAGCAGATGCTGCTCAACGCCGTCCGAGAAAGGGTTGTGCCGTGAACGCTGAAGCCATCCTGGGCGCCATCGACGACCCTCAGTTCGCCGGCCGACGTAGGCATCACGTCGACATCGGCTGGGGTGACGCCGCCAAGCCACGCCAGCTGGTCACCGCCGACAGCGGTCTGCAGGTCCGGATTCTGATGCCGCGCGGCACCTTTCTGGTTGATGGCGCGGTGATTGCCGACGACGGTGATCAGGTGGTGGTGGTCCGCCGGCCCGCCGAGCCCGCTGTCACCGTACGGTTCGACCAGAACGACCCACGCAGCATGCTGCTGCTGGGTTATGTGCTGGGCAATCAGCACGCGCCGGTCGACATCGATCGCGACTCGGTGGCTGCGCCGTTGTTCACCAGTGCCCATGCCGCCGAGCATCTTCTGGCCGACCTCGGCGTCACCGGCAAGGTCGCCGATGTGCCACTGGCCGCCCGTGGTTGGTCGCGGACCTCGGCCGGCCACTCCCACTCCCATGACTGACCGCCCGGCTGCACTCGCGCTGTGGATGCAACTGCACGACAGCGCGTTTCCCGCCGGCCGGATGGTGCACAGCAACGGCTTCGAGGAATGGCTGGCGCAGCGCCCCTCTGCGGGCGCTGCCGAGATCGAAGCGGCTGCGCTGGACTACCTGTCCTACGGGGTCGCTTCCCTCGATGCCACGGTGACGGCGGCGGCGTGGCGCGCCGCTCCCGCGCTGGTGTCGCTGTGTGATCTCGATGGGTTGCTGTCGTCGTACAAGTTGTCCGGCAATGCCCGCGCAGCGTCTGAATCTGCTGGCGTGCAGTTGGCGGTGACGGCGCAACAGGTCGGGTTGTGTACCGCCGACGGGTATCTCGCTGCGGTGGTCAGTGGCTCGACCGCCGGGAATCTCGCGGTGGTGGAGGGGGCGGTGCAGGCTCAGATCGGCGTCGAAGTGCATACCGCCGTGCTGGGTTCGCTGCGGTCGGCGTTGTCGTCGGTGCTGAGCGCCGCTGTGCGGTTGGGTCGACTGGGGCCGCTGGAGGCGCAGCGCATCCAGGTCCGCAAGGTTGATGCCGTAGTCACTCTCGCTGCCGAGGCGTGCGCACGACCGATCTCCGAAATCACCAGCACCACAATTCAGCTCGAGATCGCCGGTATGCGTCACGAGGCCCGATCGCAGCGACTGTTCGCCAGCTGACCCGTCAGAATGGCGGTGGCTCATCGGAGTCGGCGAGGTGGGTACGCTCCTCGAAGAAGAGGCGGTAGCCCCAGTCGTCTTTGGGGGTGGCCGCGCGGTGGGTGGGGGTGCCACCGCTGGCGCGGTGGGCAGCGTTGAGTGCGCGCTCTGCGGCGATGCGGTAGGCGCGGTCTTTGGCCTTACTGCGTTTTCGTTTCGGCATCTTCACCGACTTGTCGGCGGCCGCTTCTTTTCTCGGGCTGCCCCGCTGCACCGGCGCCGAGCTGGTGTTCACGCCCGGGAACAGGATGCGACTCAGCGGGATGCTGGTGTAGGTGTGACCGGTGGGGGTGGTGAAGAGGACGGTGCCATCTGGCTGTTGGACTTCGGACCAGCCGTCGCGGAATGTCTTGATCAGGTGGTGATGGCGGCAGTGGCCCTTGAGGTTGGAGGCATGGGTGGGCCCGCCGTCACCCCAGGGGATGGTGTGGTCGAGGTCGGCGTCGCGGATGGGGCGGTCGCAGCCCGGGACCCGGCAGGTCAGGTCGCGGGCTTGTACGAATTCGCGGTCCGCGGCGCGGATGCGGTAGCTCTCGGTCGGATCGACCGCAGGCGTCTTGATGTGGCGGATCTTTGCGCCGGCGGTGATCAGGGCCGCGATCAACGCATTCGGCACCACCCCGTAGCCGGGGATGAACCCCGGCGCCGTGCCCGTCTTGGGAGCTGTTGGGGCCGCGGGCTCTGACTCGGCCTCACCAGGCTCGGCGACCACCGCGCCTGCGTGAGTGGTTTCGCCGGCGGTAGCGGCGTCCGAGGTAGCCGCCTCGGCCGCCACTAGCTCGGGCTCCTCGCCCGTCGGTAGCTCGGCTTCTCGGTCGGCAGGAGCCGGGCAGTGCCGCGGAGCCGACGACGGCGGCTCCTGGTCCGGGTCGAACTGGTCGACTTCCGCAGCCGCGGTCTTGTCGCCCACCTCAGCCTCGGCGTCGGGCTCCGCAGCGGCTGCGTCCTCGGGCTTGCTGACAGCAGGCTTGGTGTCCTTGGTGGGGTATGTGATGGTGACGTTGGTGGGGCCGGTGGGGAACACGCCTTCGCCGTGGATCAGCGGATCGGGGTCACCGTCCAGCGCAGGGGCGTCGGCGTAGATGTGCACCACGAACCGCGAGGCCACCCCGTCCTCGGCGGCCGCGGGGCAGACCTCGGAACCGCACAGGCATTTCAGGTGATCGGCATCAGCGCCCAAAGCTTCGGCGGCATCGGCGAGCCGCTGGTCCAGCGTGCGGGGATCATTGGGGCACACCGCTTTGGCCATGGTGCGCAGTTTGCCCATCAGCAGGGCGCCGCCGGGTTTGGTCAACCGCATCGTGAGGGTGGTGATGCCGGCCTTGTCGTCGGTGTGCTCCACGGTGACCCCGCGCCCGCGGACGGTGTTGCGGACCCGCCGCACCGCGTCGGGGTCGAAGCGTTCGACCCAGACATCGACGGCGTTTTTCAGTTTGTAGTACGACAGGCCGCTCCACCCGCACGTGGTGGCCGCCTCGACGCACGCGGAATCGATGGCAGCCAGAGCCTGCTCGTCGACCACCAAGAACGTGCGTTCCACCACGGTGCACATCACCCGCGCGGAGATCTCCCCGCGGTGGAACAGGGCGGCGAGTTGGGGGAAGCGTTCCCGCATCGCCGCGCCGACCTGCAGATCGTTGAACGCCCAGCGCGCCGAGATGCCGAACGCGATCCCCATCTGGGCCACCACATCGTCTTCGGCGTCCACGGCACACAAACCGGCGTCCTCGTCCTCGGCGGCGTCGGCCAGGAACACCGCTGCCCACTCGGCCAGCGCCGCCAACCGCTGTGCTTCCGCGGCGGCGGCCACCCGAGCCCAGCTCACCGCGGCATCGACGACCGGGGCGGCAGCACTGCCACCTCGCAACTCGTCGATCATCGTCGGCAACTGGGGGAACATGACCCGACCATACCGACCGGGTCCGACAAAAACGGGCGCGGCGGAAACGGTCAGAACACAAGCAGCGGAACCACTTTCACGTCGCTTAAAAGTCGCTCCCAGGCGGGCACCCCCGCACTACAACCCGGCGACCACCGCCCAGTTCGCCTCGGCATCACCAGACTCACGCCGCAGCGGACTCACCGCGATATCGGTGGCGCCGGCGTCCAGATAACGCCGCAACTGGCGCGTCACCTCCTCAGCGGTCCCGATCGCCGCCAGATCGGCGGCCCGGTCAACACCCTCCCGTGCGATCACCTTCTGATAGGACGGAATGGTCTCGTAGAAGGCCAATTGCTCTGCCGCCCAGGCTCGTCCGGCCGAGACGTCATCGGTCACCAGAACGGGCACCATCGCTATGACCCGGGGAGTCGGGCGGCCGGCAGCGGCGGCGGCGGCATTGATGGTGGGCACGATGAACTCACCCACGGTGCGCGGCCCCGCCAGATACGGCAGCGTGCCGTCCGCCAGCTCGTCGGTGACCTGCAGAGCCTTGGGCCCCATGGCGGCCACGTAGATGGGGATCGGGGTGCCGCCGGCCACGGACACCGGCCACTGCGGGCTCGAGGCGATCTCACTGCCCTGGAAGTCCACGGCGCCGGTGTTGAACACGGACCGCAGCACGGTGAGGTGTTCGCGCAACCGCGTGACGGTGTTGGACCACGCGGTCCCGAACACCGCCTTCTCCACATCGGGCGCTCCGAGACCGAGCCCGAGACTGAACTGCCCGTGAGAGGCGGCCTGAGCGGTCTGGGCCGCCGCAGAGATCAGCAGCGGATGCCGGGGGTTGATCGGCACCACGGACGTCCCGACACCCAAGCCGGGGATGGCAGCCCCGATCAGTCCCGCCAGCGCTATCGCGTCGACGTCGGCCATCTGCGCAAGCCAGAGCTGGCGCACTCCGGCGTCGTAGGCGCGTCTGGCCTGCGCAATCGCGTCATCGACGGCGTTGTCGGCGGATGGGTTCAGATTGAGAACGACTCCAGTCGGCATACTTGGGAGCAACCGGGGTCACAGAGACGCTATTTCCGCAGACTCCGGATGATTCGAAACCTTGCGCAACCATTCACTGGGCGACAGCCCGAGCTGACGGCGGAAAGCCCTGGTGAAGGTGCCGGCGTCGCTGAACCCGCTGGCATGGCAGGCATGGCGCACGGTGGATCCGCTTCGCAGCAGCATGCAGGCCAGCTCCAGGCGTTTGCGCCGGATCTCGGTGGCCGGCGACCGGCCGTCCTCGGACAGCAGCTGCTGTACCAGACGAAGCGACAGGTGGGATTCACCGGCCAGCACCGCCGGGGTGAATTCCGGATCGCGGAATCTCAGGCTGACATGGGCCAACAGCCGCGCCCGCAGTTCCGCGCGTGACGGTGCACTTCCGAAATCACGCTTGCGGACCGCCATCTGCTCGGTGACGTCGGTGAACGACAACAGCTTGGCTCCGCCGTCGCCGAGAGGCCGGATGGACCAGGTGACCGGGATCGGACGTCCGACGCGGGTGAAGAACAACTCGGGATGGGAACCGACGTGCGATCCCCGGTGGTCGACGATCGGACAGTTGTGCGAGGCATAACGCGACCCGTCCGGCCGCCACTGATGCAGGGTGTCGTGACTCGGAGCACCGATCACGTCACCGACCGAGGCGTAATCGAGCACGCTGACGGCCGCCTTGTTGGCCAAGGCCACCGTGCCGTCCGCCTCGATGACCCACAACGGTGTGGGAGCGGCGTCGACGACAGCGGACAGCAATTCCGCGTCGACAGTCCCCATGGGATCCGACGCTAGGAGCGTCGAGTTGCGCGGCGTTTCCCCCGCCGTAACGCCCTGGTTAACCCGAGGCACTCGTGCGCGAAATGCCGGATGGCGTGCGCGTCCTGCCGTTGTCGCGATCCATCTCGACGCGATCCGATGGAAACCACCACGTAAAGGAGAGATTCATGGCTTACGACCCCACCACGCCGGCGACAGCAGAGATCGAAGCCCGCCGGATCGCCACCGGCACCAGCTGGCAGAAGCTGGCCGACCACATCGACCGGCCGCTCGTCTGGACCACCGCCGCCCTGCTGGGCAGCCATCCCGTACCCGCCAAAGAGGCAACGGCCGTGGGCGAATTGCTCGGACTCAGCGACGAGACGGTCGCGGCGATCCAGCGTCAGCCCTACCGGACTGCGGATGCGTCGCTGCAGAGCGACCCCACCATCTACCGGTTCGTCGAACTGATCAACGTCTACGGTCCCGCTTTCAAAGCGCTGATCCACGAAGAGTTCGGCGACGGAATCATGAGCGCCATCAACTGCAACGTGAACTTCGAACGCCGGGCCGATGCCGCCGGCGACCGTGTGGTCGTGACGATCGACGGCAAATTCCTGCCCTACCAGTGGTGACCGGAGAAACTCAGATGTCGTACGTAACTCCGAAAGAACTCGCCAAACGCATCATCGACGCCGGGGAGACCAAGGTCTTCATGTCGACGCGGGACACCTTGATCCGCGCCTACATGGCCGGGGCCATCCTCGCGCTGGCCGCCGCCTTCGCCGTCACCATCACGGTCAACACCGGCGAACCACTGCTCGGAGCAGTGCTGTTCCCGGTCGGCTTCTGCATCCTGCACCTGCTGGGATTCGACCTGCTCACAGCCGTCTTCACACTGGTGCCGCTGGCGTGGCTGGACAAGCGCCCCGGTGTGACAATCCGTGGGCTGCTGCGCAATTGGGGCCTGGTTTTCCTGGGCAACTTCGCCGGCGCATTCACCGTCGCGGTGCTGATGGCCATCTACTTCACCTACGGATTCTCCGTCGCCCCCGACGCGGTGGGGCAGGCCATCGGCGAGATCGGTCACGGCCGCACGGTGGGTTACGCCGAACACGGTGCAGCGGGCATGCTGACCCTGTTCGTCCGTGCGGTGTTGTGCAACTGGATGGTGTCCACCGGCGTCGTCGGCGCCATGATGTCAGATAGCCTGCCCGGCAAGGTGATTGCGATGTGGATGCCGATCATGGTGTTCTTCTACCTCGGGTTCGAGCACTCGATCGTCAACATGTTCCTGTTCCCGTCGGGGCTGCTGCTCGGTGGCGACTTCACCGTCGTGGACTATCTGGTTTGGAACGAGATCCCCACCGTGCTCGGCAATCTGGTGGGCGGCCTGACGTTCGTGGGCCTGGTCATCTACGCCACCCACGGCAAGACACAACCGCCACGCAGTCGCGGCAAGGAGTTCCTGCCTGCGGTCAAACAACCCGCTTGACGCCGAGGACCCTGTCCCGCAGTCCACGGGTGGCCGAGTCCAGCACCGCCTTGCTGGCTCGTTTCACCAGGAAATGCGGGATAGGGGCCGCGGGTTCCACGGTGATGTCGATGCGGACATTCGTGGCCTCGGTGAGGCGGTCGGGTTGGAGGGTGTACTCGACGTGCTGGGCGTACTGCTGGGAGGTGCGCTCCGCATCCCACACCAACCAGTTTGGCCCCCAATGGTATTCGAGCACTTCCTCGTCGAGCAGGCCGAGCACCCGCACCGCCACCCGGACATGGTGCGGGCGGCCGTCGTCATAACGGTCGATCACCTCGGCGCGCTTGTGCACCGCCGACCATGACGGGATGGAGTCGACATCGGCCAGCGCCGCCAGGATGTCCTCCGGCGGCGCTTCGATCACGATCTCTCGCGAAGCCCGTATCGCCACCCCTCCAACCTAGTGACGGGCGGGTGTCTTCGCAGCAAATTCGGCGCTACCAGCCGATGTCGTCCAGTGCCGTGGTGTCCTGCGGCGGGGAGCCCGGTGGTCCCGCGGGGGTTCGGGAGAACCGCGGCGCCGCTGCGGCCTGCTGCACCCCGTCGACGTCCACCAAGGTCCCGCGGGCGAGCAGATGCTCATTGCCGGCCGCTTCGGTCCAGCTCAGCACGGGCGTCACGCAGGAATCGGTGCCTGCGAAGATCGCCGTCCATTCGGCCCGCGTCTTCGACGCGAAGCGGTCGGTGAACGCGGCCCGCATCTCGTCGTACCGATCCAGTTCGAACTGCCCGGGCACCTCGCCGTCGGCGAATCCCAGTCCGGCCAGCAACTGTGCGAAGAACTGCGGTTCGATGGCGCCGACGGCCATGTGCCCACCATCAGCGGTTTCGTAGACCCGGTAGAAAGGGGCGCCGCCGTCGAGCAGGAAGGACTCGCGCTGATCCTTCAGCGCACCCGTCGACTTCATGGTCCACATCATCTGGGACAGCACACTGACCCCGTCCACCATGGCCGCGTCGATCACCTGTCCGCGTCCGGACCGCTCCCGTTCGTAGAGCGCGGCCACGATTCCCAGCAGCACGAGCATCGACCCGCCGCCGAAGTCGGCCACCAGGTTCAGCGGCGCCACCGGCGGGCGGTCTGCGAAACCGATGGCCGACAGCGCCCCCGTCTGCGACAGGTAGTTGATGTCATGGCCGGCCGACTGTGCCATCGGGCCGTCCTGTCCCCAGCCGGTGATCCGGGCGAAGATCAGCCGGGGATTGACCAGCGTGCACTCGGAGGGACCGATACCGAGGCGCTCACAGGTACCCGGACGGAAACAGTCCAGCAGCACATCGGCTTTCGCGGCCAGCTCCAACAGCACCTCGGGCCGGCTCTTGACGTCCAGATCGACGATCCGCTTACCGCGATGCAACAGGTCGACGTTCTCGGCCGGCATGGTCAACCCGCCCGGCCGCCGCACCCGCACCACGTCGGCACCGAGGTCGGCCAGCACCATGGCGGCGTGCGGCCCCGGCCCGATCCCGCCCAGTTCGATGACCCTGACCCCGGACAGCGGTCCCGAATTGACCTGAGTCACGGGTTATCTCAGCCCTTCTTGAGCTTGATCACCTGTTTCTTCAGACCGTCGGTGGCCGTCTCCATGGCACCTTTCATCGTGCGCTTGATGACGAAGCCCGGCATGGGGATCGACGGGTCGACGGAGATGTCGAAACGCACCGTGGTCTTGTCTCCGTCGGGGGTCAGCGTGTACGAGGCATCCTGGGACTTGAGCGCCCCGGCGCTGATCAACGTCCAGCTGGGCCCGGTGTCCGACCAGGTGTACTCGATGATCTGCTCATCGGTGATGCCGGCGGCCTTGACCTTCATCTTGACTCGCTTGGGCCGGCCGTCGTCGTGGGACTCCAGCACCTCACAGCTCTGGAACTGCGGCGACCAGCTCGGGGTGTTCTCGACGTCGGCGATGACGTCCAGGATCTGCTCGGGGGTTGCCTCGATGACCACTTCGCGCGAATCTGTGACTGCCATGGCCGGAAGACTAGCGAGCCGGACCGAGACCGGGTCACGTTTCCTCGATCGACAGTAGGCTCGACAGCCATGAGCACCGATGTCGATCCGGCCGCCCCACCCAGCGGTACCGGATGCCTGGAGTGTGACCAGGTGGGGGGTTGGTGGGTGCATCTGCGCCGGTGTGCCGCGTGCGGACACATCGGTTGCTGCGACGACTCCCCCGAGAAGCACGCGAGTGCGCACTGGACCGAAACCGGCCATCCCATCATCCAGTCGTTCGAGCCCGGTGAGGACTGGTTCTGGAACTACCGGGACAACGACTACTACGACGGACCGAAGCTCGCCGCTCCCGACTCCCGGCCCGCCGACGAGACCGTGCCCGGCCCACGCGGACGGGTGCCGTCGGACTGGTACGAGCAGCTTCAACAGCGCAGGGGCTGAGCCGGGCACGCATGCAGCCGGATCTCGGCGCACACCGCTTCGATGGCCGCCCCGCGCACCACGATCCGCTTCTTGCGGAACACCTTCGGACTGGTGGCCGTGAAGGTCACCGGATGCTGAGCCTGCGCGATCCGGTTCTGGCCGTGCAACTCTCGGATGGCCACCGAGTCGTCGAAACGCCTGCCCAGGTCGTCGTCGGTGAAGTAGGCCGTGTAGCAGACGGTGAACAGCCAACTGTCATCGTCCCGCAACTCGCGACGTACGATCTGGTGGTCGCTGCCGATGGTCGCCATCACCGCCTCCTCGACCGGCGTTCACTGACCTGTTGATCGTCGGCCGCGGCGGCCACGGACTCACGCGTAGTCCGCTACGCGTTCTCCTCCATGGCTTTGGCGAACTCCACACTCATCTTCTCCGCGAACGCAGTGACCGCCTTCAAAGGCCGCAACATCACCGTGAACTCGTCGATCAGCCCATCCGCTCCGGTGTGCAGGAAATCGCAGCCGTTGATCTCCAGCTCACCGACGCGGGCGGTGAAGATCAACGCATGGTTGTTGTCGTCGCCGAACTCCCGCACATAGGTCAGGTCCTCGAAGACCCGCGACACGGCCTGCAGGATCACGCCCAGGGTGTCGCGGCCGATGTAAGGCTTGTGCGCGATGGGGCTGCGGAAGACGACGTCCGGTGCACACATCGCCGGAATGGCAGCAAAATCGCCGGCTTCGACGGCGGCACGAAAAGGATGCATGCCTCACTAAACCAGACGGGCCGGCCACCCGAAGGTGACCGGCCCGCTGCGGGGTATTCAGTTGGCTGTCAGGGCTGCTTCTGACCCGGGATGCCCTCGTAGGCGATATCGCCGGTCTCGAGGTTCTTGTTGGTCATCTCGACCAGACCGTCGAGGAACTGCTGCCGCTCGGTGACGACGTGCTGGATCGCGACGTCGACGTTCTCCTGGGTGATGGCCGGCATGATGTAGACGGGCTTGGTGTCGACCTCTTCGCCCTTGGCCAGCTTGTGGGCCACGGCCAGGCCGGCCGAGAGCTCCACGGTGCCGTTCTGCAGCGAGGTACCGATGAACTCACCGCTCTTGACGGCGTTCAGGCCGTCCTCGATACCGTCGATGCCGACGATCGGAACGTCGGTGCGGCCGGCTTCCTTGAGCGCCTGCAGCGCGCCGAGGCCCATGTCGTCGTTCTGCGACACCACACCGTTGATCTGCGGGCCGAAGCTCGAGATCCAGTTCTTCATCTTGTTGACGGCTTCGTCGCGCTTCCAGTTCGCGGTGTCCTTGGCGAGCACCTTGATGTCCGGGTACTTGGCGAGCACGTTGTCGATGCCCTTGCCGCGGTTGATCTCACCGGAGCCACCGAGTGGGCCCTGCAGGATCACGATGTTGCCGCGACCACCGAGCTTGTCGGCCATCATCTGCATTTCCTGCTCACCGGCGGCCACATCGTCGGGCTGCACGCTGCCGGCCAGCTGATCGCTGTTGAGCTCGGCGTTGACCGCCAGCAGCGGAATGCCCTTCTCCTTGGCCGCGGCGATCTGCGGCGCCAGCGAATCAGCCTGCACCGGCACCACGATGATGGCGTCGACGCCCTGGTTGATCAGCGAATCGACCTGGGAGGCCTGGGTGGACACATCGTCGTTGGCGGAGTTCCACACCAGCTCGATGTTGTTGGCCTCGGCGTAGGTGTCCATGCCCTCCTTGCCTTCGGTGATGAAGGAGCTCATGTTGTACACCGTGACGCCGATGCGGGTGGTGTCGCTGTTGGCCGATTCGTCACCGGCGCCACAGGCGGTCAGGCCCAGGCCCAGCACGCCGGCGCCAGCGATCGCGCCGATCTTGGTGAACAGTTTCATTCGATCTCTTTCTTTCTGGTGTGTGTCGCGAAATACGTTGTGAGAGAGGGGTACTACGGAGCCTTCTGGCCGGGGATGCCCTCGTAGGCGATATCGCCGGTCTCGAGGTTCTTGTTGGTCAGCTCGGTCAGGCCGGCCAGGAAGTCGGCCCGCTTGGTGACGACGTGCTCGATCGCGACGTCGACGTTCTCCTGGGTGATGGCCGGCATGATGTAGACGGGTTCGGTGTTGACCTCTTCGCCCTTGGCGAGTGCGTTGGCCACGGCCAGGCCGGCCGAGAGCTCCACGGTGCCGTTCTGCAGGGACGTGCCGATGAACTCGCCGCTCTTGACGGCGTTCAGGCCGTCCTCGATGCCGTCGATGCCGACGATCGGAACGTCGGCGCGACCCGACTCCTTGAGCGCCTGCAGCGCGCCGAGGCCCATGTCGTCGTTTTCGGCCACCACACCGTTGATCTGCGGGCCGAAGCCGGAGATCCAGTTCTTCATCTTGTTGACGGCCTCATCGCGCTTCCAGTTCGCGGTGTCCATGGCCAGCACCTTGATGTCCGGGTACTTGCCGAGCACGTTGTTGATGCCCTTGGTGCGGTCGATCTCACCGGACTGGCCCAGCGGACCCTGCAGGACGACGATGTTGCCCCGACCGCCGAGCTTGTCGGCCATCATCTGCATTTCCTGCTCACCGGCGGCCACGTCATCGGGCTGCACGTTGCCGGCGACGTCGGGGCTGTTGAGCGCGGCGTTCACCGGAACCAGCGGAATGCCCTTCTCCTTGGCAGAGGCAACCTGCGGGCCCAGCGAATCGGCCTGCACGGGAACGACGATGATCGCGTCGACGCCCTGGTTGATGAAGGAGTCGACCTGGCTGGCCTGCGTCGACACGTCCAGGTTGGCCGAGTTCCAGACCAACTCGATGTTGTTGTCCTTGGCGTACTGATCCATGCCCTCTTTGCCGGCGGTGATGAACGAACTCATGTCGTACACCGAAACGCCGATCCGGGTGGTGTCGCTGTTGGCAGCCTCGTCACCGGCCCCGCATGCCGTCAACCCGAGCCCCAGCGCAGCGGCCGAGGCAATGGCGAACATCTTTGTTCCCAGTCTCATGTGCCTTATCTCCCATTACTTTTGGTGGTTGGTTTACTTCGAATACCAGGTCAAGTTCGTCGCTTGGAGGACCACACGTCGATGGCGACGGCGGCGACGATCAGGACACCCTTGATCACGTCCTGCCAGTAGGCCGGCACCACGAGGATGTCCAGGCCGTTGTTCAGGGTCTGGATCATCAACAGGCCCAACGCAGTTCCCCAGATGGAACCGCGGCCACCCATGAGGCTGGCACCACCGATGACCACGGCGGCGATGGCGTCCAGCTCGTAGCCCTGACCGAGGTTCGGCGGGCCGGAGATGACGCGGGAGGCCAGCATGACACCGGACAGCCCCGCCAGCAGACCGGACAGCGCGTAGACGCTGAACAGCACGTTCTTGGCGTTGATACCGGCGATTTCAGCGGCGTTGCGGTTACCGCCGACGGCGTAGACGCGCATGCCGTAGGTGGTCCGCTTCATGATGATGGCCAGCGCGATGATGCCGATGATCATCAGCAGCACCGGGATCTGCAGGCCGAAGATCTTGGTGTTGGCGATCGAGCCGAATTCCGCGGGCAGGCCGTTGATCGGGGCACCGCCACCGATCACGTACGCCGCGCCGGAACCTGCCGTCAATGTGCCCAGTGTCGCGATGAAGGGTGGAACGTTCAAACGCGAGACCATGATGCCGTTCAGGCAGCCGACGGCGAGACCCACCGCCATCGCCACCAGCACCGTCATCCAGACCTGGCCCGGGTTGGCCTTGGCCGTGGCTGCACCGGCCATGGCCGATACCGCGATCACGCTGCCCACCGACAGATCGATACCGCCGGTGAGGATCACGAGGGTCTGCCCCAACGCGATCAGAGCGAACGGCGCCGCGGCGACCAGGATCGTGATCAGGTTTTCCACGGTGGAGAACCGGGCACTGCGGTAGCTGAAGTAGAAGATCACCAGCAGCAGGATGATGAACATGGCGTAGCGCAAAGCCATGGCGCCCAACCAGTCCCGGGAGAACAACTTCACGGGTTCACCGGTGATCGGTGAGGCCACCGTGGTGGCGCCCCCCGACTCCGGAGTGGTCTCTTCCTTGGTTGTCATGATGCTGCCTCCTGGTTGTTCGTGTCCGGTTTGGCTTCCAGCGCGGTCGCCAGCCGGAACACCGACTCCTGGACCTCGGGATGGTCGAGTGCGTCTCGGTCGAGCTCGCCGACGAGTTCACCGCCGCGCATGACGAATGCGCGGTGGGACAACCCGACGACTTCCGGCATGTCCGAGGACGCCATGAGCACGGCCATACCTTGTTCTGCGAATTCGGTGATGATGCGGTAGATCTCGCTGCGGGCGCCGACGTCGACACCGCGGGTGGGCTCGTCGAGCAACAGCACGTTTACGGTGCCGGTGAGCCAACGCGCCAGCACGACCTTCTGCTGGTTACCGCCGGACAGCGTGCCCACTTCCTGCGACAGCCCGTTGCTGCGCAGGCGCACCGACTTCATCACGTCGGAGATCTGCTTGGTGCGTGACTTGCCCTTGAGCCAGCCGCCCACCGAGAAGGCGGAAAGCCTCGGCAGCGAGCCGTTGTCGAGCACACTCATCGACAGCACCACACCGGAGAGCTTGCGGTCCTCGGGCACCATCGCCATGCCCTCGGTGATGGCCGCGGCGGGGGCGTTGCGTTTGACCAGCTTGCCGCGCACCAGGATCTCGCCCGACGAGGTGTGCCGGGCGCCGAAGATCGCCTCCAGCAGCTCGGTGCGGCCCGCGCCGACCAGGCCGGCCAGACCGACGATCTCGCCGGCGCGGACGTTGAACGACACCGGTCCGGTGGCGCCTTCGACCTCGAGGTTCTTCACCTCGAGCACCACCTCGTCGGTGGGCTCGGGCCGGTCGGGGAACAGCGCTTCGAGCTCACGGCCGATCATGGCGGTCACGATGTCGTCATCGGAGACGTCGCCGATCATCTTGTCCAGAATGAGGCCGCCGTCGCGCAGCACCACCACGCGGTCGGCGATGGCCCGGATCTCGGCCATCTTGTGGGTGGTGTACACCATCGACACGCCGTGCTCCTTGAGCTGGCGCACGATCTTGTAGAGTCCTTCGACCTCACGCTCGGAGATGGCCGAGGTGGGCTCGTCGAGCATCACCACCTGAGCGCCGGTGCGGGCCGCCTTGACGATCTCCACGATTTGTCGCAGGCCGACGGGCAGGCTGCCCATCCGCGCCGACGGATCGATCGCCACGCCGAACACCGCCAGCGCGTCGCGCGCCTCGTCGATCATGGCCTTGCGGTTCAGGAACGGCCCGGTCTTGATCTCCCGTCCCACGAACAGGTTCTCGTACACGGACATGTCCTCGATGGACGCCAGCTCCTGCGGCACGATGGCCACCCCGTGCTTCACGGCGTCCTTGGTGTTACCTCCGGTGAGGACGGCCCCCTTGACGGTGACGGTGCCGTGGTCCGCGGTGTACTGGCCGCTGATGATCTTCATCAGCGTCGACTTGCCCGCGCCGTTCTCGCCGGCCAGTGCGGTGACCGTGCCGGGCTCCAGGTTGAGGGTGATGCCCTTGAGCACCGGCACCCCGCCGAAACCCTTCTCGATGTCGGTGCATTCCAGTAGCGCTGTCATGGTTGACTCCCCACCGTCACGAGCACTTTCACGTTCTCCGGGTCGGCCGATGCGGCGAAAGCCTGTGCGGACTGCTCGATTCCGAATTCGGCACTGATGATCTCGTCAATGGGCACCGCACCGGAGGACAGCAGTTCGATGGCGGCGTTGAAGTCCTCGCGGACGAACATCAGGTTGCCGATCAGGGCCAGTTCACGATCCTGGATCAGGCCCAGCGGAACGGGCGTGGCTCCTTCGGCGACGCCGACGATCATCACCGCGCCACCCTTGTCCACCAGGTCGACGGCCTGGGCCACCGAGGACTCGCGGGACACGCAGTCGATCACGACGGCCGCCGGACCACCCATCATCGCCAGCGCGGTATCCACCGCGCCGCGCTCGGCGGGATCGAATGTGCCTGCGGCACCCAGTCGTTCGGCACGGGCGCGCTTGGATTCGAGCAGGTCCGCGACGAATACCCTGGCACCGGCATGGCGGGCCGCCAGCAGCACGAACAACCCGATGGGGCCGGCGCCGATCACCACGACCGGCCGGTCCTTCAGATCCCCCACCGCTTCAACGGCGCGGCGCACGGTGTGCACCGGGGTGGCCAGCGGCTCGACCAGGATGGCGTGGTGGTCGTCGAGGTCGTCGGCCAGCGGGATCAGGCGGTCGATGGCGACGGTGAACGAGTCGGCCAGCGCGCCAGGGGTCTGGCAGCCCAGCACCAGCAGGTCCTTGCAGATGTTGTAGCGCCCGGCCTTGCACTGGGTGCAGTGGCCACAGGCCAGGTTCGGTTCCACCACAACGCGTTTGCCGACCCAGGACTCGTCGACACCATCGCCCACGGCGTCGACGACGCCGACGGCTTCGTGGCCGGGACGGTACGGCAGGTCGATGAACGGGTGGCGGCCACACGCGGCATGCAGATCCGAACCGCAGATGCCGACGATGCTGGTCCGCACCCGCGCCTCACCGGCGGCGGGTACTGCTTCGTCGACGGTCTCGATGGTGATGTCATCGAGAGCGCTGACGACGATCCTCCTGTTCACCATGCCGTGTAGCCTCCGTCAGCCACCAGCACCGACCCGGTGATGAACGACGAGGCGTCACTGGCCAGGAACACCACGGACGGCGCGATCTCCTCGGGCAGGGCGTAACGCAACATCGGGGTGTCGTCGATCCAGTGCTGCTTGAACTCCGGCTTGTCCACCGGGGCCATCTCGGTCTTGCAGTAACCCGGTGCCAGCGCGTTCACCCGGATGCCCAGCGGACCCCATTCGGCGGCAAGCGATTTGGTGAGGTGGTGCACGGCAGCCTTGGAGGCGTTGTAGGCCGGCTGCATCTGCGGGCGGTTGACGATCATGCCCGACATGGAGCCGATGTTGATGATCGAACCGCTGCCACGCTCACGCATGTGCTTGCCCGCTTCCAGCGAGCAGGCCCACAGCGCCTTGACATTGAGGTCGAACACGGCGTCCCACTCGGATTCCTTCACGGTCCACGATTCGCCGTGGTAGCAGGTACCCGCGTTGTTGACCAGGATGTCGAGATGCCCGAGCGCGGAGATGGCGTCCGCGGTCATCCGCTCGACATCGGCGGCCTGGGTGATGTCAGCGGTGATGGCGTGCAGCGTCAGGCCTTCGGAAGCCGCTTCGGCGACGGTCTTCTCGTTGCGTTCGACACTGCGGCCGGAGATCGCCACCTGCGCGCCGGCCTGGGCCAGCCCGAACGCGAAGGCGCGGCCGAGGCCCTGGTTGCCACCGGTCACCAATGCGGTGCGACCGGTCAGATCGAAGGGGTTCTTCTGTGTCATCAGGGGTTCACAATCGACTTGAGGCTGGCAGGGTCGGTGTCACTGTCGAGGGCATCGGCGACGTGTTCGAGGTCGTAGCGGCCGGTGACCATCGCGTCGAGGTCGACGGCGCCAGACTGTACGAGATGAATTGCCGCAGGCCAAGTGTCGGTGTAGCGGAAGACGCCGGTGACGGTGATCTCGAGGTTCGCGATGTGGCTGACCGGCAGCGCGTACTCGTCGGCACCCATACCGACCAGCACGACGCGTCCGGCCGGGCCGACGGCCTTGATGCCGCTGACGACGGCGGCCGGCACCCCGGTGGCGTCGACGAACGCGTCCACCGGCTCGATGGCCGAGACGTCGACAGCGGTCGGGTCGAGCACCTCGGTGGCACCGAACTTGAGGGCCTTCTCGCGGCGCGAGGGCACCAGATCGGTGACGACGATGCGGGACGCCCCGAAGGCGCGGGCGGCCTGCGCGCAGATGACGCCGATGGGCCCGGCGCCGGCGATCAGGATGGACGACCCGGGAACGATGCCCGCCTTGCGCATGGTGGTGATGGCCACCGACAGCGGTTCGAGCAGCGCGGCGGCGTCATCGGACATGGAATCCGGTACGGCGTAGGCGAAATCCTCGTCGATGATGACGTAGCGGCAGAACGCGCCGTCGATCGGCGGGGTGGCGTAGAACTTCATCTCCGGGCACAGGTTGTAGCGGCCGGCCTTGCACTGCTTGCAGCGACGGCAGGGGTGCTGCGGCTCCACCGCGACCCGCTGGCCGACGCGGCCGGGGTCCACACCCTCGCCGACGGCGGCGATGCGGCCCGACAGCTCGTGCCCCAGGATCATCGGGTCGTTGACGATGAAGTCGCCGATGCGGCCGTGCCGGTAGTAGTGCACGTCCGAGCCGCACACACCCACCGCGGCGACCTCGACTAGCACCTGATCGGGGCCCGGGACCGGGACGGGACGCTCCTCGATGACGAGGCTGCCCGGCCCCGTCATGACGCTGGCGCGCATGGTTTCAGTGGTTGTCATTTCGCTCCTTTTTCTACGGCTGCCGGGCCGGCGAGCAGGGCTCGCCCGACGACGATCGAACTCGCCCCAGCGGTGATGCACAGTTCGGCTACGGATTCGGTGACCCCACCGTCGACCGCGACCGGGAGGTCGCCGGCGCAGGCGGACACCACGGCCAATCGGCCCAGGGCACAACGGTCTTTGGTGCCCGGTTCGATGAGCATGACCAGCACCCCGTCCGGCGCGGACGGCCACTCGGGGGTTGATGAGTCATCGAGCCCGTCCCATTCCCGCCACAGGGCGACCCAGGCTTGCGACCCGGCGGCCCGGACCGCTGCCGCGCGCTCGGCGGAAAACGCCGCCCACGGCAGGAACACCACCCCGGGACGCACGGCCAGCACCGACTGCAGGATGGTGTCGACGAAATCCGGTGACCCGATGAGGTGAACGCCGATTCGCCCCGGTTCGACGGTGTCGGCGATCCGGTTGAGCTCGGCGAGGCTGACACCGGCGGGCAGTCCCTCCGACTCGGCCATCACATCGACGTGCACATCCAGCCCGGCCTCCGAGAGCGCCTGGGCGGCATCGATTCTGACGTCCGGGGCGGCGGCGTACACCGAACCGGCGAGCTGTCCGGGGAAGCGCTCGTGCCACGGGGCCAGCAACTGCGTCGCCATCATGCGCCCGTCCCGTCGATCAGTGGCGAATCCGCCACGACGGACCACCGCGCGCGCAATGCGTCGATGTTCCGGCCGGTTCGGCGGGGAGTGGCCGCACCGAGCACGGGCGGCTGCCAGCGTTTGGCGATGTCGACCAACGAGTCGATGCCGCCACCGGCAGCCACCGCGGCGGCCTGCACACACGCTCCACGGGCGGTGGCCTCGTCGGCGTCGAGGGTGATCACTTCTTCTCCGGAGAGATCGGCCAGCAGCTGACGGGTGGCCTTCGACCGCGCTCCGCCACCGACAGCGGTGATACCGCTGGAGAACTCGACGCCGGCGGCACGCAGATGGTCGCGACCGCTCAGCAGCGACAGCAGCGGTCCCTCGACAAAGGCCCGGGCCAGCTCCTCGCGGGTGGTGTGCGAGGTGATGTCGACGAAAGTGCCTCGCGCATCGGGTCGGTCGGGCTTGCGCTCACCGTCGAGGAACGGCACCAGCACCGGACCCTGGGTGTCTCCGGCGGCCAGCGCCAGCTGCTCGAGCCCGGCCAGATCGGTACCGAGCAAACGCGCGGCCAGGTCACCGACGCGCGCGGCGTTGAGGGTGCTGACCAGCGGGAGGAAACCGCCGGTCAGATCGGCAACCCCGTCGACCATGCCGGTCGGATCGAACACCGGACTGCGCGACGACGTCGCCACCACACCGGAGGTGCCGATCCCGAAATACTGATCGCCGTCGGTCAGGCCGAGGCCGAGGTAACCGGCGTGCTGGTCACCGCCACCGGGCGCCACCACAACACCGGGCGGCAGCCCCAGCTCACCGGCAGCCGCGGTGCGCACCGTACCGGCGGCCTGCGTGGGGCCCAGCACCGTCGGAAGTTTCGGGGCCCAATCACGGGCGCCGGCAGCAAGATTGAGATACTCGGTGATCCATTCACCGGCCGTGGCATCAAAATAGCCGGTGCCCGAGGCGTCGGAGCGATCCGTGACGCGGGCGCCGGTCAGCCAGTAGGTCAGGTAGTCGTGCGGCAGCAGGATGCTGGACGTCCGGTCCAGCAGTTGTGGCTCGTGGTCGGCCACCCAGGCCAGCTTGGCGATGGTGAAGGCGGCGGTGGGCAGTGACCCGATCCGCAGCACCCAGCGCCGTGAGCCGATGCGCTCGGTCAGCTTCGCCAGATTGGGCGCCCCGGTGGTGTCGTTCCACAGTTTGGCCGCGCGCAGCGGCTGACCCGCGGCGTCCAGCAGAACCAGGCCATGACACTGAGCCGCCACCGAAATGGCCTTGACCGTAACCGGTTCCGAACAGCTGGCCAAGGCGGCGCGGGTGGCAGCGACGAAGGCCGTCACCCAGTCGATCGGGTGCTGCTCACTGCTGGGCGGGAAGGCCGGCGGATGCGGGGCGGAGCCGGTGCCGAACAGTCGGCCGGTGTCGGCGTCACGCACCTCGACCTTGCAGGACTGTGTTGACGAATCCACACCCAAGACAACATCTTTGGGACCCGAGCCGGTCGTCATACTTTCACCACCGGGGCGGACTCGTCGCCGGGCTGCACACCGCGATGTCCGACCCCACCGGCGGGGTGGCTGTCCACCACGTCCTGCAACGTGTGACCACGCATCGCCATGGTCACCACCGACAGCGCGTCGCCCCAGGCGCCGACGGCCAGTGTGCTGGCCATGGCGATCATGTCGCCGGGGTCGGCGTCCGGTGGGGTGTTGGGCAGAGCGACGACCATGGTGGCCGCCAGCGCGAACGGGGACTGACCGTTCTCGGTGACCGCGACGACGTCGACGCCGCGCTGCACAAAACGTTCGACCAGGCTGGTCAGTTCACCGGACCGGCCCGTCTTGGAGATCGCCAGCACCAGATCCGACCCGGTGACCGCCCCCATTCCGCCGTGCAGGGCGTCCATCGCGGGCAGGTAGACCGACGGCGTGCCGCAGACCGACAGCAGGTGGGCCAGGCGCTCGGCCATGATGCCCGAGGTTCCCGACCCGGTGGTCACGACCTTGCCCGGCGTGGCCAGCACACGACGTGCCACCTCCACCACACCCGTCTCCACGGCGCCCACGAGCGCCGACAGCGCCCGGGACTCCCGGGACAGCACATCGCCGGCCAGCCCGGCCAACTCTGTGTCGTCCATGCTCATTTGATCTCTCCGATACTCAGATGATCTTGTGATCCAGATCATGCAGGGCTTATGCTCACATGTCAATACGCATGCACATATGAGCAGAGCCGGGTGACGTGCGTCAATTTCGACGCATAAACTGCGTCGATTGGAAGCAGAAGTCGACGGCGATCTGCGAGGGAGGGGCATCTATGGGGCCGGATGAGCTGTTCCAACGCGCCGTCATCGCCCGCCGGTACTACCTCGAAGGCCGGACCAGAATCCAGATCGCCGAGGAGTTCGGGATCTCCCGCTTCAAGGTGGCCCGCGAACTCGACGAGGCACTGGCCTCCGGAATGGTCGAGATCACCATCCACAACCCGGGCTCCATCGACGTCGAGTTGTCGACCGAACTGCAGCGCCGGTTCGACCTCGAGCACGCCTATGTGGTGCTGACCGACGAGAACAATCCGGCAGAGCGCGTCGAGGCCGTCGCCAAAGCGACGGCCCAACTGCTGCAATCGATTCTGCGGCCCGAAGACGTCATCGGAGTGGACTGTGGGCGCACCCTGACGAAGATCGCCGACCACATCACGACGCTGCCGCGCGCCGACGTGGTGCAGTTGACCGGGATGGCGGGCACGCTCACCTCCAACGGCGTCGACCTGGTACGCCGGATCACCGAGATCAGCGGCGGACGGTCCTGGCCGATGTACGCCCCGCTGGTGGTCTCCGACGCCCGAACCGCCGAAAGCCTCACCGGTACCCAGCAGATCCAGGAAACCCTGGCCCGCCACAACAAGGTCACCTGTGCCGTCGTCTCCGTCGGCGCCTGGTCCCCCGGTGCGTCGCAGGTCTACGAGCTGCTGACTCCGGAGGAAACCCGCGAGCTGGAGCGCTCCGGCGTGTGCGCCGAGACGTGTGCGCTGCTGCTGGACCGCGACGGCGTACGAGTACCCGGCCTCGACGAGCGCCGAATGGGCGTCGACGAGACCACCTTGCGGGCGATACCCACCGTGATTGCGCTGGCCACCGGGCCGGCCAAGATCGCCGCCACCCGATCGGTCCTGATGTCGGGACTGGTCAAGTCGATGGTCACCGACTCCGAGATCGCCTCGGCGATCCTGGCGTGACCCGTCGATAGAAACCGCTGGAACAACAGATTGGTACACACATGTCCGAGCACGCCGTAGATCTCGACTTCCGCCTCGACGGCCGGGTCGCCGTCGTCACCGGGGGCGCCTCGGGTATCGGCGCCGCCATCGCCGCCGCACTGGCCGCCAAGGGCGCCACCATCGCCGTCGCCGACCTTGCTGACCCGACGGATGGCAGCCGCGGATTCCATTGCAACGTCGCCGATCCCGAGTCGGTCAAGCAGACCGTCGACGCCGTGGTCGAGGCCTTCGGCAAGATCGACATTCTGGTCAACAGCGCCGGCATCGCCCGGCTGGCCCCGGCCGAGGAGCTGTCGCAGAAGTTCTGGGACGACACCATCGCCGTCAACCTCACCGGCACCTTCCAGATGAGCCAGGCCGTCGGTAAGCACATGCTCGCCGCGGGCCGCGGGGTGATCATCAACCTGGCCTCGCAGGCCGCCACCGTCGCCATCGACGAACACGTCGCCTACTGCGCCTCCAAATTCGGCGTCGTCGGTATCACCAAGGTGCTGGCAGGAGAATGGGCCGGCCGCGGTGTGCGGGTCAACAGCATCTCCCCCACCGTCGTGTTGACCGACCTCGGCATCAAAGCCTGGGACAACCCCAAGGGTGATGCGCTGAAGAAGCTGATCCCGACCGGACGGTTCGCCTACCCCGATGAGATCGCCGCCGCCGCGGTGTATCTGGCCTCCGACGCAGCGGGCATGGTCAACGGCGCCGATCTGGTGATCGACGGCGGGTACACCATCAAATAGTTGGGTACTCCCGCCCGCATGGACAAGGACAAGCCCGAGACACGTACCGCCGACGTCGATGCCCCCGCAGAAAACGATGTGGTGAGCGATCCCGGCAAAGGCGCCGGAGATCGTGTGGACTGGGCCGACGAAGGCGGTGCCACCGCCGACGGGCCTGCGACCGACCCCGAAGACACGTAACAGGTGAGCGCCCCCGCCGGGGAGAGCACGCGCACCGTTCTGATCGCGTTCGGTGCGAATCTACTTGTGGCCGGCGCCAAGTCGGCAGCCGCGCTGATCTCCGGGTCGGCGTCCATGGTCGCCGAGGCGGCGCACTCGTGGGCCGACACCGGCAATCAGGTTTTCCTGCTGATCGCCAACCGCCGCAGCGCCCGTCCTGCGGACCGGACCCGGCCGATGGGGTACGGCCGCGAGGCGTACGTGTGGTCCCTGCTGGCCGCGGTGGGGCTGTTCGTCATGGGTGCGGCCGTGTCGATCTGGCACGGGATCACCGAGTTGTTGCACGAGCCGGGCGGTCACGAAGACTATCTGGTGGCCTACGTCGTGCTGGCCATCGCGTTCGTGTTCGAAGGCGCCTCGCTGCTGCAGGCGGTGCGGCAACTCCGCAGGGAAGCAAGCACATTCGATCGTGATCTGCTGGAGTACGCGCTCGACACCTCCGATCCGACCACCCGCGCGGTGTTCGCCGAGGACAGCGCCGCGCTGATCGGCATCGTGATCGCCGCAGCCGGGATCGGGTTGCACCAGCTCACCGGGATCGCCGCCTTCGACGCCGTCGGATCGATTCTGGTGGGGGTTCTACTGGGTGTGATCGCCGTGGTGCTCATCGACCGTAATCGCCGCTTCCTGACAGGCGAATCCGGCTCCGCGGAACTGCACGACGCCGCGGTCACCACGCTCGAACAGCTACCCGATGTCCAGAAAGTCCGTTTCCTGCGGCTGGAATTCATCGGGCCCAAGCAGATCTTCCTGGTGGCCAGCGTCGATCTGATGGGCGACGATGTCGAATCGCACGTCGCGCGCCGGCTCCGGGCCGCAGAGCGCGAACTGGAGCGCAATCCCTACGTGGCCGACGCACTGCTCACCGTCGCCGATCCCGACAGCGAGGACTGACGCCACCGGGCTCAGCCGTGCGGCGCCTCTTTGATCTGGGTGTCCTCGTTGCCCAGGATCTGGCAGTAACCTTGCGCCGCAACACGAGTGGCGGTGATCTCGAGATTCGACGGGTCGGTGCCGTTCTCATCCTTGAGCATCTTGCTGACCGACTCGTTCTGGTCCTTCTCCTCAGCAGTCAAGAAGTCCTTGCACTTCGTGTCGCCACCCTGGTTGATCACGCCGCTCGAACAGCCGCTGAGCAGCGCGGCAGCAGCCAGACCTGACACCGCGAACATCGACAAGCGCTTCATTGCACACCTTCCGGTCACGTTCCGGACCCTCTTGTTTCCGCAACCACAGGTGTCCAAACCTCCGACAGTGTCACGTCCGCGGCTTCAGGCCGTTGAGCAGCACGTCGACCAGCCCCTCGCCAGGTGGCGCAGTTCCGGTGTCAGCGGTGCGGGCCAGCATCCGGTACAGCGCCACGCCGATGATCGCATCGGCAACCGCCTCGAGGTCGGCGTCGGCGCGCACCTGCCCCGCGGTGATCGCCTTGCGCAGCCGTTGCTTCAGCGCGTCGTGCTGAGGGCCGGTGAGCTGGCGGTACAACGCGTCACCCTCGTGGGGGTCCGCCGCGGCCGCGGCGGCGAGCGCACGCACCAGTTCGGCATTGCGGGGATGGGCGACGAAGGTGGCGATGCGGCGTAGCCACAGCGTCAGGTCCTCGGCCACATCGCCGGTGTCGGGCACGTCGGCGGAGCCGACCAGCCTGGCGGCGTCCATGACCGCCTCGGCCACCAGGGGCGCCTTGGACGGCCAGCGGCGGTACAGCGTCTGCTTGCCCACCCCGGCCGCGGCCGCTATCCGGTCCATCGACACCTCGGCATAACCGCCGTCGGCCAGCAGCGTGCGGGTGGTCTCCAGGATGGCCTCGTGCAGGGCCTGATCACGCGGCCGGCCCCGACGCCGTTCGGTCATGCCGGAAGCCTAGTGGTGTACCGTCGCATTAACGAGACATAACGTCTCGATAAGGGGGGTTGAGGGTGTCCCGAGATGTGCTCGTCGTCATCGGCGTCGGCGGTATGGGCCTGGCCATCGCCCGCCGCATCGGTCCGGGAAAGGCACTGCTGCTGGCGGACTTCGACAACCCGACGCTCGAATCCGCCGCGTCGGCGCTGCGGGCCGACGGCCACGATGTGCACACCCGCCACGTCGACGTCGCGGACCCCGATTCGGTCAGGGAGCTGGCGCAGGCAGCCGACGCCCTGGGACCCGTCGCCCAGGTTGCCCACACCGCGGGCCTGTCGCCGTCGCAGGGCGACACCCGTCGCATCCTGGCCGTCGACCTGCGCGGGGTGGCACTGGTGCTCGACGAGTTCGGCACCGTCATCGCCCCCGGCGGCGCAGGCGTCGTCGTCGCGAGCATGGCCGGGCACCTGATTGCGCCCCTGACCGCCGACCAGGAGCACGCGCTGGCGCACACTCCGGCCGCGGAGCTGTCGTCGCTGGAGTTCCTGCGCACTGTCCTAGAGCCGGCTCATGCCTACTCGATCGCCAAGCGCGGTAACCACATTCGCGTCCGGGCCGCCAGCGGGGCCTGGGGCCGTCGCAAGGCGCGCATCAACTCCATCAGCCCGGGCATCATCTCCACGCCGATGGGTCAGCAGGAGCTCGCCTCGCCGCAGGGCGACCGAATGCGGACCATGCTGGCAGCATCGCCGGCCGGCCGCGTCGGCACACCCGACGACATCGCCGCTGCCGCGGAATTCCTCCTCGGCCCGGCGTCGACCTACATCAGCGGAACCGACCTGCTGGTCGACGGGGGCGTGGTGGCCGCACTCGGCGGTCGATGATCCACGGCGGTCGATGATCACGCCGATATGGTGGCCAGGGCCGGGATCGAACCGGCGACCTTCCGCTTTTCAGGCGGACGCTCGTACCAACTGAGCTACCTGGCCGGAAGGCACACGTGCCTTACGTCGCAAACTTGCGACCCTGACGGGACTCGAACCCGCGACCTCCGCCGTGACAGGGCGGCGCGCTAACCAACTGCGCCACAGGGCCTTGCTCATCCTGCATGTACAACCTTTGCTCCGACGTCACCGTCGTTGCGTACCCCCAACGGGATTCGAACCCGTGCTACCGCCGTGAAAGGGCGGCGTCCTAGGCCACTAGACGATGGGGGCCTAATCCGAATCTCTCCGGGGCACTCGCAGCGCCTTCGCGTTGGGAGCTTCGATAGCTTAGGGCACAGGTAGCCGAATCCTCAAACTCGCTGTCCAAAGACCACGAACCCGCTCACCGGAGACGTTGTTCAAGGCGGTCGCGAGTAGGCGCTATCCTGATGCCCGCGCCCCTATAGCTCAGTTGGTAGAGCTACGGACTTTTAATCCGCAGGTCCCAGGTTCGAGCCCTGGTGGGGGCACCACGCAGGCCCGCCAGGCGGTTGGTAACAACTGTCACAGACCTGCCGATACTCATCGCGAATGAATGTGTTCCGACCGCTATGGTCATGGACAGCGCCCGAGAAGCGAGGAGCCACGATGTTCAGCCGCCTGATCACCCGATCCGCCGCGACGGCGATCGCCGCAGCCGCCTGTGGCAGCGCGTTGGTGCTCGGCACGGGCAGCGCCACGGCCAACACCCCGCAGGACGACCAGTTCACCAAGATCGTCTCGGCCCTGAACATCCCCGTCGAATCCCCGGAGAAGGCCGTCAAACTCGGCCACGACATCTGCACCCTCCTGACGCAGAACGGCGCCGCCGGCCCGAACCCGGTCCCGGTGGTCCGTGGCGTGGTGACCACCCTGACCAACAACGGACTCGAGAAGGGTCAGGCCGTCAGCGTCATGCGCGCGGCCGTCAGCCTGTACTGCCCGCAGTACGGCACCATCGTGCGGTAGCCCACCACCCGTGGCGAGCAACCGGCTTCTGCTCGGAGACAATCTGGACGTCCTGCGCGCCGAGGTCGGTGACGGCTCTGCGGACCTGATCTACGCCGATCCCCCGTTCAACTCCAATCGCGACTACGCGACGTTCACCGACACCTGGCGCTGGACGCCCGAGACCGAGGGTGGCTACGCCACCGTCCTCGCCGACGCCCCGGATACCCAAGCGCGTGTCATCGAGGCCGTCCACGGACTGCTGGGCCCCGGCCCGGCCCTGGCCTATCTGGTGCACCTGATACCGCGGCTGCGGGAACTGCACCGCGCACTCAAACCGACCGGCTCGCTGTACCTGCACTGCGATCCCACGATGAGTCACTACGCGAAGGTTCTGCTGGACGCGATCTTCGCCGAGGACCGCACCGGGTTCCTCAACGAGATCGTGTGGAGCTACCGGACCGGGGGCACCAGCAAGCGATGGTTCGGCCGCAAACACGACATCCTGCTGCTGTACGTGAAAGACGCTGCCGTGCACACCTTCCACGCCGGCAAGGAGAAGTCGTACCTGACCCACAAATACGGCTTCAAGAACGTAGAGATCTTCCAGGAACCCGCACCGGACTCGCGCTACTACACCATGGTCGGCCTTCGCGACGTGTGGAACCTCGATGCGCTCCGCGGTAACCAGCCCGAAGCAGTGGGCTACCCGACCCAGAAACCACTGGCCTTGCTTCACCGCGTCATCGCCGCCTCGAGCAACGAGGGAGACGTCGTACTGGACCCTTATTGCGGTTGCGGCACAACGCTTGTGGCAGCAGAGCAGCTCAACCGTTCCTGGGTGGGCATCGACATCTCTTCCACCGCAATAGAACTGACCCGCACCCGCATCAAGGGCTAGTTGCCACGGTGACCACCGGCTCCGGAGCCAGCGAGGTGGTCAACGGGTTGGACTGGTCCTGGGAGCGCTGGGTCGCCGCGCCCAGGATGAACGCGCCGGCCCCCACGATGAGCGCCACCAGAAACGACACCACGAACGCGATCAGCAGCACGGTGCGTCCCGAACGCCTGTTCCGCGCCATCGGAACGGGAACCGGAACGGGCACGACACTCGGGGGCAGCGGGTTGCTGCGCACCGCCGTCGGTGGCCGTATCGGAGGAATCGGTCCCGTCACCGGGTCACCGCCGACATTGTTCAGCTCGGCGCGCATGACCTCGGCGCTGTGGAACCGCGCGGACGCCTCGCGCGTCATCGCCCGGTCGATCAGAGCCGACAGCTGCGGATCGACATCGGGGCGCAGCACCGACAACGGGGGCGGTGGATTCTCGGTGATCGCCTGGGCCAGCGCGACGAGGTTCTCCTCCGGAAACGCCCGTCGCCCGGTCAACGCCTCGTAGCCCACCACACCGACGGCGTAGAGGTCGTCGTCCACCGTGGCGTCGCGGCCCGCGAGCCGCTCCGGGCTCATGTAGGCCATGGTGCCCATGATCTGGCCGGTTTCGGTGCGGTGGGTGTCCGGCCCCTTCGCCAGGCCGAAGTCGGCGACCTGCGCCTGCCCCGCCGCGGAGAACAGGATGTTGGCCGGTTTGATGTCGCGGTGCAGGATGCCCATCGCGTGAGCGGTGGCCAGCGCCTTGAGCACGTCGTCGAGCATCGTCCGGACATGATCGGGCGGCACCGGACCCTGGGCGATCAGATCCGCGAGGCTGCGCCCGGGCAGCCGTTCCATGACGATGAAGGGGGTGCCGTTGTGCTGGCCGCTGCCGTACACCGTGACGATGTTGGGGTGCCGTAACGCCGCTGCCGACGCAGCCTCGACCCAGAACCGGCGCAGATAGTCCGGATGGGAGTTGTAGCCGGGGTAGAGCAGCTTGATGGCCACGGGCTGGCCGGTCTGCACGTCCCAGCCTTCCCGCACCTCGGCCATGCCACCGCGGCCGAGGATGCCCCGCAGCTCGTAGCGGCCGCCGAGCAGTTCGGGGGCGAGCATGGGTCTACCGTAGCCGGTCAAGGTGTCGTGGCCTTCACACCGCGGTATCCAGTCCCCGCCCAAGCGCACTCAGGGATGTGGATGCCGACGATCCCATGCTCGCGCCGCCCACGCTGTGCCGCGCAGCATCAGCAGGGCATATCCCACAGCCAGCGGAGGACCGACCAGCCATGCTGTGACCATCGCCGACATGGGCCTCACCTCGTCGCTCGTGTGCTCCCATCACATCACGCACGGATGGGGATCCCGGTTCAACGCGCCGGGGGCGGCGACGTCGAAACCCGATCGGTGCATACGCCGCGGACGTATGATCGGTGCGATGCCACTGCAGCACGCGCCGAGGCCGTACTGGCGCCGCCACCCGCTCGTGACGGTGTGCGGATTACTCTGCGCGGCATGGCTTTTGGCGAACGGCTGGTACGTCACCCTGGCGGCGCTGACGGTGATCATCCTGGCGGTCCGGTTGCGACGGCGGCGCCGGGCCCGCGCCATCCGCCACGCGGGCCTGCGGGCCCGGGCCGATCTGGAGCACCGCTTCGCGATGAGCGGCGACCCGCGCGGCATCTACGGCCGTTACCCGCCCGTCTTCTCCTGACCCGTGTAGTGCATCCCGTTGCTGCGGTGCTCCACCGGCGGCAGGTTGCGCGCCGGGGTGTGCACCAGCGGCGCATCCGCGGGCAGCCGCCCGGTGGCGCGGTCCCATGCCGACCGGGCGCGCGGATGCATGCGGAAGCGCTTGGGAACGACGGTGAACACGAGGCCCACCAGCTTGCCGAAGCGACGGTGCCACTTCTCGTCGCGTTCCGACCAGCTGTAGCCCATCAGTCGTCGCACCGCCGGGTCGTACAGTCCGACGGTGAACCAGACGAAGAACGGTTTGACCACGAATCGACGCTGCAGGGCCCACAACCAATCCGGCATGGCGGCGGCGAATGGCGGCTTGGGCAGCTCGTCGAGATTGAGCACCTCACGGGCGGCCCAGTTGTTCTCCAGCACCTCGGTGGTCATGTGCTCCCAGTAGCGCTGGAAATCCTCCCAGGTGTCCGGGACGGGCCGCATGCTCATGCCGTACATCCGGTACCACTGCTTGTGCTCCTCGAAGAGCTGCCGCTTGTCGGCCTCGGAGATACCGCGCCAGCACAACCGTTCCGCGACGATCAGCGTGCCGACGAAGAAGGTCGAATGCGCCCAGTAGAAGACGTCGGGGTTCAGTGCGGAGTAGCGCCGGCCCTGGGCGTCGACCCCCTTGATGCCCACGTGGTAGTCGCGGACCTCGGCGCCGGTCATCGGCGCGCGGTCGCCATCGAACACCACCCCGCCGATCGGGTACAGCGAACGCAGCAGCCGGGGCCAGCGTTCGGTGAAGAAGATGGAGTGTTCTTCGACGGCCGCTCCGAGCTGCGGATGCATGTTCTGCATCGAGCCGGCCCACGGCCCCTGCAGCATGCCGCGCCAGTCCCCGAAGTACTTCCAGGTGAGCGTGCCGGGCCCGAGCGGTCGCGGCGGGGCGCCGTATCCGGCGGCCGAAACCGGACAGCCTGTTGCTGCCGCTTCACTGGTCAGCGAAGATGCCCCGGAAGTATCTTGAGTCACCAATGGAGTGTCCCGTCGGTAGAGCGAAGTGACTACGCGAGTTGTCAGAAGTTTAGGAGTGAAGTGACTTCCGGTCAAAGTCGTGGCCGTTGGTCCGGTGTCCCACTGGAAGACCGCCAGGCTCGCCGGCGTGACGAACTGGTCGACGCCGGCATCGAACTGTTGGGCGGCGAAGGTGGACCCGCGCTGACGGTCCGAGCGGTCTGCCGCCGCGCCAGCCTGACCGAACGCTATTTCTACGAGAGCTTCGGCGACCGCGACGAGTTCGTCCGCGCGGTGTACGACGCGGTGTGCGCCAAGGCGATGTCGACGCTGGTCTCCGCCACCACGCCACGCGAAGCCGTGGAACGCTTCGTCGCCCTCATGGTCGACGACCCCATCCGCGGCCGCGTACTGCTGCTGGCGCCGGAGGTCGAGCCGGTGCTGACCCGCTCCGGAGCGGAGTGGATGCCCAACTTCATCGACCTCCTGCAGCGCAAGCTCACCCAGATCACCGATCCGGTGATCGCCCACATGGCCGCCACCAGCCTCATCGGCGGCCTGACCGCGCTGTTCACCGCGTACCTCGAGCACCGGCTGGGCGCCACGCGCGAACAGTTCATCGACTTCTGCGTCGACACCATCATGAGCCGGGCCAGCCTGTCCTGACCGGGACTGGCGTCGGCCTCGACCGGGTACCCCGACACAGAACATCGGTTCCGATGGGCGCTCTCACACATCACGATCGAGCGCGCATTCGGACACACCAGGCGGGGGAACTTGAATGGTACTGAGGTACACAGATATATTGACTGCAACCAACAGGTACAGATAACCGGAGGACGCATGTCGCAAGACCTGACCGACCTGCAGCTTCTGCATGAACTCGAGCCCGTCGTCGAGCAGAAGATCAATCGACACATGGCGATGCGCAAGGACTGGAACCCGCACGACTACATCCCCTGGCAGGAGGGCAAGAACTGGTACGCCCTCGGCGGCCAGGACTGGGAGCCCGGCCAGTCGAAGCTCTCCGAAGTCGCGCAGACCGCGATGGTGCAGAACCTGCTCACCGAGGACAACCTGCCGTCGTACCACCGCGAGATCGCGATGAACTTCAGCATGGACGGACCCTGGGGTTACTGGGTCAACCGCTGGACCGCCGAGGAGAACCGGCACGGCATCGCCCTGCGCGACTACCTGGTCGTCACCCGCGCCATCGACCCCGTCGAACTCGAGGTCACCCGCATGGAACAGGTGACCCGCGGCTTCTCCCCGGGCCAGAACCAGCAGGGCGACCTGTTCGCCGAGAGCCTGTTCGACTCGGTGATGTACGTGTCGTTCCAGGAGCTGGCCACCCGCGTCTCGCACCGCAACACCGGCAAGGAATGCCACGACCCGATCGCCGACCAGCTGCTGGCGCGGGTCTCGGCGGACGAGAACCTGCACATGATCTTCTACCGCGACGTCTCGGCCGCCGGCCTGGACATCGCCCCCAACCAGGCGATGAAGTCGCTGCACCGGGTGCTGCGCAACTTCAAGATGCCCGGTTACACGGTGCCGGCGTTCCGCCGCAAGGCCGTCATCATCGCCGTCGGCGGTGTGTACGACCCGCGTATCCACCTCGACGACGTGGTGATGCCCATCCTGAAGAAGTGGCGCATCTTCGAACGCGAGGACTTCACCGGCGAAGCGGCCGCCCTGCGCGACGACCTCGGCCTGCTGATCGAGGAACTCGAGGACGCCTGCCAGAAGTTCGAGGTGGCCAAGCAGCGCCGTCTCGAGCGCGAACGCCAGGTGGCCGAGAAGAAGGCCATGAAGAACCTCCTGGTGACCACTTCCTCCACAGCGTGAGGCTTCGACTGCATTGACCAGTACCACCGCGATGGCCCGACCCGCACTGCGGATCGGGCCATTCACGCTGCCCAGTCCCGTCGTCCTGGCGCCGATGGCGGGTGTGACGAATGTCGCCTTCCGGACGTTGTGCCGTGAACTCGAACAGCAACGCGTCGGGACCGTCAGCGGTCTGTACGTCTGCGAGATGGTGACGGCGCGCGCCCTCGTCGAACGCCACCCCGTGACGATGCACATGACGACGTTCGCCCCCGAGGAATCGCCGCGCTCGTTGCAGCTCTACACCGTCGATCCGAAGTACACCTACGAGGCGGCCCGCATGGTGGTCACCGAGAACCTCGCCGACCACATCGACATGAACTTCGGGTGCCCGGTTCCCAAGGTGACCCGGCGCGGCGGAGGTGCCGCACTGCCCTACAAACGCCGGCTGTTCGAACAGATCGTCCGGGCTGCCGTCAGCGCCACCGAGGGCACCGACGTCCCGGTCACGGTGAAGTTCCGGATCGGCATCGACGACCAGCACCACACCCATCTGGATGCCGGGCGCATCGCCGAGCAGGAGGGCGCCGCAGCGGTGGCCCTGCATGCGCGCACCGCCGCCCAGCGCTACTCCGGCGCCGCCGACTGGGAGCAGATCGCCCAGCTCAAGCAGCATGTGCAGACCATCCCCGTGCTCGGCAACGGCGACATCTTCGACGCGAACGACGCCCTGACCATGATGGCCGGCACCGGCTGCGACGGCGTGGTGATCGGCCGCGGCTGCCTGGGGCGGCCATGGCTGTTCGCCGAACTCTCGGCGGCGTTCACCGGTTCGCCGATGCCCACTCCCCCGACGCTGGGCGAGGTCGCCGACATCATCCGCCGCCACGGAGAGCTCCTGACCGAACATTTCGGCGAGGACAAAGGCATGCGCGACATCCGCAAGCACGTGGCGTGGTACCTGCACGGCTTCCCCGTCGGTTCCGATCTCCGTCGGGCGCTGGCCCTGGTCAAGACCCGTGAGGAACTCAGCACCCTGCTCGACGGACTCGAAGCAGATGTTCCGTTCCCGCCTGCGGCCAGCGGACCGCGTGGACGACAGGGCTCGCCGTCGTCGGTGACACTGCCGGAGGGTTGGCTCGACGACCCGGAGGACTGCACGGTCCCCGCGGGCGCCGACGCTATGCACTCCGGAGGCTGAATCGAGACTTACTCGACATAGGTCTTCTCAGTTTGCGTCAGTAACATGTGTACGTTCCGCGCACTCGAGTAGCGAAGTTCCCACTTGTGCTGCTAAAGACTAAGGAACCTTTGACGCGACACAACGCCGTGGACCGCGTCTGACCCGATCCCGGGTATGACAGACCTCATCAGAGCCGGAGGCCCGATACGGACATGAGTGACGGCGACAACGCCACTCCTGGCCAGCACCGGGCGTCGGAACCTGACGGGGACAATCAGTGGATTACCCGATCTTCGCAGCCGACGCCAGGCGCCGCGCCGTGGGAGCGCGCATCGGATTCAGAAACCACTGACGACGGCCCGGAAGGCAACCACACCGACGGCGTCACCGTCGCGGACCTCTTCGCCAAACTGACCGGCGGTGTCCCGGAGTCGCTGCGCCGGTCACACCTGCGCGACGACGAGCCCGGATCCGACGCGGACGACGCCTCCGAGCCTGCCGTCAACGATCCCCCCACGCTGCCCACGATGTCGGCCTACGCGTCGGAGATCCCCGACCTCGCGGCCCTCGGTCCGAGGCGCGACACCGACGGCAACGCTGCCGAGGAGACCACGGTCCTGCCCGCCGTCGTCGACCATCTGCCCGCGGTACCTGCCGCCAAAGACCTCGCGCTGGTGGCTCCCCCGCACCGACGACGCCGATCGGCTCTGCTGGCCGGGCGCGCCGTCGCCGCCTTGATCGCCGTGCTGGCCCTGGCGCTGACGGGCGGCGCATGGCAATGGAACTCCTCGAAGAACAACAACCTCAACAACGTCGCCGCGCTCGATTTGGACTCCCGCGACATCGTCGACCCCAACGCCCAGTTCGGTGACGAGAACTTCCTCATCGTCGGCACCGACAGCCGGTTCGGCCAGAACCAGGAGATGGGCGCAGGCACCACCGAGGATGCGGGCGGCACCCGCTCGGACACCGTGATGCTGGTGAACATCCCCGCCAGCCGCGATCGTGTGGTGGCGGTGTCCTTCCCCCGCGACCTGGCCATCACACCGATGGAGTGCGAGCCGTGGAACCCCGAGACGGGTGAGTACGGGCCGCTCTACGACGAGGAGTCGGGCACCTACGGGCCTGACATGTGGTACACCGAGACCAAGCTGAACTCCGCGTATTCATACGGCGGCCCCAAATGCCTGGTGAAGGTCATCCAGAAGATCTCGGGCCTGTCGATCAACCGCTTCATGGCCATCGACTTCGCCGGGTTCGCGAAGATGGTCGACGCCCTGGGTGGTGTCGAGGTGTGTTCCACCATTCCGCTCGAGGACTACGAGCTGGGCACCGTCCTGGCCAACGCCGGCCGGCAGACCGTCGACGGGCACACCGCCCTCAACTATGTGCGCGCGCGCCAGGTGACCACCGAGTTCAACGGTGACTACGGCCGGATCAAACGCCAGCAGCTGTTCCTGTCCTCGCTGCTGCGTTCGCTCATCTCCAAGGAGACGTTCTTCTCGCTGACGAAGCTCAACAACGTCGTCAACATGTTCATCAACGACAGCTACGTCGACAACATCGGCACCAAGGATCTGGTCGATCTCGGCCAGTCACTGCAGGGTGTCGCCGCCGGACGCATCACCTTCATCACCGTGCCCACCACGGGCTACGCCGACGAGTACGGCAACGAACAGCCCCGCACCGACGATATCCGCGCCCTGTTCAGCGCCATCATCAACGACGAGCCGCTGCCCGGCGAGAACGACCAGAACGAGACCACCACTCCGGTCACCTCCAGCGAGACCAGTACCTCCGAAACGACAACACCCACCACGGAGACCTCCGCACCCGAGGAACCGTCGACGCGGATGGTGGACGCAGTGACGCTGGATCCCAGCGAGGTGAGCGTCCACGTCGCCAACTCCACCGGCCAGACCGGGCTGGGGTCCTCGGCCAGCAGCGCGTTCCAGCAGTTCGGTTTCACCGTCGACGCGCCCGACGATCACCCGATCAGCCTGGAACGCACCACCGTGATGTACTCCCCCGGCAACGAGCAGGCAGCCGCCACCGTGGCGTCCGCGCTCGGTATCCCGGCCGTGGAGCAGATGACCGGTCTGGGTGACACCGTGCAGGTGGTGCTCGGTCCCGATTTCTCCTCGGTGTCTGCGCCGGAGGCCGCCGGTTCGGGGATCAGCATGGAAGTCACCCAGGGTGAGACTTCTGGCGAACCCACCGAGCTGCCGGAGGATCTGACGGTCACCAACGGCGCCGACACCACATGCGAATAGCGACAGCAAACTCCTCGCGCTGAGGGGTCCCGCGCCATTCACCCGTCGTTCACCTGGTACATCATGCCTTTTGGGTGCGCATCAACGTAGGCTTGGCACATGCGTACCGCTTACCAGGAGCAACTTGCGACTCTGGCTGCGCAACTCGGCGAGATGTGCGGTCTGGCCGGAGTTGCCATGGAAAGAGCCACCCAGTCTCTACTGCAGGCCGACTTGGTTCTCTCCGAGCAGGTCATCACCGACCACGAGCAGATCACGGCACTGAGCGCCCAGGCCGAGGAGCGGGCTTTCCATATCCTTGCCCTGCAGGCACCGGTGGCCGGTGATTTGCGCTCGATCGTCAGTGCCATCCAGATCGTCGCAGATATCGACCGGATGGGCGCTCTGGCGCTGCACGTCGCCAAGATCGCCCGGCGCAGGCACCCGCAGCACGCCCTGCCCGAGGAAGTGAACGGCTACTTCGCCGAGATGGGCCGCGTGGCCGTCGAACTGGGTCACAGCGCTCAAGAGGTGCTCAAGACCGGTGACCCCGAGAAGGCCGCCAGGATCCGCGAAGAAGACGACGCGATGGACGACCTGCACAAACACCTGTTCACCGTGCTGATGGACCGCGAGTGGAAGCACGGTGTGGCCGCGGCCGTGGACGTCACCCTGCTGGGCCGTTTCTACGAGCGTTTCGCCGACCACGCCGTCGAGATCGCCCGCCGGGTCATCTTCCAGACCACCGGCGAGCTACCGGTCGAAGCCGACCTGTACTCGACGCACTGAATCCAGCCCGATAGAGAAATCCCCTGAAACCTCGCAGGTTTCAGGGGATTTCGTTTTCTCAGAGCGGCTATCCGAAACGACCGGAGATGTAGTCCTCGGTGGCTTTCTGCGTCGGGTTGGAGAAGATCTTCTCGGTGTCGTCCACCTCGACGAGCTGACCCGGCTTACCGGTGGCCTCGAGGTTGAAGAAGGCGGTCTGATCGCTGACCCGAGCGGCCTGCTGCATGTTGTGCGTGACGATCACGATGGTGAAGTCCTGCTTCAGCTCCGAGATCAGGTCCTCGATCGCCAGCGTCGAGATGGGGTCGAGCGCCGAGCACGGTTCGTCCATCAGCAACACGTCGGGCTGCACGGCGATGGCGCGGGCGATGCACAGACGCTGCTGCTGGCCACCGGACAGGCCGCCGCCGGGCTTGTCGAGACGGTCCTTGACCTCGTTCCACAGATTGGCGCCCTTGAGCGAGCGCTCCGCGGTCTCGTCGAGCGTCTTCTTGTTACGCACGCCCTGCAGTTTCAGGCCCGCGACCACGTTGTCGCGAATCGACATGGTGGGGAACGGGTTCGGCCGCTGGAACACCATGCCGATGGTCTTGCGCACACCGACCGGGTCCACGCCGGAGCCGTAGATGTCGTCGCCGTCGAGCAGCACCGAACCCTTGACGTGGGCGCCCGGGATCACCTCGTGCATACGGTTCAGCGTGCGCAGCACCGTCGACTTACCGCAGCCCGACGGGCCGATGAACGCGGTCACGCTGCGCGGCGGCACCGCCAGCGAGACGTTCTGCACGGCGTGGAACGAGCCGTAGTAGATGTTGACGTCTTTGAGGTCGAGACGCTTGGCCATTTTCAGATACTCCTAGACCTTTTTGGGGGCAAAGAACTTGGCGATGAATCGCGCACCGACATTGAGCACGGCGATGATGACGATCAGGGTGAAGGCGGCACCCCAGAGGCGGTCGGTGGGAACCGGGTTCGCGCCGGCGCCGGCCGAGGTCTGGTCGAACATCATGCCGGGCAGCGAGCCCATGAAACCGCTGAACATGTCGAAGTTGATGGCCTGGGCGTAGCCCACCAGGATCAGCAGCGGGGCGGTCTCACCCATGACGCGGGCCAGGGCCAACAGAATGCCGGTGACGATGCCCGACAGCGCGGTGGGGATCACGATGGCCGCGATGGTCTTCCACTTCGGCACACCCAGGGCGTAACTGGCTTCGCGCAGGTCCATCGGCACGATGCGCAGCATCTCCTCGGTGGAACGCACGATCACCGGGATCATCAGCAGCACCAGGGCCAGCGACACCGCGAACCCGGACCGCTGGAAACCGAAGGTCGCCACCCACAGGGCATAGATGAACAGCGCAGCCACGATCGAGGGCACACCGGTCAGGATGTCGACCATGAAGGTGGTGACCTTGCCCAGTCGCGTCCCGCCGCCGTACTCGACGAGGTAGATGCCGACGAAGACACCGACCGGGATGGAGATGATGGCGCAGACGAGCGCCTGCAGCAGCGAGCCGACGATGGCGTGGTACGCGCCGCCGCCCGCGGCGAACGCGGTCATACCCGCCTGGGAGTTCAGCCACCAGGTGCTCGAGGTGACCGCCCCGATGCCCTTGACGATCACCGTCAGCAGCACCCAGACCAGCGGCACCAGCGCCACCAGCACCGAGGCCGTCACCAAGACGGTGGCCAGGTTGTTGGTGAACTTGCGGCGGCCGCTGACGGCTTGGAACGTCGGCGACTTCAGCGGCCGATCAAGCGTCGAGGTCATGATGCGGACCTGTCCTTTCCGGAAACCGCGGCGCGGGCCAGCGAGTTGACCACGAAGGTCAGGATGAACAGCACCAGACCCGCGGCGATGTAAGCGCCCGCCTTGTACTGGTCGTTGAATTCGGAGGCGGCCGAGGCGATCTTGCTGGCGAAGGTGTAGCCACCGTCGAACAGCGACCAGCCGAAGGCTGTCTGCGTACCGCGCAGGATGATCAGCAGGGCGATGGTCTCACCGAGCGCGCGGCCCAGACCGAGCATCGCACCACTGATGTAGCCGGACATACCGAACGGCAGCACCGTGGTGCGCACGACCTCCCAGCGGGTGGCGCCCAGCGCCAGTGCCGCTTCGATCTGGCCGCGCGGCGTCTGGACGAACACCTCGCGGGTGACGGCGGTGATGATCGGCAGGATCATCACCGCGAGCACGATGCCCGCGGTGAAGATGGTGCCGCCGCCGGCCACCGACGCGTTACCGGTATCGAACAGGAACAGCCAGCTGAGGCTCTCGTTGAGCCAGACCGCGAACGGACGCAGCGCCGGGGCCAGCACGTAGAGCCCCCACACGCCGTAGATGATCGACGGCACCGCGGCCAGCAGATCCACCATGTAGGCGAGCGGTCCCTTGACCCGGGCGTGCGCGTACTGCGTCAGATAGATGGCGATGCCCAACGCGACGGGCATCGCCAGCACGAGCGCGAACACCGAGACGAACACCGTCACCTGGAGCAGGTCCAGGATGCCGAAGTGCATCGCCGAGGTGTCGGTGGTGACCCAGTTGCCACCGAAGAGGAAGAAGTTCTCCTCGTTCCGGGCGAGTGCCGGGATGGCGCGCCACAGCAGGAAGAAAGCGATCGCCGCGATGATGACGACGATCAGGACGCCGGAGCCCTCCGCCAATGCGCGGAAGATGCGGTCGCCGGGGCGGACCTTCGTGCCCTTGGACGGATCCGTGGAGATGGGCTCGGGCTCCGGGAAGGGCGTGGCCATGGCCTCGCCCGAACCCGCGTTCAGCGGATTTGGTGTTGTCACTTCGACCCTATCGGTCATTCGTCTTCGCACCCAATCTTCTCTTCAATCCTGCTGTGGCGCTACCGAAGACCTAGGCCGTCGAGCCGATGGCGTCGATGGAGGTCAGGAGGCGCTCCTTGAAGGCGTCGGGCAGCGGCACGTAGCCCGCGTCGGAGAGGCCGGCCTGGCCGTCGTTGGCTGCCACGGTCAGGAACGACTTGACCGCGGCGGCGGTGTCGGCGTCGTAACCGTTGGAGCACACGATCTCGTAGGTGGCCAGCACCAGCGGGTAGGCACCCGACTCGGTGGTGCCGTAGATCGAGTTCAGATCGAGCACCAGATCGTTGCCCTCACCGGCGAAGGTGGCCGCGTCGATGGCCTTGCCCGCGGTCTCGTCGGTCAGCTCGACCGCGCCGCTGCCGGTGTCGATCTGCGCGAAGGGCGTGCCGGCCTGCTCGGCGAAGCCCTTCTCGACGTAGCCGATCGCACCGGGAGTGGCCTGCACGGCCTGCACGACGCCGGCCGACTTCTGCGCGCCCTCGCCGGCGCCACCCTGGAACTCGCTGCCGTCGCCCTTGGTCCACGCCTGCGGGGCGGCTGCGGTCAGGTACTTCTGGAAGTTGTCGGTGGTGCCCGAAGAATCCGAGCGGAAGATCGGCGTGATCGGGCTGTCGGGCAGGGTGGTGCCCTCGTTCAGCGCAGCGATGGCCGGGTCGTTCCAGTTGCTGATCTGGCCCTGGAAGATCTTGGCCAGGGTGTCACCGTTGAGCACCAGCTTGTCGACGCCCTCGATGTTGTAGGCCATCGCGATGGGGCCGAACACCAGCGGCAGGTGCCACGCCGGGTTGCCACCGCAACGCTCGGCGGCGGCGGCGATCTGATCGTCCTTCAGCGCCGAGTCCGAGCCGGCGAAATCGACGTTCTTGGCGATGAACTGCTCGCGGCCGGCGCCGGAACCGGTGGGGTTGTAGGACAGGTTCTTGCCCTGGCAAGCCTGGCCCCAGACCTGGTTGAACAGCGCGACCGCGTTCTGCTGGGCGGTCGAGCCCTCGGCGGTCACCTCGTTCTTGCCGCCGCAGTCGGCGGAACCGGCGGCGGCGGTGCCACTGGCCGAGCCGGACGTGCCGGACGTGCCGGTGTTGTTGTCGCTACCGCACGCAGTCAGGGTCAGACCGGCGATGGCCGTCGCCGATACGGTCGTCAGGAATGCCTTGCCGAAGAAGTTGCGCTTCACCTATCCCGCTTTCTCATGAGCACGCCCGTCCTTCAGGACCGGGCATCCAGTGCTTTTCCTCCGGGGAAGTTATGCGGCACTAATGGACGGCATCCTCATGTGAGGTGAACGCAGGGTGAACAGCTGAGTGAACGAGGCGTTTCACCCAGCTGTGAGTCGTCTGAGGGTGGGCGATCTCACGCCCGGTAAGCGGTGTCGGAACTGTACACGGTGAAGCCCAGACGCTCGTAGGTACGCACCGCGGCGGTGTTGTCGGATTCGACGTAGAGCATCACCGCGGGGTCGGTGACGTCGGCCAGTTGCCGCGCCAGATACTGCAAACCCGCGACCGTCAGGGTGTGTCCCAGGCGCTTGCCTTGCGCGGCGGGGTCGACGCCGACGACGTAGACCTCACCGATCCTCTCGGCGCCGTCGTGCACTTTGGTCCAGTGGAACCCCAACAGTTGCCCGCCGTTGTCGGCATCGGCGCTGTAGGCCAGGAACAGGCCATCGGGGTCGAACCATGCCTCGGCTTTGCGTTCGGCGATATCGGCGTCGGTCCAGCCGCCCTGTTCGGGGTGCCAGGCGAACGCCGCGTTGTTGACCCTGAGCAGTTCGGCGTCATCTGCCGGCCCGGCGTAGGACCGCAGCTGTACTCCGGCTGGGACCTCGACGTCAGGAACGTCATGCAGCGAACGTCGCATCTGTAGCAGTTCGCGTACCGGTGTCAGCTTCAGCGCAGCGGCGACGGCCTTCGCGGCAGGCAACGTTCCGTGTGCCCAGAAGCTGCGGTCGCCGCCGGTTTCTTCGAGCGTGGCGGTGATCAGGGTGGACCCGATACCGCGGCGGCGGGAGCGGGGCCCGACCACCAGTTCAGCCATGTCGTCGGTGAGATTCAGGTAACCCTGGACTTCGCCGGCATCGTCGGTGGCGACCAGATGCCTGGTGCGCTGGTGGGCGAGTTCACGCAGAACCTGCTCACCGACCGGCGCGACACCATCGAATTCCGTTGCGGCGTCGATGATCTGCCGTACCGCCTGCTGCTCCGACGCGGAGAGCCCGGAGCGCCACTGGACTCGGGTCACTTGCGCAGCTGCTCGGCCAACGAGCCGCTGACGTCCTCGGGCGAGTCGTCGAAGCCGTCGTCGTCGTCGAGATCGTCGTCATCGAGCTCTGCGTCCGCCGGCGTCGGCGGCCGTCCGCGTGCGGGCCGCACCGCCTTGTAGCCGACGTTGCGCACCGTCCCGATGAGCGATTCGTACTCCGGCCCCAGCTTTGCGCGCAGCCGTCGCACGTGGACGTCGACGGTACGGGTACCGCCGAAGAAGTCGTAGCCCCACACCTCCTGCAGCAACTGCGCACGGGTGAACACCCGCCCGGCATGCTGCGCGAGATATTTGAGCAGTTCGAATTCCTTGTAGGTGAGATCGAGCGGTCGGCCGCGCAACCTCGCGGTGTAGGTGCCCTCGTCGATCACCAGCTCACCGAGGCTGACCTTGCCCGCGCTCTCCTGGTTCGCCATGCCGCCGCGCCGGCCGACGAGCAGCCGAAGCCGCGCATCGATCTCGGCGGGGCCGGTACTCGGCAGCAGGATCTCGTCGAGTCCCCACTCCACATTGACCGCAACGAGACCACCCTCGTTGACCACGGCGACGACGGGCACCGACGTACCCGTCGACCCCAGAAGCCGGCACAGGCCGCGCGCGGCGGCCAGATCGGTACGCGCGTCGACAATCGCAACGTCCGCCGTCCCCGCCTCCAACAACGAGGAAACCTCCGTCGGCGCTGACCGCACACTGTGAGCCAGCAGAGACAACGACGGCAGAACTGACTCTGGATGCGGGTCGACCGTGAGTAACAGTAAGTCCAACTGACCCTCCAGCAACCGGAAGAACATCTCCCAGATTCATGGCCGACACATCGCTGTTACCGACCGAGATCACCTAACGATAGCGCCCAACCTGCTATTTGGCCGGGTGGGAGCGGCCCGGCCCCTATCCGCCGGTTCGCCGGCCACCGCCTGGGCCACAATGTTCGGCGTGCGCAAACTGCTGATCGGCCTCGGTGCGACGGTCGTGTCCGTCATCGTCGGAGCCGTCGGCGTCGACTTCGGTGCCGCCATCTACGCCGAGTACCGACTGTCCCGCACCGTGCGTACCGCGGCGCAGCTGAGCTGGGACCCGTCGGTGGCCATCCTCGGATTCCCGTTCATCCCCCAGGCCGCGCAGCGCCACTACGAGGAAGTGGAGATCAAGGCCCACGACGTCGCGCACCCCGAAGTCGACAAGGCCGCGCTGGAGGCCACCCTGCATTCGATCGACCTCACCGAGTCGTCCTGGCTGATCGACCCGGATGCCGAACTGCCTGTCGGCAAGGTGGAGAGCCGGATCATCATCGACTCCTCCCACCTGGGCAGGTTCATGGGGATCAAAGACCTCATGGTGGAAGCCCCGCCCGTGGAGACCAACGACGCCACCGGCGGCACCACCGAATCGGGGATCTCCGGCAGCGAGGGCCTGGTGTTCACCGGCACCCCGACCGCGGCCGACTTCGGCGAGCGGGTCAGCGTCTCGGTCGACCTGTCGATCAGCGACCAGACCACGTTGGTGTTCACGCCGACCGGCGTCCTGACCGGCCCGGGCACAGCGGACCAGGAGGTGCCGGAGGACAAGGTGCAGGCTGTGTTGTCTGCGTTCCGCTCCACCCTGCCCAATCAGAAACTGCCGTTCGGAGTGGCACCGACGGCGCAGGGCGCGCGGGGATCCGACATCATCATCGAGGGGATCGCGGACGGAGTAACCATCACGCCGCAGGGGTTCAGACAGTCATGAACCCCGCGCTGTACTCCGCGATCGCGATCGTCGCCGCTCTTGCCGCAGCCGTTGTGGTCGGCTGGCTGATCAACCGGCGCTCGGGGGTACTGCGTGAGACCGCCGACACCGTCGCCGCGGTGGACGTCAGCGACCTGGGCCTGTCCCGTACCGGGCCGACGATCGTGCACTTCAGCGCGGTCTGGTGTGGTCCGTGCGCCGGGGTCCGGCGAACGGTCGAGCAGGTGTGTGCCGAGAGTCCGGAAGTGGCCCATGTCGAGATCGACATGGACGCCAATCCTGCTGCGGCGCGGCGCCTGTCGGTGCTGTCCTTGCCCACGACGTTCGTCTTCGACGCGCAGGGCCGGCAGCGGTACCGCAGCGCCGGGGTGCCCAAGGCCGCTGACCTGCGGTCGGCCCTTGCACCGCTATTGGCCTGATCAGGGTGTCATTGGGTATGGTGTGCCTCGTGTCAACCCGCCAGGAGCTCGTGCTCACCAAGCGCCGCGCAGTGGATCTGTGCCGCGTGGCGGGTTGTTGCTGTTGTTGTTGTAGCTGCTGAGTCGCTGCGCCGTTTTCGCGCCGCCCTCGGAGCAGGCCATGTGCACTGCCCGCGCCAGCCAGCCATCCAACACAACAGGAGCTATTTCACGTGTCAACCGATACCAAACGGGGTGCTGAGAACACCGTCGGCGGTGACGTCGTCGATGTGCGTGGCCCCCGCTTCGTCGCCTGGGTGACCACCGCCGTGTTGATCGCCGTCTTGGTGCTCTCGGCCGTCAGCACGGCGGCGGCAGCAGTTGTGTTGGGGTTGCAGGCAGTCGTCTTCGCGGTCGGGGCCTGGCGTGGCCCGAAGCAGCATCCGTACGGCCGCATCTTCGCCGCGGTCCAGAGGATTCAAGCTCCGCGGCTGGGCCCGGTCACCGAGAAGGAACCGGTTCCGCCGCTGAAGTTCGCCCAGCTCGTCGGGTTCGTGTTCGCCGTCGTGGGCACCGCCGGCTTCGCGCTCGGCGCGCCCCTGCTGGGCACCATCGCGACGGCGTTCGCGCTGTTCGCGGCTTTTCTCAACGCAGCCTTCGGCATCTGCCTGGGCTGCCAGCTGTACCCCGTCGTCGCGCGTGTGCGACGCACTGCTTAGCACCTCGTATCCCCACTGATCGAAAGGACCACCTACATGGCACGCTCCGACGTCCTGGTCACTGCTGACTGGGCCGAGAGCAATCTCGATGCGCCGAACACCGTCTTCGTCGAGGTCGACGAAGACACCAGCGCCTACGACGGCGGGCACATCGCCGGCGCGGTCAAGCTGGACTGGAAGGCCGATCTGCAGGATCCGGTGCGCCGCGACTTCGTCGACGCCCAGCAGTTCTCCAAGCTGCTGTCCGAGCGCGGCATCGGCAATGACGACACCGTGATCCTCTACGGCGGCAACAACAACTGGTTCGCCGCCTACGCGTACTGGTACTTCAAGCTCTACGGCCACCAGAACGTCAAGCTGCTCGACGGCGGCCGCAAGAAGTGGGAGCTCGACGGACGCCCGCTGTCCACCGACACCGTGAACCGTCCCGAGACCAGCTACTCGGCCAAGGATGCCGACAACTCGCTGCGTGCCTTCCGCGACGAGGTGATCGCCGCGATCGGCACCAAGAACCTGGTCGACGTGCGTTCCCCCGACGAGTTCTCCGGCAAGATCCTCGCCCCGGCGCACCTGCCGCAGGAGGGCAGCCAGCGCCCCGGCCACATCCCCACCGCGATCAGCGTGCCGTGGAGCAAGGCGGCCAACGAGGACGGCACCTTCAAGTCCGACGAGGATTTGGCCAAGCTGTACGGCGAAGCCGGTCTGGACGGCGAGAAGGAAACCATTGCTTACTGCCGCATCGGGGAGCGCTCGTCGCACACCTGGTTTGTGCTGCGGGAACTGCTCGGGCACAAGAACGTCAAGAACTATGACGGCAGTTGGACGGAATACGGCTCTCTCGTGGGAGCCCCGATCGAGTTGGGAAGTTAGATATGTGCTCAGCGCCCAAGCAAGGACAGACCCTGCCGGCCAGCGTCGACCTCGAGAAGGAGACGGTGATCACCGGACGGGTCGTTGACGGCACCGGCCAGTCGGTCGGCGGCGCCTTCGTCCGGCTGCTGGACTCCTCGGACGAGTTCACCGCCGAGGTCGTCGCATCGGCCACTGGCGATTTCCGCTTCTTCGCCGCTCCCGGCACGTGGCGGGTGCGTGCCCTGTCGTCGGCCGGTAACGGCGACGCGGTGGTCGCGCCGTCCGGTGCCGGGATCCACGAAGTCGACGTCAAGGTCGCCTGACTCCGGTCGCTTAGGAAGCCTGAGCTCCACCCCCTTCCGGCGAGCGTGCGTGTTTGCCCTTCGGCACGCCGAAAAATGTGTGCAATCACGCACGCTCGCGGTAGGGACCCGGAGCCTCACAGGCTCGGATAGGAACTAGACTCGACACCGTGGTGCTGTTCTACGAGCTTGCTCTCGTCTTGTGTACCGTCGTGATCACCTGGTTCGCGCTCTACGCGCTGTACCGGCTCATCACCGACGAGTCGTGACTGACTCTGAACCCGAAGCAGGTTCAGGCGACCGCGCGGTAGCCGCCGCGGCCAAGCGCGCCAAGGAGACCGCGGCACGCAACATCCCCGCCTTCGCCGATCTGCCGTTGCCCGCCGATACCGCGAATCTGCGCGAGGGTGCGAACCTCAACGACGCTCTGCTGGCCCTGCTGCCTCTGGTGGGTGTCTGGCGTGGCGAAGGGGAAGGCCGCGGCGCCGGAGGCGACTACCGGTTCGGTCAGCAGATCGTGGTGTCGCACGACGGTGGCGACTACCTGATCTGGGAGGCCCGGTCCTGGCGTCTGGACGACGACGGCGCCTACGAATCCGTCGGTCTGCGAGAGAGCGGCTTCTGGCGCTTCGTGAACGATCCCGCCGACCCGGGTGAATCCCAGGCCATCGAACTGCTGCTGGCCCACTCCGCCGGCTACGTGGAACTCTTCTACGGCCACCCTCGCAACCAGGCGTCCTGGGAGCTGGTCACCGACGCTCTGGCGCGCAGCAAGTCCGGCATGCTCGTAGGGGGCGCCAAGCGGCTCTACGGCATCGTCGAGGGCGGCGACCTGGCCTACGTCGAGGAACGCGTCGACGCCGACGGCGGGTTGGTTCCGCATCTGTCCGCCCGGCTCAGCCGATTCGCCGGCTGAGGTTCGTCATCAAGCTCTCGCCTCGCGCCCTGCTGTGCGCGCTCGTCCTCACAATCTCACTGACGGCCTGCGGGTCCGCGCCGAAACCGGCAGACGATCCTGGGCAGACACCATCCGAACACGGCTCCTACGCGCACTGCTTGGCCGAACACGGGATCGAGCAGCCACCCGCGCCGGCACTGGGACCGGCTCCCGGTCCCGCCGCGCCGCCGGCCGGTGTTGATCCGGTCTCGTGGGAGCAGGCCCTGCAGGCATGCGCCGAGCTGGCGCCCGGCCCCGGCTAACCGAGCACCGGGGGTACCTCCCCGTCGGCCAGCCAGCGGGCCTCGAGTGCGTCGAGCATGCCTTCGGTGCGTAGTTCGTCGACAGCCTGCGACACACATGGAGTCAGCCGACTGTCCTTGTCGAGCATGATGCCGAATTGTTCAACGACGTCCGAGCCCGCCGGCAGCGTTCCGATGATGATCCCGCCGTCGAGTTCGTCCTGCACCGCCACCGCGGTCGGCAGGTCGAGCACCAGCGCGTCGATCTGACCTGCGCGCAACGCCATCTTGGCGTCGATGTTGGTGTTGTACATCTCGATCGATGTGCTGCCACCCACCGCCCGCGCCGCGGTGGAGCTGGTGGTGCCCACTTGGGCGCCCAGCTTCACCGAGCGCAGATCCTCCAGGGTGGTGGCCGTGGCGGCGGCGGAGGTCCGCACCGTCACCACCGCCTGTGACACGTCGTAGTACGGCGACGAGAAGTCCACGAGTTCGCGGCGCTGGTCGGTGATGGAGAACTCGGAGAGGTTGGCGTCGAACGCTTTTGGGCCGGGCGCCATGGCGGTGTTGAACGGCACCCGCACCCACCGGACTTCGTCGGCGGTGTATCCCAGCTTGTCCGCGACGGCGTAGGCCACCGCGGATTCGAAACCCTCACCGTTGGCGGGATTGTCACCGATGTACCACGGTGGATACGCCGGCTGGTCGGTCCCGACGGTGAACACGCCTTTGTACAGCGTGGGCAGATCGGCTTTGTCGCAGTTCAGCGGCGGGGCCGTGGCAGCGGGGGCAGCGCACCCGGACAGCACAAGCACCAGCACGGCTGCACCCGACCCACCGAAACGCATGTCAGTCCCGTCCCACCCCGCCCAACCGGGCCAGGAACTGCCGGGTGCGCTCCTGCCGCGGCGCACCCAGAACCTGGTCCGGCGGGCCGGACTCGAGGATCCGGCCACCGTCGAGGAAGCACACGACGTCGCCCACCTGACGCGCGAAACCCATTTCGTGTGTTGCCATTACGATCGTGCGGCCAGAGGTGGCCAACTCCCCCAGCAGGTCGAGCACCTCCCCCACCAGCTCAGGGTCCAGGGCACTGGTCACCTCATCGAGGAGCAGCACGCGGGGGTCATAGGCCAACGCCCTGGCGATCGCCACCCGCTGTTGCTGTCCACCCGAGAGCCGGTCCGGGTAGGTGTCGGCGCGGTCGGCGAGTCCGACCCGAGCCAACAGTTCCCGGCCGCGGTCCTCGGCGTCGCGGCGGCTGCGGCGATGCACCACCCGCGGCGCGAGCGTGACGTTGTTCAGCACGGTCATGTGAGGAAAGAGATTGAACGACTGGAACACCATCGCCATCGACTGGCGCACGTTGTCGGCGTCGATCCTCGGGTCGCTGATATCGCGGCCGTCGAGCAGGATCTGCCCGTCGTCGATCTCCTCCAGGAGGTCGATGCACCGCAGCAACGTCGATTTTCCCGAACCGGATGCGCCGATCAGCACCACCACCTGGTGCTCGCCGACGTCGAGGTCGATGCCGTCGAGAACCGCTCTGTCGCCGTAGTTCTTCACCACCCCACGCAGGCTCAACACGGGTTCGGTCATAGTGCGCCCTGCCGTCGGGCCGCCCGGCGCGTCGCCCAGTCGGCCAGCCGGGCCGACGGCACCGCGAGTGCGACGAACAGCAGGCCGGCCACCACGTAGGGCGTGAAGTTGTACGACGTCGCCACTTGGATCTGCGCGGCTCGCACGGCGTCGACGGCACCGAGCACCGAGATCAGGCCGCAGTCTTTCTGCAGGGCCACAAAGTCGTTCAACAGCGCAGGTGTGACCCGCCGCGCCGCCTGCGGCAGCACCACCAACCGCATGGTGCGGGGGTAGTTCAGGCCCAGCGACCGGGCGGCCGCGATCTGCGACGGGTGCACCGAGTCGATGCCCGCCCGGAACACCTCGGCGACAAGCGCCGAGTACACCAGCACCAGGGCCAGGCCACCCAGCAGCACGGGACTGTTGGGGATGCCTTCCAGCCGCAGCCCCGGCAGGCCGAAGCCGATCAGGTACAGGCAGATCAACAGCGGCAGACCGCGGAACAGGTCGACGTAACCGATGACGAACGCGCGCACCGGAAACCACACCGGTCCACGCAGGTTGCGCAGTACGGCCAGCAGCAAACCCAACGCCAGGATCAGGATCTCGCACACCACCAGCACCCGGACGTTGAGCCACAAGCCGTCGAGCACCGCAGGCAGGCTGTCCCAGCCGATCTGCAGGTCGAAAAACGAATCACGTACCCGCGGCCAGCCCGGCGACGACACCACCGTCACACCGATCACCACAGCGAACGCCAGCGTCGATGCCAGCGCCACCAGCGTCGAGCGCCGCGCGCGGGAGCGGTGGTAGGCGCGGCGCTGCTCCGCCAGCGCGGTCACGTCAGTACGGGTGCGCTACCGGCTTCGTCGAGCCATGTCTTCTGCAGTTCGGCCAGTGTGCCGTCGGAGCGCAGTTCGTCGACAGCAGAGGTGACACACACCGTCAACGGGCTGCCCTTGTCGAGGACGATCCCGAACTGTTCCGGCTTGTCGGTGGTGGCAGGCAGCTGCCCGACGATCACGCCGTCGTCGAGCTCGGCCTGCACCGCAAATGCAGTCGGCAGGTCGAGCACCACCGCGTCGATCTGCCCGCTGGTGAGCGCGGCTTTGGCGTCATCGTTGTTGTTGTAGACGCTGACGGGCTGGCTCGGCGCCAACGCCTCGGCGGCGGTGTAGCTGGTGGTGCCCACCTGCGCGCCGATCTTCAGGGCGCGCAGGCCGTCGAGGGTCTTGGCCTCAGCCGCAGGCGACGAGCGCACGGTCACGACGGCCTGGGTGACGTCGTAGTAGGGCGAGGAGAAGTCGACGGCCTGCTTGCGCTCATCGGTGATGGAGAACTCCGACAGGTTGGCGTCGAAGGTCTTGGCGCCCGGGGCGATCGCGGCGTTGAACGGCACCCGCACCCAGGTCACCTCGTCCTTGCCGAAGCCCAGTTTCTCGGCGACGGCGTAGGCCACGGCCGATTCGAAGCCTTCGCCGTTGGCGGGGTCGTCGTCGACGAACCACGGCGGGTAGGCCGGCTGGTCGGTGCCGAAGGTCAGGCGGCCCGCCTCCAGAGTGGTCAGCGAATCCTTGGCGCAGCTGTCGGTGGCGCGGCTGGATTCTGGTGCCGATTGTTCATCTGCCGGCGCACATCCCGCGCCTACGAGCGCCAGGCTCCCCATTACCCCCGCCAACAGCCAGCTTCTCGACCGATTTCGCATCGCCGCATCATCGCCTACCGGCGTGCGCCGCGCCAGCGATCCGCTCATAGCTTGCTGATATTCGGGGTCTACGGGGCGCAAAGGAACGACCCATACCGTCGCGGGGGCGTTCACCCCCTACGAAGGAGAGCCTCATGTCTTTGCCCGCTTGGCCGGCCGTCGCAGCAGCAGCAGCAGCGGCTGCGGTCGCGGTGGTCGGTCTCACCGCGGCGTGTTCCGCTGAAACGGCGGCCGCAGCGCCGAACCAGCCCGACGACGCCTTCATGCAGTGCCTCACCGACAACGGTGTGCCCGCACCACCCGAAGGCGGCCCGGGTGGGCACGGTCCCGGCGGTGAACGGCCGGGGGGTCCGCCGCCCGGCGAGCGACCGCACGAGGGTGGCATCCCGCCGGCACCGCCGGACATCGATCAAGGAGTGTGGGATTCGGCCATGCAGGCCTGTCATTCCCTGGCGCCCGCGCCACCCTCACCATAGAGAAAAAATGGGCGACCCCCGAGCCATAGTTCCTGGTTGGACAAACCAAGGGCTCGGGGGTCGGGTGGCTGCTCGGAATTCGCCAGCGCTCGCAGGTGATTCCTCAGCCTGGTGCTGCTAGCTAGCAGCCACCTCACATGTCCATAAGTCACTCAAAATCTCGGACCACCTCCCTTCTTGTGTACCGACGAAAGTACCCGCGAATTCAACAACCGACAACCGATTTAGCGCTCAGCGATCGCTGATGATCGCAGCGTCCACCAAACCCGCGACGTCGGCGGCCAGTGCGGTGTTCCGTAACGGCTCACCGTCGAGGGTGTGCACCTTTGCCGCGAGGGTGATGGCCGAGATGAGCCAAACCCCTTGCGCCTCAAGCAGATCCGCGGGACGTAACGCCCGGTAGTCGCAGTCGAACCCCTTGGCCCTGGCGACCTCGAAGAGCGCCTGCTGCGTGGTCCCACGCAGGATCGGATACCACGGCGGGGGTGTCAGCAGGCACGTCTGCCCCTCCGCCCCATCTACTCGGTCGGTGGCGATCACCACGGTGGAACGGGGTCCTTCGAGGATGAAGCCGTCTGAGCTGACGAAGACGACGTCGTCGGCGCCCTGGTCGGCAGCATGCCGCAACGCCGCCATGTTCACCGCGTAGGACAGCGTCTTGGCACCGGCCAGCAGCCACGGCATCGTATCCGCGCCGGCGACGGACAGACCCCGGTCCAGCGACAGCGCTGACACGCCGTCGCGGCGCGCGGCGGTGATGCGCCCGGGCAGTGGGCTCACACTCACGTAGGCCGTCGGCGGTGAACCGCTTTCGCGACCCCGGGTGTAGACCAGCCGCAACGCCGCTTCGTCGTCGGTGCCGGCGGCCCAGGACCGCGCCGCGATGTCGATGGCGGAGCGCCAGGCCGCCAGATCCGGCTCCGGCAGCGCAAGCGCTTTCGCCGAGCCGGTCAACCGCCGCAGATGCGACTCCACCAGGCAGGCCCGCCCGTGGCGTACCAGCAGCGTCTCGAACACTCCGTCGCCGCGCACCGCGGCCAGGTCATCGGCGTGCAGCAACGGCGTGTCGGGGTCACGCACCGTGCCGTCGAGAGTCACCACTACAGCCATGGCTTCATAGCGTAATCCGGTGCCGGCCGGGTCGGCGCGAGCGGGAATAACCGGCCCCGGCGGACCGTAGAGTTGAGATGTGTCTGCCGTACCCGCCCCAGAATCCGGACCCGACGCCGGCGCCGTGTGGCATTACGGCGACCCCCTCGGCGAACAACGTGCCGCCGACTCGGCCGCGGTGATCGTCGACCGCTCCCATCGTGCGGTGCTGACCCTCACCGGCAAGGACCGACAGAGCTGGCTGCACAGCATCTCCTCGCAGCATGTCAGCGCGTTGCCCGACGGTGCGACGGTGGAGAACCTCAGCCTCGACGGCCAGGGCCGGGTGGAGGACCACTGGCTGCAGACCGAGCTCGGCGGGGTCACCTATCTGGACACCGAGTCGTGGCGTGGGCAGCCGCTCCTGGAGTTCCTGCGCAAGATGGTGTTCTGGGCGGAGGTCACGGTGGAGCCCGCGGATCTGGCCGTGTTGACCCTGATGGGTCCTGACGCGGGCGCCGACGCCGTGCTCCAGGCCCTCGGGACCGATGCCCTGCCCCCGCACTCGTCGGCGCAGGCGCTGGCGAGCGGTGGTCTGATCCGCCAGACCCGCGCGGGGGAGCCGGAGTACGACCTCCTGGTGCCTCGCGCCGAGGCCGCGGCGTGGCTGGATCGGCTGGAGCAAGCCGGCGTTCGGCGTGCGGGTGTGTGGACCTATGAGGCCCGCCGTGTGGCTGCTGTGCGCCCCCGCCTCGGGGTGGACACCGATGAGCGCACCATTCCGCACGAGGTCCGCTGGATCGGCGGGCCCGGCGAGGGAGCCGTGCACCTCGACAAGGGCTGCTACCGGGGGCAGGAGACCGTTGCCAGGGTCCACAACCTGGGTAAACCCCCTCGGATGTTGGTGCTGCTGCACCTCGACGGCTCGACCGAACGTCCCGTCACCGGCGATCCCCTGCTGGCCGGCGGCCGCGCGGTCGGCCGGGTCGGCACCGTGATAGACCATGTCGATCTCGGTGCGGTGGCCCTTGCCCTGGTGAAGCGGGGGCTGCCGGCTGACACCGAGCTGACAACCGGGGGCGACGTCGAGGTCGCCGCCGTTGTCGACGTTGACTCGCTGCCCCCCGCCGACGTCGCCGGGGCCGGCCGGGTAGCCATTGATCGGCTGCGTGGCCTGGCATGACAGCCTGTGACACTCACCGCCGACGGGCCTGCCAGCGCAGCCGGTCGGGGCACGGTAAAGTGAACCCAGGACAATAAACACACAGATCGGAGCCGCTCACATTGTTGGGCCGCTCCGTTATTGCGCGAGGGGGTTCCCCCATGGGCCGCGGCCGGGCGAAGGCAAAGCAGACCAAGGTTGCTCGAGAGTTGAAGTACAGCTCTCCGCAAACCGACTTTGAGCGGCTCCGTAAGGAGCTGTCGGGCTCGGAGGCGGACGACAACACCGACGATGACCTCGTCGACGATCGCTGGAGCGACGAAGACGCCTGGCGGCGCTGAACCCGAGGGTTCAGCGCTGCTCCCCTGACGCACGGGCCACCGCGCTCAGAACCGTGGGTGCTGACCCGCGAGAGTGGCGCGGGGTCCGTCCTTCGTTCCCTTGTTGACGGTTCCCAACGTCCAGCACGTCAGGTGCCGTGCGGTGAGGATGGCCAGCGCGCGATCGGTGTCCTCCGGCGCGACGACGGCCACCATGCCGACACCCATGTTGAACGTCTTCTCCATCTCGACTCGTTCGATGCGGCCACGCTGAGCGATCAGGCCGAAGATGGGTGCCGGCGTCCAGGTGCCGCGGTCCAGTTCGGCGACCAGCCCGTGCGGGATCACCCTTTCCAGGTTGCCCACCAGGCCACCGCCGGTGACGTGGCAGAACGTGCGCACCTGGGTCTCGGCGGCCAGGGCCAGGCAGTCCTTGGCGTAGATGCGGGTGGGCTCCAGTAGTTCTTCACCCAGGGTGCGGCCGAACTCCTCGACATGACCAGCCAGGTTCATCCGGTCGATCTCGAGCAGCACCTTGCGGGCCAGCGAGTAGCCGTTGGAGTGCAGGCCGGAGGCCCCCATGGCGATCACGACGTCACCGGGCCGTACCCGTTCGGGCCCCAGCACGTTGTCGGCTTCCACCACGCCGACGCCGGTGGCCGACAAGTCGTAGTGGTCGGGTGCCATCAGCCCGGGGTGTTCAGCGGTCTCGCCGCCCAGCAGCGCGCACCCCGCCTGCACGCAGCCCTCGGCGATACCGGAGACGATGGCCTGTACCCGCTCGGGGACCACCTGGCCGACGGCGATGTAGTCCTGCAGGAACAGCGGCTCGGCGCCGCACACCACGAGGTCGTCGACCACCATGGCCACGAGGTCGAGTCCCACGGTGTCGTGCTTGTCCATCGCCTGCGCGACGGCGAGCTTGGTGCCCACACCGTCGGTCGAGGAGGCCAGCAACGGTTCGCGGTAGTCGCCCCGGAGGGCAAACAGGCCGGCGAAGCCGCCGAGTCCGCCTCGTACCTCGGGCCGGGTCGCTTTCTTCGCCAGTGGCTTGAACAGTTCGACGGCCCGGTCACCGGCCTCGATATCGACTCCAGCCGATGCGTAAGAGATACCTTGTTCTTCAGCGCGATCGGTCATCGGACCTCAATCTACCGGTCGCGGGTCCCCGCCGGTATCGGCCGGGCCCCGTACCGCGCGAGCGCGGGTGCCCCCGTGCGCCACGTCGACCTGGACTCGTGGACAACACACGCTCGTCGCCGGGTTTCACCAGCCGCTTTCGCGGCTATGCAGCACCGTGAACTCAGCGCAGGTCCAATGTCTCGTGACAGGCTCCACCGGATACATCGGCGGTCGCCTGATCCCGTCGCTGCTGGAGCGTGGCCACAAGGTGCGGGCCATGGCACGCACCCCGAAGAAGCTCGACGACGTGCCGTGGCGCGGGGACGTCGAGGTGGTCGAGGGTGACCTCACCAAGCCGGATTCGCTTCGGCAGGTGTTCGGTGGTGTCGACGTCCTGTTCTACCTCGCCCATTCCATGGGCACCTCGCAGGATTTTGTCGAGGAGGAGCGCCGCACCGCCACCAACGTCGTGCAGGCAGCCAAGGACGCCGGGGTGCGGCGCATCGTGTACCTCAGCGGCCTGCACCCGGCCGGCGTGGAGTTGTCGCGCCATCTGCAGTCCCGGACGGCCGTCGGTGACATCCTGCTGGAATCCGGGATCGAGACCATCGTGCTGCAGGCCGGTGTGGTGATCGGCTCGGGCTCGGCGTCGTTCGAGATGATCCGCCACCTGACCGAACTGCTCCCCGTCATGACCACTCCCAAGTGGGTGCACAACAAGATCCAGCCGATCGCCGTCCGGGATGTGCTGCACTACCTGGCCGAGGCGGCGACGGCCGCGGTCCCGCAGTCGCGCACCTGGGACATCGGCGGGCCCGATGTTCTCGAGTACGGCGAGATGATGCAGATCTACGCCGACGTGTCCGGCCTGCGCCGCCGGGCCATCATCGTCCTGCCGTTCCTGACGCCGACGATCGCCAGCTGGTGGGTGGGACTGGTGACCCCGATACCGCCGGGGCTGGCGCAGCCGCTGGTGGAATCGCTCGAGTGTGATGCCGTGGCCGACGAACACGACATCGATGACGTCATTCCGCCTCCGTCGGGCGGGCTCACGCCCTACCGCGAGTCGGTGGAACTCGCCCTCGAGTACAGCGAACAGCGCGGAGGCGAACCGTCCTGGACACCGCCGAGCCCGGCCGCACCGCGACCCAATGACCCGGACTGGTCCGGTGATCTGCTGTTGAGCGACTCCGTGGCCGACAGCACCGACCGCAGTCCCGACGCGGTATGGCAGGCCTTGACGCACCGCGGCCGCCGCTGGCAGGTCCAGTCCGAGAACCGCGGAGTGGACGCCCGACTGCTCGACCGCGGCCGGCTACCCGGGGTTGCGGCGCTGAACGTGCAGGTCAGTGCGCGCGACGACGGACGCACCGGTTACACGCAGACGGCGACGTTCTGTCCTCGCGGGCTGCCCGGCCGCCTGTACGCCGTCACCGCCTGGCAGATCCGGCGGAAGCTCTTGCGGCGCAACCTCTTCAGCTAGGACGACTTCAGCTAGGGACGACGAAGCGCCGAGGCGTTGTCGTTCTCCGACTGCACCGCACCGGCACGGGCGGCGTTGGACAGCATGTGCTCGATGACGTTCTTGCCGAGTGCGGTCTCACTGGGCAGCTCGATCGGATAGTTGCCGTCGAAGCAGGCCGCGCACAACCGTGAGGCGGGCTGTTCGGTGGCGCTGATCATGCCGTCGATGGAGATATAGCCCAGGGTGTCCGCACCGATGGCGTGGCGCACGGCGTCGATCATCTCGCCCTGCGAACCCTCGGCGTTGGCGGCGTTGGCGATCAGCTCGGCCGGCGAGGCGAAGTCGATGCCGTAGAAGCACGGCCATTTCACCGGCGGCGAGGCGATCCGTACGTGCACCTCGAGCGCACCGGCTTCGCGCAGCATCCGGATCAGGGCGCGCTGGGTGTTCCCCCGCACGATGGAGTCGTCGACGACGATGAGTCGCTTGCCGCGGATCATCTCGCGCAGCGGGTTGAGTTTGAGCCGGATACCCAGCTGGCGAATGGTCTGCGACGGCTGGATGAAGGTGCGCCCGACGTAGGCGTTCTTCATCAGACCCTGACCGAACGGGATGCCGGACTCCTGGGCGTAGCCGACCGCCGCCGGTGTGCCGGATTCGGGGACACCGATCACCAGGTCGGCGTCGATGGGCTGCTCGCGGGCGAGCCTGCGACCGATGTCGACGCGGGTGGAGTGCACCGAGCGACCGCCGATGGTGCTGTCGGGACGGGCCAGGTAGACGTATTCGAAGACGCACCCCTTGGGGGTGGGGTTGGCGAAGCGGGTGGAGCGCACCCCGTCGGCGTCGATGGCCAGCAGTTCCCCGGGTTCGATGTCGCGCACGAAAGAGGCGCCGACGATGTCGAGGGCGGCGGTCTCCGACGCCACCACCCAGCCGCGGTCCAGCCGGCCGAGCGCCAGCGGGCGGACACCGTGCGGGTCGCGCGCCGCGTAGAGGGTGTTCTCGTCCATGAACGTCAGGCAGAAGGCGCCGCGCACAGTGGGGAGCAGTTCGAGGGCGGCCTGCTCCAGACTGGAGTCGGCCGCACCGTGGGCCAACAACGCACCCAGGATGTCGGAGTCGGTGGTGGCCGAGGCAACCGCAGTGGCGCCCATCAGGCCCGCTTCGCGGGCACGTGCCGCGAGTTCGGTGGTGTTGACCAGGTTGCCGTTGTGCCCCAGGGCCACACCCGTGCCCGCGGCGGTGTTGCGGAACACCGGCTGGGCGTTTTCCCAGGTGGTCGAGCCCGTGGTGGAGTAACGGCAGTGGCCGACGGCGACATGGCCGGGCATGGCGGCCAGCGTCTGCTCGTCGAAGACCTGGCTGACCAGCCCGAGGTCCTTGAACACCAACACCTGGGAGCCGTCGGCAACGGCGATGCCCGCCGCTTCCTGCCCGCGATGCTGCAGCGCATACAAGCCGTAGTAGGTGAGCTTGGCGACCTCTTCGCCAGGGGCCCAGACTCCGAAGACACCGCATTCCTCGGCGGGGGCATTCTCGAGTTCGATCGGTTCAGCGGTCACGTGGGGGCTGCTCCTGGGAAGCGTTCGGGTGACCCGACCAGTCTACGGTCTCCTGCGGGCGCAGAGATACCACGGACGAGGCGGTTTGCGGTGGGTCCAACGACGGCGCGGCGAGCCGCATTCCCGGTGCGGTCTCCGGCGGCGGCGTCCCACCCGACGAAATTCCCGGGGTGCGCACGCGAATATGGTTGTGCCGCAATGGGTCCGAAGTGCTTTCGGCCGCCGGTTTCGGCGGTCGGCGTTGGGATGATCAGGCCGGGCCCCCGGCCCCCGCACCGGTTGCGGGTCGTACAACTGATCCGGTGGTGATGTGTGTCACGCGTCGATACTGTCGAATTGACCGGCAGCGCAGTCCGGTGGAGCCCGTTGACGCGGGTTGCGTTCCGCTTCACGGTCATCTATTTCGGGCTGTTCTGCCTGCTCTTCGCTCAGATTTTGTACATGTTCACCGGGGTGATCGGCCTCGTGCTGCCGGACAACGCGGTGTTGTGGCAGATGCTGACGTTGGCCCCGCTCTGGGCGTGGGTCGGCCGGTCGGTGTTCGGCGTCGACGCCACCCTGCACCCCGACTCCCACAGCGGCGATCAGGCCGCCATCTGGGTGATGATGTTCGTCCTGCTGGTGGTCGCGGCCGTCGCCACCGCGGTGTGGACGGCGCTGGACCGACGTGTCGAGTACACCCGGCTGCATGCGTGGTTCCTGGTGTTCGTCCGGTTGTGCCTGGGTGGCCAGATGCTGTTCTACGGGATGGCCAAGCTGATTCCCACCCAGATGCCCGAGCCGCCGCTGTCGGCGCTGCTGCAACCCTTCGGTGAGTTCAGCCCGGCGTCGGTGCTGTGGCTTCAGGTCGGCAGTTCCCACTCGTATGAGATGCTGCTCGGCGCCGCCGAGGTGGCCGGGGGCCTGCTGCTGTTCCTGCCCCGGACCGCGACGCTGGGTGCGTTGATCAGCCTGGCCAGCATGGCCCAGGTGTTCGTGCTGAACATGACCTTCGACGTTCCGGTCAAGATCCTGTCCTCGCACCTGCTGATGCTCAGTGCGGTTGTCCTGGCCCCGCAACTGCGCCGGCTCGCCGACGTCCTGGTGTTCGCCCGGTTCGCGGCGCCCGTGGCACAGCCGGCCCTGTTCGACTCCCCGCGCCGTAACCGGGTCGCCGCCGCGGTGCAGGTGGCGATCGGCGGATGGATGCTGGCCGGTGCGGCCGTGGGCGGCTGGACCGCGTGGAACACCTACGGCGGCGGCGCACCCGAACCAGATCTCTACGGAATGTGGACGGTCACCGACTTCGAGCGGGACGGCGTTCGGGTCCCTCCTCTGATCACCGACGAGAACCGCTGGCAGATGATCGTTTTCGACGCTCCCGGGGCAGCCACCGTGCAGCACATGGACGGCAGCCTGCAGCCCGCCGGCGCCGAGGTGGATCTTGATGCCGGCACCCTCGCCGTGTCGGGCCCCGACGCTCCGCCGGCCGAATTCACCGTCGGCCGCCCCGCCCCTGACCGGCTGACTCTGGACGGCACCATCGCGGGCACACCGGTCCGCATGGCCTTACAGCTGGAGGATCCGCAGCGGTTCACCCTGCTGAATCGGGGTTTCCACTGGGTGCAGGACTATCCGTTCTTTCGCTGAGCGGTACCAGGGGAAGCCACGCACCTATCTCCGCGGCACGTGACCCCGACAACGACAACACCCCCGCCGCGGCGGCGTCGTCCACCGACATCAGGCCGGTGGCCAACAGCAGCCAGGTTCGGGGGTCCGTCTCGACGACGTTGGGCGGCGTTCCCCGCGTGTGACGCGGGCCGGCGATGCACTGCACCGCGACGAACGGCGGAACGCGCACCTCCACCGACGCGCCGGGAGCCGCGGCGGCCAGGCTGCGGGCGGTGAGGCGCACCGCGTCGGCGGTCAGCGTCCGCTGCGGCGCGGGCGTGGCCTCGTCGCGCAACCAGTCCTCGACGGCCAGCACGGCGGCGCGGGTCTTCACGGGGTCGGCGGTGTTGCGGGCGGCCATACCTCAGTATCGACCTCAGCCGTATTGACCTCTGCCAATGAAAGAAAGCCACCGTACGTTGAGACGCCTACCGTGGTGCCATGGCCTTCAAACCCCACGAAATCGCCTACCTCAACGACGCCGACCTCGGCCGGCTCGCCACCGTCCAACCCGACGGCACCGTGCAGAACAGTCCCGTCGGCTTCAGCTTCAACGAGCAGCTCGGCACCATCGACATCTACGGCTACCAGATGTCCCGCAGCCAGAAGTTCCGCAACATCAAGACCAACCCGTCCGTGGCGTTCGTCGTCGACGACATCGCGTCCCGTGATCCCTGGCGGGTGCGTTGCCTGGAGATCCGCGGCACGGCCGAACAAGCCGAGACCGATTCGGCGGGAACCGAAGACAACGGCGACAGTCTCGACACCGCCATCATCCGGATCACGCCGCGACGCATCATCAGCTTCGGTATCGACGACACCGACACCCCGCCGCACCTGCTCAAGGCCGACAGCCGCGACGTGCCCACCACCGCCGACTAGCGTGGGCGCCGCTCGCGACCGGTGCGGCCAGCTGCAGTACCGCACTGCCCAGGGGGGTAGCGCAGCGCCGCATCCAGTTGACGGGCCCCATCGACTGCTCGATGGCGGTGGCCGCGTACGGCCGCATCTGCAGGTGAAAGTCGTTGATGGCCATGGCAGTGGTCTTTGTTGTGTTCTGCACGGCCACCAGTTCGCGGCATAGCACGACGGCGTCCATGATCGCGGTGGCCGCCCCCTGCCCGCCCGTGGGTGGTATCGCGTGCACCGCGTCCCCGAGTGCGCAGATCCGCCCCGCCGGCCACGGCGCCAGACGGCGCGCATCTGCGGCGTGCAAACGGAACGCCGCCAGCCCCTGTTCCCTTGTCCGGTCGATGACGGTGGTTAGACGATTCGACCATCCTGCTGCGGTCAGGTGGGCGACGGTCGCGTCCCGCAGTTCCGGGCCGACGAGACCCAAAAGTGGCGTGGTGGAATCCGATTCGGCGACCATGGCACCCCAGATGTAGGTGGCCTGCGGGGTGGCCGGCGCCACGTGCGGGTCGGTGTCCAGTAGGCGCGCTCCGACGGGATCGTGGTAGCCGATGTACAGGCCCGTCCCCGCCGGGCCCACGGCGAAGTTCGACCGGTCGTCGCGCAGTCGGGCGGCGACTGCGCCGGGCAACGCCGCGGCTGCGGTGAAGCCACCGATGCCGATCAGCCCCACCGGTGCCGAGGTGGACCTGCCCCCGGACAGCAGCCGGGCCACCCGCGAGCCCACACCGTCGGCGCCCACCAGAACGTCGCCGTACGCCGTCGTCCCGTCGGCGAAGTGGGCCTCCACGCGACCGTCCGCCGTCGTCGATGCGCCGACGAACTCGGCTCCCAGCCGTAGTGACGGTCCCGCCCGGCGTCCGAGCAACAGTCGCAGCGTGATTCGGTCGATGTTGATCGTCTGGTCAGCTTCGCCTGAGCGCAGCACGGTCAGCAGTCGTCCGCGGTGGTCCCTCATCGCGGTGGTCGCGTCCACCTTGCCGTCTGCCGCCGACGCGTAGAGCTGCTCGATGGTCTGCGAGTCGAGCAGCCGTCGCAGCCCGGCAAGCGCCCTGGTGTGCAGGTGCAGGTGATATCCGCCGGTGTCGGCCAGATCGCGGTCTCGCTCGTAGACCACCACCTCGAACCCGCGCTCTAGCAGTCCGCAGGCCAGCGCCAGGCCACCGATACCCGCCCCGATCACCAGTACGTTCATCAATCGCTCCCCTCGTCGTCTACGGCGAGATTGCCTCCAGTAGCGGTCGCCTGGTGGCCTCTACCCCGGCATTCTGGAGAGATGTCTTCCAGCGCGAGCCGCCTGTTGGCCTTGCTGCGGCTGCTCGGCGACCGCAGGATCTGGTCGGGCGCCGACCTGGCGGCGCATCTCGAGGTCAGCCCCAGGACCCTGCGCCGCGACGTCGAGTATCTGCGGGATCTGGGCTATCCGGTGACGGCGAGCAAAGGGCCGGCCGGCGGGTACTCCCTGGGCGCCGGCGGCAGGCTGCCCCCGCTCATGCTCGACGACGAGCAGGTCCTCGCGGTGATGATCGCCCTGCAGACCGCGCCCGCTTCTGTCCGCGGAATCGACGATGCGGTCCGCCGTGCGATGACCGGCGTCCTGCAGGTCATGCCCGCCGCGCTGCGGCCGGAGGCGCAGGGCCTGCACGTCACGGTGATCCGCAACATGTGGGAGTTCTCGGCGCCGCCCATCCAGGCAGAGGTGCTGCGCGAGATCGCGGGCGCCATCCGCCTGCGTCGGCTCGTCCGGATCGACTATCTGGACGCACAACTGCGCAGACCGGCGCCCGGCGAGCCGGGCTTCGTGCCGCCGTCGGTACTCGAGCCGCATCATCTGGTGCTCTGGGCGGGCCGCTGGTATCTCGTGGCCCGAGTGGCCGGGACGGATGAGTGGCCGATTCTGCGACTCGATCGAATTCACCGCGTGGACAACCTGTTTCTTGCGTTCTCCGACGTCGATCCACCGTTCGGCGACGTTGCCGACTACGTGATGACCAGTCCGGACCGAGGCGACACGCCGGCCAGATGGCAGTGCCGGGGCACCGTCGAGATGGCACTGCCCGCCGCGGTGGTGGCGCGCTGGGCGCCGGGTGGCTCGGTGGTCGAGGAGGTGTCCCCGCAGCGGTGCCGACTCACCCTCGGGGCGTGGTCGTGGGCCGGCATCGCGGGTCTGCTGGCCACTTTCGACGCCGATTTCACCGCGGTGGAACCCGCCGAACTGCGTCAGGCGTGTCAGGACGTGGCGGGGCGGCTCAGTCGGGCGCTCGGGACTGCACCAGCAGCGCCGCCACGGCACCGGCCTCGTTGATCGCCAGGTGCGCCAATGCCGGCGCGAGCAGGCTTCCGGTGCGCTCGGCCAGCAGTGCGAACACCCAGCCGGCGATTCCGGTGACGAGCACGGTCGCGGCCACCGGCTCACCGGCGCCGCGTGCGTCGACGACATGACTCAACCCGAAGGCGCAGGCTTGCAGCAACTTGCCCCACCGCGGGCCGAACGCGGCTGCGGCCGCGGTGCCGAGCGCTCCGCGGTATGCGGTCTCCTCGGCCCAGATGGTGCCCAGGGGAATCTCCACCGCCAGCCACTTCCACGCGGGGTTGGGTAAAGCGCGCTGCCGCATCGCCGTTCGCACCGCGGGCACCGCTGTGGTGGCCGCGACGCCTGCGGCCACCACGGCAGAAGTGGCAGTGCCGGCGCGCAATCCGCGGGCGTGTAGGCCGGGCCGCGCTCCGGCGCCGACCGCGAGTGCGGTGCCCAGGCCGGCCTGGATCAGTGGGTGCCGCCGGCCAGGGATCTGCAGGCCGGCGGTGCCGCTCCAGGCCACCAGACCGGCCGCGAGAGCCAGCGCCCGCAGTTGGTCCTCAGTACTCCGGACCATCGGCGGCCGCCGTCTCCTCGAGTGCGCCGCGGATCCGTTCGGTGTCCGCCGGCGTCCACCCCGGCGGCGGCGCCACCGCGGCCCAGCCGTCCAACACAGATTGTCCGTAGTTGTGCCCGTGCCCGCCCGGCACCCCGGACGCGTTCGTCATATCGGCACTGACCTGCCAGAACGTGACGATGGGATACCACCGCATGGATGCCGTGCGGTCCCGGCCCGGCGGTTCGCGCAACCAATCCGGGCGGGAGAACAGCAGATCCGGTGACCACCACACGATGGGGTCGGACGGATGCTGCAGGAACAGCACCCGGGTGCCCTCCCAGGGCGCCTCGGTGTCCCGGTGGATCTCGGCCGGGTCGTTGGCCGGTGAGAAGCGCACCGTGCGGCCGTTGTCATATCGCGGGTGCACTTCGGGCGTGCCGGGGTCGCGGCGCACGATCAGCGCGTCCCACAGTGGGCTGGCGTTCGGCGGCCCCACCCAGAGCACGGAATCGAAGCCCATCCGCGAGACGTCCGGCAGGAACCCGAATGCCGCCTGCCCCGCCATCGAGCCCAGACTCTCGCCGTAGAGCACCAGTTTCGGCCGGTCGTCCGGAGGCAGGTCCACCCACCGCTCGTGGACGGCGTGGATCAGCATCCGGCCGGAATCCATCGAGGTCTGCTGGTCGCCGAGGAACGAGATCCAACTGGGCAGGTAGGAGTACTGCAACGCCACCATCGCGGTATCGCCGTTGTACATCAACTCCAGCGCGCGGGCCGCCACCGGATTCACCCAGCCGGTGCCCGTCGTCGGGATGATCACCAGCAGTTCACGATCGAAGGCACCGGTGCGTTCCAGCTCGGACAGCAACACCGCCATGCGGGCTTCCGCGGTCTCGGCGGTCTGCAACCCGGCGTACACCCGTACCGGTTCCAAGGCCGGCCTACCGTTGACCTCCTCCAGCTCCTCGGCGTCGGGACCGCTGGCCACGAAGTTTCGGCCCTGGAACCCCAGCGTGTCCCAGGCGGCGAAAGATTCTGGGCTGCCTGATTTCTCAGGAGCCACCGGCTGCTCGATCCCCTCGCCGGTGGTGAAGTCCTGAGGCTGGAACACCCGGTTGGCGCCCGCCAGGAACCCGCGCAACAGCACACCGTTGATCAGCGTGATCACCAGCACCGCCATCACCGCGGTTCCGATGAACAGGGCCACCTCGTCATTGAGACGCCAGCGCCGGATCAGGAAGCGCGCCAACACCTTGATGGCATCCAGCAGTATCCGCGCCACCCCGACCAACAGGGCACAGACCAGGACCGCCAACAGCACCGTGCGGTAATAGCCCAGCGTCGCAGGGCCTTCGATCCCCATCAGTGCCGAAACCTGACGTTGCCAGGCAGCCGCGGGCACGATGGTCAGAAGGCACGCCGCCACCGCTGCGGCCACGGTGGCCGTCTTCAGCAGGGTCAGCACCCGCTTCGACGGCGGCCACCATGGTTTCCGGCGTAACACCATGCGCCGGAAGAGTTTTCCCAGCGCCACACCGATGCCGTACCCGATGGCGGCGTTGATACCGCCGATCAGGCCGGCGAACAACCAGTCCCGCGGCAGCAGTGACGGCGTGAGCGACAGGCAGAAGAACAGCGCACCCACCGCGACGCCGGTGAAGTCGAGCCGGACCAGTCCCCACGCCCATTCCAACAGGGGGTGACGGTCACGCGACTCCCCCGCGACCGTCATCGGCGCGGGCTCACCCGAACAACTTCGGCAGCACACCTTCCCAGGTGCTGCGCAGCTCGGTCAGCGGGATGCTGAACTGGCCCTGGACCTCGACGGCATCCGAACCCTGATCCACCACGCCGACGCGGACGGCCGGGAGAGCGCGCGCCTCGCACATCGAGACGAATCGGCTCTCCTCGGTGCGCGGCACCGCAACCAGCACCCGGCCCGAGGACTCCGAAAAGAGGAAGACGAACGGGGCCCCCTCTTCCTGCCAGCCTTCGGGCAGCAGGATCCGGCAACCGGTTTCACCGGCCAGCGCGCCTTCGACGACGGCCTGCATCAGGCCACCCTCGGAGAGGTCATGCGCCGCGGACACCAGGCCGTCGCGGGAGGCGGCGGCCAGCACCTCGGCCAGCAACTTCTCGCGCTCCAGGTCCACCTTCGGCGGTACCCCACCGAGGTGCCCGGCGCTGACCTGAGCCCAGATCGAGCCGTCGAACTCGTCGCGGGTGTCACCCAGCAGGATCAAGGTCTCGCCCGGCTCGGTGCCGAAACCGGTCGGGATCCGGCGGGCCACGTCGTCGATCACCCCGAGGACACCGACCACCGGCGTCGGCAGGATCGCCGTGGACCCGGTCTGGTTGTAGAAGCTGACGTTGCCTCCGGTCACCGGAATGCCCAGTGCCGCACAGCCATCGGCAAGTCCTCGCACCGCCTGGGCGAACTGCCACATCACGCCCGGATCTTCCGGCGATCCGAAGTTCAGGCAGTTGGTCACCGCCACCGGCACCGCGCCCGTCACGCCGACATTGCGGTAGGCCTCGGCCAGCGCCAGCTGCGCGCCGGTGTACGGGTCCAGCTGGGTGTAGCGGCCGGAGGCATCGGTGGACAAGGCGATACCGCGGCCGGTCTGCTCGTCGATGCGCAGCACACCACCGTCGGCATGCTCGGCGAGCACGGTGTTACCGCGGACGTAACGGTCGTACTGCTCGGTGATGAACGCGCGACTGCACAGGTGCGGACTGCCCAGCATCGAGAGCACCGTCGCACGCAGTTCGTCACCGGTCTGCGGGCGGGGCAGCGAGGCCGTGGTGTCGGCGATCAGTGCGTCCTGGGTGTCGGGGCGCTGCACCGGCCGCTGGTAGACGGGGCCTTCGTGGGCCACCGTGCGCGGAGGCACATCGACGACGGTCTCGCCGTGCCAGGTGATGTGCAGGCGGTCACCGTCGGTGACCTCGCCGATGACCGACGCCAGCACCTCCCACTTTCGACAGATCGCCATGAACGCGTCCACGTTCTCGGGTGCGACGACGGCGCACATCCGTTCCTGGGACTCACTGGAGAGAATCTCGGCGGGGGTCATGTACTTGGCTCGCAGCGGCACCTTGTCCAACTCGATGGCCATGCCGCCGTCGCCGGCGGCTGCGAGTTCAGAAGTGGCACAGGACAAACCGGCACCACCGAGGTCCTGGATGCCGATCACCACGCCGGCGGCGTACAACTCGAGACAGCACTCGATGAGCACCTTCTCCATGAACGGATCGCCCACCTGCACGCTGGGGAGCTTCTTGCGGCCGGCACCGGACTCGTCGCCGCCGAAGGTGTCCGACGCCAGCACCGACACACCACCGATGCCGTCGAGGCCGGTCCGGGCACCGAACAGGATGATCTTGTTCCCGGCACCGGAGGCGAACGCAAGGTGCAGATCCTCTTTGCGCAGCACCCCGACACACAGCGCGTTCACCAGGGGGTTGCCCGCATACGACTCGTCGAAGATGGTTTCGCCGCCGATGTTGGGCAGACCGAGCGAGTTGCCGTAGCCGCCGACACCGCGCACCACACCGTCGAGCACGCGGCGGGTGTCGGGCGCGTCGGCCGCGCCGAAGCGCAGCTGGTCCATCACGGCCACCGGGCGCGCGCCCATCGCCATGATGTCGCGGACGATGCCGCCGACGCCGGTGGCCGCCCCCTGGTAGGGCTCCACGTACGACGGGTGGTTGTGCGATTCGACCTTGAACGTGACGGCCCAGCCGTCCCCGATGTCGACAACGCCGGCGTTCTCGCCGATGCCGGCGAGCATGCCGGCGCGCATCTCATCGGTGGTGGTCTCCCCGAAGTAGCGCAGGTGCACCTTGGAGGACTTGTAGGAGCAGTGCTCGCTCCACATCACCGAGTACATGGCCAGCTCGGCGTCGGTGGGGCGGCGGCCGAGGATCTCGCGGATGCGCTCGTACTCGTCATCCTTGAGGCCCAGTTCGCGGAAGGGCTGCGGCTGTTCGGGGGTGGCGACGGCCCGCCCCACGGTATCGATCTCTTGGGTGAGCTCAGACGTCACCGCAACAGTTTATTCGTTCTGGGTGCGGGCGAATGCCCGCGCCGCCGCGGGGGCGCCGAATCCGTGCAACAACACGCTGCCGAGCACCACCGCGACCATGATCAACAGGATGGTGTTCTCGTCGTCACCGCCGAGCAGATTGAACGCCAGCAGGCCGAACACGATCGAGGAGGCGCCGCGGGGCCCCAACCAGCCCAGCAACAACCGCTCTGACCAGGAGAACTTCGATCGCACCATGGCCAGCGCGACGGGCAGCATGCGCACCAGGGTCAGCGCCAGCAGACAGAACACCACGATGCCGGCGGTCAGGTCGGCCCGCCAGTATGCGATCAACGCCACACCGCCCAACACGAACCACATGGCCGCACTGAGCAGGAAACCGATGTCCTCGAGCAGTTCGAGTTCGCGTTCGGCGTCCCGGGACTTGCGGACCACGTGGTAGCCGATACCGCACAGGAACGCCGCGACGAAGCCGTTGGCATCGAGGCCGAGGCTCAGGGTGTAGGCCAGCGCCGGGGCCAGGACCACGATGATGCGCCGCGACTGTCCGGTCATCAGGCCCATGCGGTCGGCGGTGTTGGCCGCCGCGGCCAGCCCGGCGCCGACACACAACCCGAGGACGATGGCGATGACGGCATGCGGGACGGCCGCGCCGAGTTCCGCCCAGAAAGAGCCGGCGCTGTCCTGGTTGTCGGCGACCGCCAGGGCGAAGACGAAGATCGGCGAGACGATGCCGTCGTTGTAGCCGGCCTCGACGTTGAGCAGGTTGCGGACGCGCGAGGGCACCTGGTGGTCGTGGACGATCCGCGGGGCCGGCGCGAAATCGATGGGCACCACGATGCAGGCGATCAGCAGCACCACGGCCACCGACATGCCGGGCAACAGCCACAGCCCCAGCAGCACCGCCAGCGCCAGGCTCAGCGGCAGGGCAACGAACAGCAGACGGGTCGCCGAACGGGGGTACGCCCCGAGCAGTCCGGAGCGGATGGCGTTCGCATCGACGAAAAGCAGGACCGCCAGGATGATCTCGGCGACGTGCTGGGCGGTTTCTGAGTTCAGGGTGTCGGCGAGCGTGCCATGCGTGGTGTACTCCACCACCGCTCCGGCAACCACCAGGAACAGCGGCGCGGTGATACGCCACCTCTCCAGCCGCGTGGCCGACAGCGCCCATCCGGCCAGGACGACCGAGACGATGACGATCGACAGGAGCACGGCTGGAATCTAACCAGCCGCGGCGGGTTCAGTCCGTGGCTGCGGCAACACAGAAGGCGTTGCCGTCCGGGTCGGCGAAGACCACCCACTGGAACTCCTCGCCGAAATCATGACGACCGGTCTCCACCGCTCCCAGCGACACCAGTCGTTCCACCTCCTGCTCGAGGTCGGGTGCCGCGAGATCGAGGTGGACCCGGTTCTTGCCCGGCGTCGGGTCGTCCACGTGCTGGAACCCCAGGTTCGGGCCGCTGTCCTGAACCACCATGACGAACTCCCCGGGAACCACCGGGTTGACCGCACCGTCGACGACGGTGCCCCACCATTGGGCGAGACGGTCCGGGTCGGTGCAGTCGAACGTGATCATCTCCACGGCCAGGCTTCGTGATGTCATGACGCCCACGCTAAGTCAGGCCGGTGACAGAAACGCCCGTAATGCCGCGGCGTACGCGGCGACGTCGTGGGCGCCCATGAGTTCGCGCGCCGAGTGCATGGCCAGCTGCGCGGCACCGACGTCGACGGTCGGGATCCCGGTGCGCGCCGAGGTCATCGGGCCGATGGTGGACCCGCAGGGCAGATCCGCGCGATGTTCGTACCGCTGCAACGGCACCCCGGCCTGGCGGCAGGCCAACTCGAAGGCCGCGGCGGTGCGCCCGTCGGTGGCATAACGCAGATTCGGCTGCACCTTCAGCACGGGCCCGCCGTTGATCTCGATCAGGTGGCCGGGTTCGTGGCGCTCCGGGTAATTCGGGTGCGTCGCGTGCGCCATGTCGCCGGAGGCGACGATCGACCCGGTGAGCACCCGCAGGAAGTCCTCGCGGTTGCCTCCGGCCGCCAGCACGATGCGCTCCAGCGTGGTGATCAGCAGGTCCGACTGGGCACCGTGGTCCGACGTCGAGCCCACTTCCTCGTGGTCGAACAACGCCAGCACCGGGATGACCGAAGCCGAGTCCGCCGCCAGCAGCGCTTCCAGCCCGGCATAACAGGTGCCCTGGTTGTCCAGCCGAGGTGCGCTGACGAACTCGGCTTGCGCTGTCCCTGGACCCCACACCGCCGAGGCCGTGAGGTCGTGGGTCATCAGATCGAAGGCCAGCACGTCGCCCGGATCGATGTCGGCTTGCTGCGCCACGTGGTCGACGAACGAGACCGGCCGATCGCCGGTCCCCCACACCGCGTTGACATGTCGCTGCGGGTCCAGGCTCACGCCCTTGCGGTCATCGGACAGGTGGATCGCCAATTGGGGCACCCGCAACAGCGGGTGATCGATGCGGATCAGCTTGTGCGCGATGCCCGTCGGGCTGGCGGTGTCCCGGACCGACAGCCGCCCGCTGACACCGAGATCACGGTCCAGCCACGAGTTGAGCCAGGCGCCGCCGTAGGGCTGCAACGCCACCACCGACCAGCCGGCCGCCGCGCGGTCCGGATGTTGTTTGACGCGCAGGTTCGGACTGTCGGTGTGCCCGCCGACCACCCGGAACGGCCGACCGGTGGCACCCGTACTGTCCCAGGCGATCAGGGACCCGGCGCGCAACACGAAATAGCGTCCGCTGCCGGGCCAGGCATCGGCTTCGGCCAGTTCGGTGTAGCCGGCGGCGCGCAGGCGAGCGGCCGCTGTCTCGCAGACGTGGTACGGCGACGGCGACGCATCGATGAACTCACACAAGCTATGGGGGCTAGCAGGCATATTCACCATCTTTGTCGTTACGGGCGCGGGGTTTGCCGTTAGGGTCACTTCGTGCCTGACCCGCAACCCCAGTCGATCCTGGCGCCGTTGACGCCTGCGGCCATCTTCCTGGTGGCCACGATCGCCGATGACGGCGCCGAAACCGTGCACGACGCCCTACCCGATCTGTCGGGTCTGGTGCGTGCGGTCGGGTTCCGCGATCCCACGAAGAACTTGTCGATGATCACCTCGATCGGCTCGCAGGCCTGGGACCGCCTGTTCGCCGGACCCCGGCCGGCCGAGCTGCATCCGTTCATCGAGATCAACGGACCCCGCCATCGTGCGCCCGCCACCCCGGGCGACCTGTTGTTCCACATCCGCGCCGAATCCCTGGACTTCTGTTTCGAACTCGCCGGGCATGTCGCCCGGGCGATGGCCGGAGCCATCACCGTCGTCGACGAGGTGCACGGATTCCGGTTCTTCGACAACCGCGACCTGATGGGTTTCGTCGACGGCACGGAGAACCCAGATGGGCGGATAGCGGTGAACGCCACCGCGATCGGTGCCGAGGATCCTGATTTCGCCGGCGGTTGTTATGTCCACGTCCAGAAGTACGTGCATGACATGGGCGCGTGGAATGCGTTGTCGGTCACCGAGCAGGAGCGTGTGATCGGCCGCACCAAACTCGAAGACATCGAACTCGACGACGACGTCAAGCCGGCCGACTCACACGTGGCGCTCAACGTGATCGCCGACGCCGACGGCAACGAGCTCAAGATCGTCCGCCACAACATGCCTTTCGGGGAGATCGGCAAGGGCGAGTTCGGTACGTACTACATCGGCTACTCGCGCACCCCGACGGTCACCGAACGCATGCTGGACAACATGTTCCTCGGTGACCCGCCCGGTAACACCGACCGCATCCTGGACTTCTCCACCGCACTCACCGGTGGCCTGTTCTTCAGTCCCTCCGCAGATTTTCTCGACGACCCGCCTGCGCTTCCGGACTCCGCGCAGGCTCTCGGAACCGTAGAAGCACCTCTCTCACATCAAGGCTCTCTGGCCATCGGCAGTCTGAAAGGACAACCGCAATGAACAATCTCTACCGCGAACTGGCGCCGATCACCGCGGCCGCGTGGGCGGAGATCGAACTCGAGGCGTCGCGAACCTTCAAGCGGCACATCGCCGGTCGGCGGGTTGTCGACGTCAGCGAGCCCGGTGGACCGGTGACCGCGGCAGTCAGCACCGGCCATCTGCTCGACGCCCCGTCCCCCAGCGACGGAGTGCTGGCGCACCTGCGGGAGAGCCGCCCGCTGGTGCGGTTGCGAGTTCCGTTCACGGTCAACCGGATCGACATCGACGATGTGGAACGCGGGTCACAGGACTCGGACTGGGATCCCGTCAAGGACGCCGCCAAGAAGCTGGCGTTCGTCGAGGACCGCGCGATCTTCGAGGGCTACGACGCCGCGGGTATCGGCGGGATCCGCAAGTGCAGCTCGAATCCGCCGCTTTCGCTGCCGGAGGATCCCCGGGAGATCCCGGATGTGATCGCCCAGGCGCTGTCGGAACTGCGGCTCGCCGGTGTCGACGGCCCGTACGCGGTTCTGTTGTCCGCGGACACCTACACCAAGGTCGCCGAGACCACCGCGCACGGGTATCCGATCCTCGAGCACATCAACCGGCTGATCGACGGTGACATCATCTGGGCCCCCGCGATCGACGGTGCGTTCGTACTGTCCACGCGCGGAGGTGATTTCGACCTGCAGTTGGGCACCGACGTGTCCATCGGGTATCTGTCGCACGACGCGGACACGGTGCAGCTGTACCTGGAGGAGACGCTGACGTTCCTCTGCTACACCGCCGAGGCGTCGGTGGCGCTGAGCTGCCCCTGAGTTCCGGCTGCGGGGCTCAGGCGGTGAGCACCGCGTCGAGAGCGGAGAAGAAGATCCCCAGGCCGTCATCGGAGGGTCCGGTGAGCGCCTCGGTGGCGTGCTCGGGGTGCGGCATCAGGCCCACGACGCGGCCGTTGGCCGAGCTGATGCCCGCGATGTCGCGCTGGGAGCCGTTGAGGTTGTCGACATACCGGAACACCACGCGGCCCTCGCCCTCGAGTTCGTCGAGCACCTCATCGGAGGCGACGTAGCGGCCCTCGCCGGACTTCAACGGCACCAGGATCTCGGCGCCCGGGTCGTACCGTGAGGTCCACGCGGAGTTCGTGCCGTCGACGCGCAGCCAGATGTCGCGGCACACGAAGTGCAGGCCCTCGTTGCGGGTCAGCGCACCCGGCAGCAGTCCTGTCTCACACAGCACCTGGAAGCCGTTGCAGATGCCGAGCACCGGCATGCCGCGCTCGGCAGCGGCCACCACCTCACCCATCACGGGGGCGAATCGGGCGATGGCCCCGGCGCGCAGATAGTCACCGTAGGAGAAGCCGCCGGGCACGATCACCGCGTCGACACCCTTGAGGTCGGCGTCGGCGTGCCACAGACTCACCGGCTCGGCACCGGCGAGCCGCACCGCGCGGGCGGCGTCGACGTCGTCGAGGGTGCCGGGGAAGGTGATGATCCCGACGCGAGCGCTCATGAAGGCTCCCGGCTGACGGTCCAGTCTTCGATCACGGTGTTGGCCAACAGCGATTCGGCGATCTCGGCCAGGGCTTCGTCGCCGACGCTGTCGTCGACTTCGAGTTCGAAGCGCTTGCCTTGCCGCACATCTGAGATGCCGCCGTGTCCGAGCCGGCCCAAGGCACCGACGATCGCCTGGCCCTGCGGGTCGAGAATCTCGGCCTTGGGCATCACATGGACAACTACCCGGGCCACGTGCGGCTCCTCACTTCAAAAGACACTGCTGGATGCGTGTGGTCGGGCACAAGTCTATCCACACGAGGACAGGTAGGCCGCGCAGAGCGCCTCCGTCACGACTGCGAGCACCTGCCGGTCGGGTGGGGCCGACCAGGGAATCGGCGGCGCCCCCGGCGGCGGTGGTGTGGCCCAGAACACCAGCTCGGCGATGCTGCTGCTCTGCGGGTGCGCCACCAGGTACTGGTGTACCAGCTGCGGGCCGGTGAGCACGGCCGCCAGTGCCCCGTCGCCGTCGGTGGTCACCGACGGCGACAACGGCGGCGCGATCACCTGACAGGCCCGCAACGCCGCCTTGGCCTGCTCGAACGCCGCGGTGACCAGCTGACCGCCGTACGATGTCTCGCCTCGCCAGTGGATGATCTGGGCCCGCATCTGCCACTGTCCGGGCGGGGCCTGCACTTCGGCCCTGGCCGCCACCGCGTAGGTGCGGGGATCGTCGGCCGGCAGCGGGATGGAGCACAGCTCCTCGGCGTAGAACCGCGGCCTGAGCACCGGAGCGGCCAGGCCGGCCAGCGGCGGCCACGTCACGGTCGTGTTCGGCGACGGCGGCGCCGGCCATGCGGTGTCCGGTATCCGATCGCACGTCGGCGGGCAGGTCTCCGGCAAGCCCGCAGCCACCGGCGCCACCACCAGGCCCCCTCCCACGAGCACACCTGCCAGCACCGCGGCCAAGATCACGCGGACCATCGCACCCCCCTCGATACCCCTGGCGCACAATCGTAGGCATGGAACTGACGCATTTCGGCCATTCGTGCCTTCTGGCGAGCTTTCCGCAGACCACCGTGCTGTTCGACCCGGGCACGTTCTCTCACGGGTTCGAGGGCATCACCGGGCTCTCGGCGATCCTCATCACCCACCAGCATCCCGACCACGCCGACCCCGAACGGTTACCGGCCCTGGTGGAGGCCAACCCACAGGCCGCGCTCTACGCCGACCCGCAGACCGCGGCACAGCTCGGCGGCGCGTGGACGGCCGTCAACGTCGGCGACGAACTGTCCATCGGCGAACTCACCGTCCGCGGCGTGGGGGGCAGGCATGCGGTGATCCACCCGGATCTGCCTGTGATCGACAACATCTCGTACCTGGTCGGCGACGGAGAGCATGCCGCCAAGCTGATGCACCCCGGCGACGCGCTGTTCGTGCCCGACGAGCCCGTCGACGTGCTGGCCACCCCTGCGGCCGCGCCGTGGATGAAGATCTCCGAGGCCGTCGACTACCTGCGGGCCGTCGCGCCCACCCACGCCGTGCCCATCCACCACGGCATCGTCGCCCCCGAAGCACGGGGCATCTACTTCGGTCGGCTCAGCGAGATGACCGACACCGACTTCCGCGTGCTGGAGGAAGAAACGTCCACTCCGCTATGACCCGGGTGGCGTTCACCGGCCACATCGCCGGGTTCGGGAGTCTGGCCGGTATCCGCATGGTCGTCGGGATCTGGCAGGAGTCACCGTTCGGCAGCTTCTCCGATGTCATGGTGCAAACCCCCGACGGTGTCCGCACACTGCTCGCACCGTCGGCCGAGGTCGCCGAATTCATATCCGCCACTTATTCTTTCGACTATGTGCACACCGGTGAAGTGTCCACCGAGTTGACGTCGGACCGGCTGGCGGTCACCGCTGCGACCCTGGATGTCAGCGTGACGATCGGCGGGCCCGCGCGTTTCGACGGCCTGTTGCGCCTGGTGCCGGGATTCCTGGCGACCACGCCGGTGTGGCTGCGGCTCATCGATCCGGTGGCGGCGCGGTTGGTGCCCGGGGTGCACACCGCCGGCACCGCCGGGCAGGGCCGCCGCGAGTACTACGGGGTGCGACGGACGCGGCGCATCGTCGGGGTTTCCGGGCGCTACGAGTCGACGCCCCTGGGCGGTCTGGCGGATCTGTCACCGCCGGTCCAGTTCGGCTTCTCCTCGGCCCCCGCCGCTCCGCAATTGGTGTCCGTCACCACCACCATCGACCTGTGATTTGGGCGCGCTCATAACCGCTGAGCGGTTATGAGCGCGCCCAAATCACGCGATGTCGCGGGCCGCGCCCCGGCCTGCTGCGCGGCCGGAGAAGATGCAGCCGCCGAGGAAGGTGCCTTCCAGCGCGCGGTAGCCGTGCACGCCGCCGCCGCCGAAGCCGGCGACCTCACCGGCGGCATACAGGCCCGGGATCGGGGAACCACCGTCGGCGAGCACTCGGGAGTCGAGGTCGGTTTCCAACCCGCCCAACGTCTTTCGCGTCAGGATATGCAGCTTGACCGCGATCAGCGGACCCGCTTTGGGGTCGGTGAGCCGGTGCGGTGCGACCACCCGGGTGATCCGGTCGGCCAGATACGCCCGCGCTCCGCGGATCGCGGTGATCTGACCGTCTTTGGTGTAACGGTTGGCCACCTCGCGGTCGCGCGCGGTCACCTCGGCTTCCACCGCCGCGAAGTCGAGCTGCTCCACCTCCGGCAGCTCGTTCATCTTCGTCACCAGTTCCCGAAGCGACCCGGCACTGACAAAATCGACTCCGCGGTCGACGAACGCCTGAACCGGCGCCGGCGGTCCGGGTCGCACCCGCTGCAGCACCTTGCGGATGTCCCGTTCGGTGAGATCCGGGTTCTGTTCCTGCCCGGAGAGACTGAACTCCTTCTCGATGATCCGGGCGTTGAGGATGAACCAGGTGTAGTCATGCCCGGACCGCACGATGTGCTCCAGGGTGCCCAGGGTGTCGAAACCCGGATACAGCGGACCCGGCAGGCGCTTACCGGCGGCGTCCAGCCATAGTGACGACGGACCCGGCAGGATGCGGATGCCGTGGTGGGGCCAGATCGGGTCGTAGTTGGTGATGCCCTCGGTGTAGTGCCACATCCGGTCCCGGTTGATCACCCGCGCGCCGATCGACTCGGTGATCTCGATCATCCGCCCGTCGACGTGCGCGGGCACCCCGGCCAACAGCTGATCCGGTACCCGCCCCATCCTCGGTGGCCAGTTCTTGCGGATCAAGTCCAGGTTGGCGCCTATCCCGCCGCTGGTCACGATCACCGCGGACGCACGGAATTCGAACTCGCCCACACTGTTTCGGGATGACGCTTCACCACGCGCCGCTGACGACGGTTCCAGCACGGTGCCGCGCACACCGACCACGGCGCCGTTGTCGACGATCAGCTCGTCGACTTGGTGCCGGTACGCAAAGCGCACCCCGGTGTTGTCCTTCAGGCGACGGGCGAATACGTCGACGAGTCCGGGCCCGGTGCCCCAGGTGATGTGGAACCTCGGCACCGAGTTCCCGTGCCCACGGGCGTCGTATCCGCCGCGTTCGGCCCACCCGACGAGCGGGAAGATCTGGTGCCCGCGTTCGCGCAGCCAACTGCGCTTCTCGCCGGCCGCGAAGTCGACGTAGGCGTGTGCCCATTGGCGGGGCCAGTAGTCCTCGGGGCGGTCGAAGCCGGCGGTGCCGAGCCAGTCCTGCAGCGCCAGTTCGTGGCTGTCCCGGATGCCGAGCCGCCGTTGTTCGGGGCTGTCGACGAGGAACAGTCCGCCGAAACTCCAGAACGCCTGCCCACCCAGGTTGGCGGCGTTCTCCTGGTCGACGAGCAGCACCTGCTTGCCTCGTTCGGCCAGCTCGCAGGCTGCCACCAAACCGGCGATACCGGCCCCGACCACGATGACGTCAGCGTCCATGACGCCAACGCTACTGACTACGCGGCGCCGAGCAGTGCAGGACGCGGCGACCACTGGTAGACGGTGGGGACGCAGCCGTGCATCAGTGCCAGGTCCACCGCGTCGAGCACGGCCTGGCGTGGTCCCGGCTTACGCAGCTGGCGGGCCGAGACGGCCAGCCGCACGATCCCGCCGCGCCGAGCGGTGCGCTCAGCCGACAGCACCAGCGTCCGGCACCACCACGGTTCGGTGAGGAAGCCGGCGCCGATGCCCAGCACGCGGGTGCGCAAGGTGGTGTCGCGCACCAGATCGGTGATCCCCGACAGCCCCGCCAGCAGCCGGAAGCCGTTGCGGGGCAACGCTAGCACCGCACCAGGCGATACCGACCAGCCCGGTGCGGCGAACAGCCGGGTACGCAATCCCATGTGGTCGAGCACCCGGTCGGCGGCCATCAGTCGCAGGTTGGCTTCATGGGCTTGCAGCACCGCGAATTCGCTGCGGCGGTGTTTGGTGGCGGCTTCGTCGTAGCCGTGCAGCACTATGGCGTCGCCGCCGGCGCGCCGCTCGGTCAGCCAGTCGACGGTGGGTCTGTCGGCGTCGAGACGGTAGTCGCCCTTCAAGCGGGGCGCGACGAACCACGACAGCGGCACCGAACGGCTGGCCAGCTGCTCACGCAGCGCGACGATATCGGGCAGCGTGCGGTTGTCGATCCCGGAAACCGAGACGATCAGTTGCCCAGCCATGCCCGCAGTCTGGCAACCTCAGATGACCAGAGGGTGTCAGACACCCGGCGCCCAGGTGGCGTCTGTTGGTCCAGCCCGGCTAGTTCGGCAGGACGGCCTCGATGGCGCTGATCACCTCGGGATCGTCGGGCGTGGTCCGGGGCCGGAACCGGTTGGTCACCGTCGCACCCGGCGCGAGCAGGAATTTCTCGAAGTTCCACTGCACGTCACCGGCCTCGCCCGAGGCGTCGGCGGTCTTGGTGAGCTCAGCGTAGAGCGGGTGCCGTCCGGCGCCGTTGACGTCGGTCTTCTCCAGCAGCGGGAACGTCACGCCGTAGGTGGTGGAGCAGAACGTCTGGATCTCCTCGGCGGTGCCGGGCTCCTGGCCCATGAACTGATTGCACGGCACCCCGATCACCGTCAACCCGCGATCTGCATAGTCACGTGCCAGCTGTTCCAGTGCGCTGTACTGCGGGGTGAGGCCACATTTGGAGGCGACGTTGACCAGCAGGATCGCGCGGTCGGCGTAGTCGGCCAGGGACGTGGGCTCGCCGCTCAACGTCGTCAACGGAATATCGGTCAGGCTCATGAACCACGAACCTACCCGTCGAACAACATCCGTCCCATTCGCTCGGCCAGATCCATCGGATCGGCGGCGGCGATATCGGGGGTGAAGGCGTTGTTGAGCCAGAGCATCGAAAAGCCGTGCACCATCGACCAGGCCGCCAGTTCGGCGTCGGCGGGATTCTTGCGCGCCTTGGGACTCGTCAGGGTCGACACCCCGCGGGACAGCTCGGCAGCCGCGGCCGTCTGCGCGGCGACCAGCTCGGCATCGGCGACATCCAGCAGCGAGGCATCGAACATCACGGCGAAGTGCCCGGGGTTTCGCAGCGCGAAGTCGACGTATGCCAGTGCGGCATCGAGGAACTGGGGTCGGGCCGCCTCCAGGGCTGCGGCCAGTTTGGTGAAGCCTTCGGCGGCCAGTGCGGTGAACAGCCCACGGCGGTCGGTGAAGTGGTGCGCGGGTGCGGCGTGTGACACTCCCGCCGCCCTGGCCAGCTCCCGCAGCGACAGTCGCTCGGCGCCGCGTTCGGCGACCAGCCGCGCGGCCTCGGCGAGGATGACCGCGCGCAGGTCACCGTGGTGATATGTCGCCCGGCTCATCACCTCAGTCTAGTCACTGACTAGTTGTCGGAGACTCCCGCAGTGGTCAACAGCCACGCGTACTGGAACGCGACTTCCTTCCACCGCTCGTAGCGTCCGCTGATCCCGCCGTGTCCGGCGGTCATCTGGGTCTTCAACAGCACCGGGTTCGCATCGGTCTTGGTATACCTCAGAGCCGCAACCCATTTGGCCGGTTCCACGTAGTACACCCTGGTGTCGTTGAGCGACGTCATCGCCAGGATCGGTGGGTAATCCACCGCGGCCACGTTCTCGTAGGGCGAATACGACTTCATGTAGGCGTAGACGTCACTGTCCTCGATCGGGTTGCCCCACTCGTCCCACTCGGTGACGGTCAACGGCAGCGACGGGTCCAGGATCGTGGTCAGGGCGTCGACGAACGGCACCTGGGCGAGGATGCCCGCAAAGGCCTGCGGGGCCAGGTTCGCGACCGCACCCATCAGCAGGCCGCCGGCGCTGCCGCCCAGTGCCACCAGATTCTCCGGGCGGGTGATGCCGGCCTGAACCAGATGCTCTGCGACGGCGATGAAGTCGGTGAAGGTGTTGCGCTTCTCCAGCAGCTTGCCGTGCTCGTACCACAGCCGGCCCATCTCGCCGCCCCCTCGGACATGGGCGACGACGAAGACCATGCCGCGGTCCAGCAGCGACAGCCGCGCGATGGAGAACCGCGGATCCTCACACGACTCGTAGGCGCCGTACCCGTAGATCAGCGTGGGCGCAGGCATTTCGGTCCCGACCCGGCTGATCACCGACACCGGCACCTGGGTGCCGTCGGGGGCCACCGCCCAGTCGCGGCGCTCGGTGTAGTCCTCGGGCCGGTAGTCACCCAGGACAGGCTGCTCGCGCAGCAGTGTCCGCTCGCCGGTGGCCAGGTCGAGGTCGTACACGCGCACCGGGATGACGAACGAGGTGGCGGCGATCCGCAGGCGGGGCGCCTCCCAGTTCGGGTTCCCGCCCAGGCCCGCCGACATCAGCTCGGATTCGAAGGACAGTTCCTCGGGTTGCGCGTATTCGCCATCGACAATGGGCCACAACTGGATTCGAGGCAGCGCTTCACGCCGGTAACTCACCACGACGTGGTCGGCGAAGGCATCCATACCTTCGAGCCGGACGTCCTCACGGTGCGGGATCAGGGTCCGCTGCGCGGTCGGGTCACTGACCGGCGCCTCGGTCAGGGTGAAGTTCACCGCGCCGTCGTTGTGCAGGATGAGGAAGCGGTCCTCGCCACCCACCACCACGTGGTCGATCGAGTACTCGACCCCTTCGCGGCGCGGCAGGACGCTGGTGAATTCCGCTTCGGCGTCGGTGGCGTCGGCATAGAACACCTCGGAGGTGATCGCCGAGCCCGTCGCGATCACGACGTACTTGTTGCTGCGGGTGCGGCCCATCCCGACCCAGTACTTCTCGTCGGGTTCGTGGAAGACCTTCTGCGCGGGCAACCCGCTGCCCAGCCGGTGCCGCCACACGGTGTCGGGACGCCAGGCGTCGTCCACCGTCGTGTAGTAGAGGGTTTCACTGTCCGCGGACCAGGTGACCCCGGCCGCGATGCCGGTGATTTCGTCCGGGTACAGCTCGCCGGTGCGTAAATCCTTGAATCGCAACGTGTAACGCTCGTCGCCGAGCACGTCGACCGAGTACGCCAGGATGTTGCCGTCCAGGCTGACGCTGGCGGCGCCCAGTGAGAAGAACTCGTGCCCTTCGGCTTCGACGTTCTCGTCGAGCAGGATGAACTCGCCTGGAACCTCGGGGAACTCGTCGAGGGTCGGCGGTGTCCAGTCTTGCGCGTGCTGGACGGGGCAGCGGCAGTGCACCCCGTACTGCTTGCCCTCGAAGCTGCGGCCGTAGTACCAGTAGTCGCCGCGACGGGTCGGCACCGAGAGGTCGGTTTCCTTGGTTCGGGCCTTGATCTCGTCGAAGATCTTCTGCCGCAACGGTTCCTGGTCTGCGGTCATGGCGTCGACGTAGGTGTTCTCGTCCTCGAGGTAGTTGATCACCTCGGGGTCGGTCTTCTCCCGCAGCCACTCGTAGGGGTCGATGAACACGTCACCGTGGAACTCCCGGCGGGTTTCGACTCTTTTGGCTACAGGTGGGTTCACGAGGCGGGTCCGATCCAGTCGGCGAAGCTCAGTCCGGAAATGCGTTCGTAGGCTTCGATGTAGCGGCTGCGGGTGGCGTCGACGATCTCCGACGGCAGAGGTGGTGGCGGTTCGGACCCCGTGCGGTCCCATCCGGAGTCCGGTCCGGTGAGCCAGTTGCGGACGAACTGCTTGTCGAAGCTGGGTTGCACCACACCTTGGGCGTAGGTGTCGGCGGGCCAGTACCGCGACGAGTCCGGGGTGAACACCTCGTCGGCCAGGCGCAGGTTGCCGTCGGCGTCGACACCGAACTCGAATTTGGTGTCGGCGATGATGATGCCCTTCGTCAGTGCATGATCGGCGGCCTGCGCGTAGATCCGCAGGGTGTTGTCGCGCAACTGCTCGGCCCGCTCCGCACCCACCTTCGAGATCACCTGATCGAAGGTGATGTTCTCGTCGTGGTCGCCGAGGTCGGCCTTGCTGGCTGGGGTGAACAGCGGCTGGTCGAAGCGGCTCGCCTCGCCGAGGCCCGGCGGCAATGCGATACCGCAGACCGATCCGGTGGCCTGGTAGTCCAGCAGGCCTGAGCCGGTGAGGTAGCCGCGCGCCACGCATTCGATCGGCAACATCTCCAGCTGCTGCACCACCAGGGCGCGGCCCAGCACGTCGGCCGGGATCCGCGGGTCGTCGGGCGGGCCCGCCAGGTGGTTCGGCGCGTCGACCAGATCGAAGAAGAACACGCTCATCGCGGTCAGGATCCGACCCTTGTCGGGGATCTCGCTGTCGAGGATGTAGTCGAACGCCGAGATGCGGTCAGAGGCCACGAACAGCAGGTGCTCGTCGTCGATGCGGTACAGCTCGCGGACCTTCCCGCTGGCTATGTGCTGGTAGTCGGACAGAGCAGGACGCATCCGGCCAGCCTAATGGCCACATGATCCCGGGCGACGTGCTGGGATCGACGGCATGAGTTCGCGTTCGCGGTTCCTGCCCTACGCCACCACGCCTCGGCGGCTTCTCTTCCAGCTGATCAGTGATGTGCTGGTGCTGATCTGGACGGTCATCTGGGTCATGGTCGGGATGGCCGTACACGCCGCCATCGACACCATCGCGGCAGTGGGCCGTCAGGTCGAGACCGGCGCCAACGGCATCGCCGACAATCTGGACTCCGCGGGCGAGAGCGTCTCCGGTGTGCCGTGGATCGGCGATGACCTGCGCAGTCCCCTGGAGGCGGCGGGCGAGGCGGCGCTGGATCTGGCGGGCGCAGGTCACAACCTCGACAGCACCGCGAGCTGGTTGGCGTGGGTGTTGGCGCTGGCGGTGGCGTCGCCGCCCATCCTGGCGATCGCGATGCCGTGGCTGTTCCTGCGGATCCGGTTCTTCCGGCGCAAGTGGACGGCGCTGACGCTGGCGTCGACGCCGGCCGGTGAGCAGCTGCTGGCGATGCGCGCCCTGGCCAACCGCCCGCTGCGCAAGCTGGCGTCGGTGAGCATGGATCCGGTGGGTGCCTGGCGCCGCGACGACGTGGTCACGATCCGCGGCCTGGCCGCCCTCGAGCTGCGCGCCACGGGCATCCGCTCCCCCTGGAAGTAGCGCGGGATTTCGGCGCGTTCGTAACCGCTGAGCGGTTACGAACGCGCCCAAATCGCGAGTTTGGAACCGAACCGACCCTCGTCGAGACAAACAGGTGTGCTCGATGATCACTTGCGCCGCCAGGACGGCGTCATCACCCTCAAACAGGCGCTCGAATGCGGGCTGAGCTTCAGCGCGGTATCGCGTCGGGTCCAGTCCGGGCATTGGCAGCGCTACGCCAAGGGCGTCTACTGGGTCAACGACCAGCCGTTCACCACCTCGGCCTGGATTCGGGCCACAGTTTGGTCGTATGGGGATCAGGCCGTCGCCACCGGTGTGTCGGCCGCCTGGTGGCACGGCCTGACGTCGGATGTACCCGCCTCGGTCGAGGTGACGGTCCCGCGGAACAGTCATGGACGGCGCCGCCCGCAAACCCGCGTGCGTCGGCGCGACCTCGAACCGGCCGACATCGTGGATCTCCGCGGTCTGCGGGTCACCACGTTGGAGCTGACGGCCATCGAAGCGGCGGTGAGACGCGACGGCGGCCCTGCCCTCATGGACACGGCGCTGGCGCAACACACCGAACTGCGCAAGCTCTGGACCTCGCACGTCAGGAACAAGGGCCGACACGGCTCACCTCGCGCCCGCATCTACCTGCAAGCAGCCGGCGACGGCGGTAGATCGAAGGCCGAGCGACTGTTCCTCGACCTGCTCAAGAGACACCACATCACCGGGTGGATCGCCAACCATCCTGTCGGCGGTTACGTCGTCGACGTGGCGTTCGCCGGTCACAAGGTCGCCGTGGAGATCGACGGTTGGGCATTCCACAGTGACACAGACACCTTCGGCAAGGATCGCAAGCGTCAGAACGCCCTGATCTTGATGGGCTGGCGAGTACTTCGATTCACGTGGCGCGACCTCACCGAGCACCCGGACCGCGTCATCACCGAGGTGCAGGCAGCGATTTCGGCGCGCTCATGACCGCTCAGCGGTTATGAGCGCGCCCAAATCACGAGAGACGCACGAAGAGGTGACGGAGGCCGGTGTGCCGGTTGCTGCGGGTCCACTCGAGAGAGTCCACCGAGATCGACGAGAACCGTGCCAGCAGCTCCTCGAACAACACCCGCAACTCCAGCCGGGCCAGGTTGGCGCCGAGGCAGTAATGCACACCGAAGCCAAAGCCCAGGTGCGGGTTGGGCTTTCGTGTGATATCGAATTGATCGGCAACGGGGAACACCAACGAATCCCGGTTCGCCGAGGCTTCCCACACCACCACCTTGTCGCCGGGCGACATAGCGCACCCGCCCAACGTCACCGGCTCAGTCACGGTGCGGCGCTTGGACGGTGACGGCGCGGTCCAGCGCACCATCTCCTCGATGGCACCGGGTAACAGCGCCGGATTCGACCGCAACAGTGACCATTGCGCCGGGAACGACGCCAAGGCAAGCAGCCCACCGGCGACGGCATTACGCGTGGTCTCGGCGCCGGCCGAGAACAGCAGACTGAAGAACAGATACAGCTCGAGATCCGACAGAGAATCCTCGAGGGCCACCACCGACAGCATGTCGTCGGCGGGCGCCGCGCGTTTGGCGGCAATCAATTCCATGCCGTAGGTGTACATACGCGATGCCGCGTCCTCGGGCGACAACTGGCTCACAGCCGCCGACCGGGATCCGCCGAAGTCGAACTGCGGCTCGATCGCCTCGAACAGCCAATGCCGTTCGGAGTCAGGGATTCCCAACAGAATACAGATCATCTGCATGGGCAACTCGGCGGCCACCGACACCAGGAAATCGACCGACACACCCGGCGTGACACCATCGAGCAGGCAAGCAGCCCGAGCACGCAGGTCGGACTCCACCCGCCCGATCATCCGCGGCGTCAACCCCGAGCTCACCAGCCTGCGGATCTGCGCGTGCCGCGGATCATCCATCATGTTGAGCACCTGGCCGGCGATCGACAGGTCCTGCAACAGCGTTCCGCCGAAGGGCCGCGAACCGCCGGTCACCGACGAGAACACCACCGGATCACGCAGCACGGCAAGGGTTTCGGCGTGCGTGGCGACCGACCAGAATCCCTCGCCGTCGGGCGTGTGCTCGGTCGGCGGATGCCAGTACACCGGGGCGGCCGAGCGGTGCTCGGCGAAGACCTCGTGGGGGAACCCGGATGCGAACAGATCCAGATCGGTCAGATCCACCCCCGTGAGCGCCCCCATGGCGGTCAGAGAATCGCGCCGGGGGTGTACTTGGCGGCGTCCGGGTAGCGCTCCACCAGACCCGATACCGCAGCAACCACGGCATCCACCTGATCGCCGGCCGCGCCGACGAACGCGCCCTTGTCGGCCAGCGCGGCATCCAGCGCGGCGCGATCCAGCGGCAGCCGCGAGTCGGCGGCCAAGCGGTCCAGCAGGTCCGGTTCCCGTCCCTGCTCCCGCATGGCAAGCGCGACCGCCACAGCGTGCTCCTTGATCACTTCGTGTGCGGTCTCGCGGCCCACCCCGGCCCGCACCGCGGCGATCAAGATCCTGGTGGTCGCCAGGAAAGGCAGGTATCGGTCGAGCTCACGCTGGATCACGGCGGGGTAGGCACCGAACTCGTCGAGCACCGTCAGGAAGGTCTCGGTCTGCCCGTCCAGCGCGTAGAACGCGTCCGGCAGCGCGACGCGGCGCACCACCGAGCAGAACACGTCGCCCTCATTCCATTGCGCCCCAGCCAATTCCGCTGCCATCGACGCGTAACCGCGCAGCACCACCTGCAGTCCGTTGACACGTTCACACGAGCGGGTGTTCATCTTGTGCGGCATCGCCGACGACCCCACCTGCCCGGGCGCGAACCCTTCGGTCACCAGTTCGTGTCCGGCCATCAGGCGCACGGTGTGCGCGAACGACGACGGGCCGGCGCCCAACTGCACCAGGGCGGAGACCACATCGTGGTCCAGTGAACGCGGGTAGACCTGTCCGACGCTGTGGAACACCGCGGAGAAGCCGAGGAACCCGGCCACCCGCGACTCCAACTCCGCCAGACGCGACGTGTCGCCGTCGAACAGGTCCAACATGTCCTGCGCGGTGCCCATGGGCCCCTTGATCCCACGCAGCGGATACCGGTCGATCAGTTCCCGCACCCGCTGCAGAGCCACCAGAGTCTCTTCGGCCGCCGAGGCGAACCGCTTCCCCAGCGTGGTGGCCTGGGCGGCGACGTTGTGGGACCGCCCCGCCATCACCAGTTCCCGGTACTCGACCGCACGTGAAGCCAAGCGGGCGGCCACCGCCACCCCGTGGGCGAACACCAACTCCAGCGACCGGCGGATCTGCAGCTGTTCGACATTCTCGGTGAGGTCGCGGCTGGTCATGCCCTTGTGCACATGCTCGTGGCCGGCCAGTGCGTTGAACTCCTCGATCCGCGCCTTCACGTCGTGGCGGGTCACCCGCTCGCGGGCGGCGATGGAGGCCAGGTCGACGTCTTCGAGCACCCGTTCGTAGTCGTCCACGACTCCGGCGGGCACCGCCACACCCAGTTCGGACTGTGCCCGCAGAACTGCCAGCCAGAGCCGCCTCTCGGCGACGATCTTGGCCTCCGGCGACCAGATCGCCGTCATCTCCGCGCTTGCATACCTCGAGGCCAGGACGTTCGGAATACTCACGAACACACAGCTTACGGCCCTCATGCAGCACACTGAGGCCATGTACTTCGTCGGCCTCGATCTCGCCTCGGGACACCGTAAGCCCAGCGGGATAGCCGTCATCGATGACGGCGGCAAGCTCCTGCACGTCGGCCGCGCCACCGATGACGCCAGCATCCGCGCCGCACTGCAGCCCTATGTCGAAGACGAGTGTGTGGTCGCCATCGACGCTCCGCTGGTGGTGCAGAACGCCACCGGTCAGCGGCCCGCCGAGAAGGCGCTCAACGCGGACTTCGGCAGATTCCAGGCCGGCGCCCACCCCGCGAACAAGACGAAACCCGAGTACGCCGGGACGCCGCGCGCCGCGCAGATCGCCGAGGATCTGGACCTCGACATCGACCCCGCGTCGACGTCGGGCCGTCGCGCCATCGAGGTGTACCCGCATGCGGCGACGGTCGCGCTGTTCCGGCTCGGCCGCACGCTGAAATACAAGTCGAAGACCGGTCGCGGCGTGGCGCAGCTGCGGTCGGAGTTCCTGCGGTTGATGGATCACATCGAGGGGTTGGCCCAAGCGCACCCGCCGCTGCGCGTCGCCGATTCGCCGGTCTGGCACGAGTTGCGTGACGGGGTCGAGAACGCCACCAGCAAGAGCGATCTGCGCCGTGCCGAAGATCCCGTCGACGCCGTGCTGTGTGCCTACATCGCTCGATTCGCCCACGCACTTCCCCACGAGGTGACCGTGTACGGCGACCTGGCGGGCGGCTACATCGTCACGCCGACACTGCCGTCGGACCTGGAGCCCACCCCGCCGGAGACCACCCCGGGTGCGGTGCACGACGCCATCGCCACGTACGCCCAGCGCAGGCCCGCGCTGCGGACCAGCACGGCGCATTACCTGGATCTGGTGACCGCCCTGCTCGACGACGCCGGTATCAACTACCTGAGCGCTACGGCCAGGACCAAGACGGTGGCCAGTTTCGCGGCCAAGGCCGATCGCAGTGTCGACGGCCGCAGGCTCTACTCCGACCCGCTGAACGAGATCACCGATCAGATCGGACTACGGGTCATCACGTATGTCCGCGACGACGTGGCGACCGTCGCCACGTTGCTGGCCGACGGTATGCGGCTGCTCGACGACCGCGACATGGGACTCGAGACCGCCAGCGCGGGCCGGTGGGGCTATGCCAGCCGGCATCTGCTGGTGGCCGTCGAGGGCGAGCAGCAGCCGGCGTCGATCCAGATCCGCACCGTCCTGCAGCACGCGTGGGCGGAGTTCGAGCACGATATCCGCTACAAGGGTTCGGTCCCCGAAGACGACGCCCCCGACCTGGATCGCCGCTTCACGCTGGCCGCCGGTCTGCTGGAACTCGCCGATCGCGAATTCTCGGCCATCCGTGACCGGTTGCGGTCCACCGAGCCGGTCGAACCCGTGCTGGCCTCGGTCGACCCGGGTATCGCGACGCCGGTGCTGGCCACCTACCTCGGCAACCGGTTCCGTGACGCGGGCTGGTCACGCACCGACCACTACAGCTGGATCTCCGGTCTGCTGCTCGAACTCGGCATCGATTCTCTGGAGCAGTTGGACCAGCTGCTCGACCGGGTGGACACCGACGCCGTCAACACCGCATTCGACTACCGGTTCCCCCCGGGCGCGGTGCGCCGCCTCGATGACGTGCTGCTCGCTGAGTTCGGCGAGCGCTACATCGGTCTGCAGGGCAACGCTCACCGGGTCGCCCAGCTGCAGGCCAGGGCGGCGAAGCTGCGCTGATCCCGGAGCTCAGTCCGGGGCGTCGGCCAGGTGTGTCGGATCGGTGATGCCGGGACCCTTGAGGCCGGACTGTTTGTTGATCAGCGTGGTGACGAAGAACAGCGCGATCCCGATGATCACCAGGATGCCCGCGACCAGGTACTGCGCGGCGGGCCGCCCGGACAGCGGGGTCACCAGATACACCGACGCCAGGAACCCGATGATGGGCAGGACGGTCGGCGTCTTGAAGTGGTTGCCGTCGGCTCTGACGTCCTTGCGCAGCACCAGCACCGCCACGTTGACCACCGCGAACACCGTCAGCAGCAGTAGTGAGGTGGTGCCGCCGAGGATCGAGACCGCACTGCTGCTGGCAAAGCCCGACACGTAGAGAATCAGCCCGAATGCGATCACGGTGGTGAACACGATCGCCACCCACGGGGTGTGCCGCTTGGGATGCACCGTGCCCAGCACCGGGGGCAGCACGTGCTGGCGGGCCATGCCGTAGATGAGCCGGCTGGCCATCAGCATGTTGATCAACGCCGTGTTGGACACCGCGAACATGGTGATGAAGGGGAAGATCTCGTCGATCGGCAGCCCCGGCGCGGCGGCTTCCACCACGTCGACCAGCGGGGTGGAGCTCTCTTTGAGGTCACCGATCGGGACCAGCGCGACGGCGATGATCGACACCAGGATGTAGACCACACCGGCGATCGACAGGCCGCTCAACAACACCTTCGGGAAGATCCGCACGGGATCCTTGGTCTCCTCGGCCATGTTCACCGAGTCCTCGAACCCCACCATCGCGAAGAACGCCAGCGACGTCGCGGCCGTCACGGCCATGAAAGTGCTTCGGTCGCCTTCACTTTCGAACAGGATGATGCGCGAGAAGTCGATGTTGTCGCCGCCCTGGGTGAACGCCCACAATCCCACGAAGATCACCATCATCAGGCCGGTGATCTCGATGATGGTCAGCCCCACGTTCAGTTTGACGCTCTCACTGACACCGCGCAGATTGATGGCCGCCAGCGCCGCCATGAACAGCAGCGCGATGGCTGCCACGCCCACCTTGCCCCAGTCCAGACCGAATCCCTTGATGAGATTGGAGGCGAACGCCTGCGATGCCGTGGACGCCGACGTGATTCCGGAACACATCACGATGAACGCGATCAAGAAGGTGACGAAATGAATGCCAAAAGCCTTGTGCGCGTAGAGCGCTGCTCCGGCCGCCTGCGGGTATTTGGTGACGAGCTCCAGGTAGGAGAACGCCGTGATGGTGGCGATGATGAATGCGACCAGAAACGGCAGCCACGCCGCGCCGCCCACTTCACCGGCCACTTGACCGGTCAGCGCGTAAACCCCGGTACCCAGGATGTCGCCCACCACGAACAGCAGCAGCAGTCCCGGGCCCATCACCCGTTTGAGCTTGGGTTGTTCTTCTTTCGTCTCCGACTGCGCCATGTCGCCTCCTACAAGGGGTGGGGTGCGCCTTTCATCATCGGTCAGCGCAGAGGGGTGTGCCTGCTCAATCGAGCAAACCGGCCAGATCAGTCGAGTGCGGCGTCAGCCGCAGCGGTCAGATTCATGACGGCATAGGTAACCAACCCTGCCGAAAGTCAAACCCGGATCGCTCGTTTGTCGTAGGGAGCGAAGACGTCGATGACGTCCACCAGGGTGGCTCGCGCGGTTTCACGTGGGCTCCCGGCGCCGTCGACCAGGGCCGACACCACCGCACCGTCCACGGCACAGACCAGCGCCGCCAGCATCTCGGCGCGGGCGTAGCGGCCGGAACGCTCAACCACCTCACCCACCGCCTCGGCGCGCTGTTGCAGGATCCGCCGCTGCACTGCGCGAAGGGCGGGTTGGCGCGCGCAGGCGATGTAGCGCTCATAGCGGGAGACCAGTTGGTCCCCACCGGGGGTGTCGCCGACGAGCAGTTCTACCAGGGCTTCCGCGGTGGCTTCGGGTCCGCGCCTGCGCCTGGACAGCCCCTCGATGCGGCCGCGCATGTTGGCGGCCTCCACCATGCCGATGTGTTCCACGGCGGCGACGATGAGGTCGTCCAGAGAGGAGAAGTAGTAGGTGGTCGACGCCAGCGGCAGACCCGCGCGGTTGGCGACGGCGCGGTGGCGGACCGCCTCGAAACCGCCTTCGCACAGCAGTTCGGCGGCGGCGCGCACGAGCGCGTACCGCCGACGTTCTCCTTTGGGAGTGACCGCTGCTGTCACGCCTAGCATGCTGCCAGCCACCCCGGTCACGCTGGACGTTTTCGACCAAAACCGGTACTTGCATTTAACCGGCGCGCAGGATTGCACAGCCGGCAATGGCAAGATGGCCGCCATGCCAGAGCTGAGTCGGCGCGCCATCCTGCGGCTGGGGACCGGTGTCGCCGCCGGTGCCGTGGGCGCTTACACCCTCGGTGCTCTCGCCCCGGCCGGTCCTACGCCCGCCGCACCCCCGGTCTCGATGACGGGCGTCGGTGTCCCGTTGGCTCCGCCGGTGCCGCTGGAGCCTGCGGCCGGGCCTGCGCCGACGATGGTCACCGGCTCATTCGTGTCGGCGGCCCGCGGCGGGGTGAACACCAACTGGGCGATCGCCCGCCCGCCGGGGCAGACCGCCCCGCTGCGACCGCTGATCGCGCTGCACGGCAAGGGCAGCGACGCGGCGACCGTGATGGCCGGAGGTGTCGAACAAGGTCTGGCCCAGGCTGTCGCGGCGGGACTGCCGCCGTTCGCGGTGGTGGCCGTCGACGGCGGCGGAAGCTATTGGCACAAGCGCACTTCCGGTGAGGATTCCGGCGCCATGGTGCTCGACGAGCTCCTGCCGATGCTGGCCGCGCAGGGCCTGGACACCACCAGGGTCGGGTTCATCGGCTGGTCGATGGGTGGGTACGGGGCGCTGCTGCTGGGCGGTCGCCTCGGGCCCGCTCGCACCGCGGCGATCTGCGCGGTCAGCCCCGCACTGTGGCTGTCGTCGGGGGCGGCCGCGCCGGGGGCCTTCGACAGCGCCGACGACTACGCGGCCAACTCGGTGTGGGGGCTGCCGGCGCTGGCATCCATCCCCATCCGGATCGACTGCGGAAATAGCGACCCGTTCTACACCGCGACGCAGGAGTACATCGCCGCGCTGCCCACTCCGCCGGCAGGTGGGTTCTCCCCGGGCGGCCACGACGGTGCGTACTGGAGTTCGCAGTTGCCGGCCGAACTGACTTGGATTGCACCGCTTCTGGCTGCCTGACCGGCTCATCACGGCGAGACAGTCGCGCAACACTGTCGCCAATGGGTGTAACGCGCGACTATGGTGGACCCATACCGTAAGCGCTTCGGGAAGGGACTTGTCGTGCACAAGGATGAGATGGTCTTGATTTCGGTGGATGATCACATCATCGAGCCGCCGGATATGTTCAAAGGGCATCTGCCGGAGCGCTACCGCGATGAGGCGCCGCGGTTGGTGCACAATCCGGATGGTTCCGATACCTGGCAGTTCCGGGACACGGTGATCCCGAATGTGGCGCTCAATGCGGTGGCCGGGCGGCCCAAAGAGGAGTACGGGCTGGAGCCGCAGGGTCTCGATGAGATCCGCAAGGGCTGTTATGACGCCGCCGAGCGGGTCAAGGACATGAATGCCGGTGGGGTGTTGGCGACGATGAATTTCCCGTCGTTTCCGGGGTTCGCGGCGCGTCTTTTTGCCACCGAGGATGCTGAGTTTTCGTTGGCGTTGGTGCAGGCCTACAACGACTGGCATATCGATGAGTGGTGTGGGGCGCATCCGGGGCGGTTCATCCCGATGGCGATCCCGGCGATCTGGGATCCGGGGTTGTGTGCTGCGGAGGTGCGGCGGGTGGCCGACAAGGGGGTGCATTCGTTGACGTTCACCGAGAATCCGTCGACGTTGGGGTATCCGTCGTTTCATGATCTGGAGTACTGGCGGCCGTTGTGGCAGGCGTTGGTGGATACCGAGACGGTGATGAATGTGCACATCGGCTCGTCGGGGCGGTTGGCGATCACCGCTCCGGATGCGCCGATGGATGTGATGATCACGTTGCAGCCGATGAACATCGTGCAGGCGGCGGCGGATTTGTTGTGGTCGGCGCCCATCAAGGAGTTCCCGACGCTCAAGATCGCCTTGAGTGAGGGTGGGACGGGCTGGATTCCGTATTTTCTGGATCGGGTGGATCGCACCTATGAGATGCATTCGACGTGGACGCATCAGGA
>NZ_JBDGJH010000024.1:0-113581 GCF_057656995.1 Mycobacterium sp. Soil_C_30 | reverse complement strand
GCGACGTCCGCTGGACCGCACCCACCGGCCACACCTACATCACGCAACCGACGAGCAGACTGCTGTTCCCCGACTGGGATTGCACCACCGCCGCCCTGCCACCCCCGACACGCACAAGACGCCGCACAGCGCACCCGGGTATCACCATGCCCATCCGCAAACGCACCCGCGACCAAGACCGCCAACAACACATCAACGCCGAACGCGAACACAACGCCCTGCAACGCACCCTCGGGAAACCCCCACGAAAACCACCGGTATAGAGGTGTCGCCGCACTGAGGGCCACGCCCACGCACTTCTATGGCTGCGCGGCGCCGATACGACCCAGCAGACCCAGGTGTGGCGGGCTCCAGCCCAGTAGCTGCTGAGTCCGCTCACTTGAGGTCGGATTGTCCAGCGAGGCAACCCATCCGGCCAAGCCAAACTGCTCGGTGGCCTGCCGCGGGGAAACGTTGACCGCTGGGTGGGCGCCAACCGGGCCACCAAAGCACGGACCCCCTTGTCAGCCAGCGGGAGCGCCGCAACCTCCGCCGATGCTGTTGAGCCCGGCTTGCTGAGCCTGGGGTGGGGCTCGGTGATCCGTCAGCTCGCGGCCGGGCTCGGGATCACGCTCGACAAGATCCCCGAAGACAACGCCGCGGCCGTCGTCGTCAAGCAGGTAGCCCGCCTCGCGAGGACTTGTGCCCGGACTGGTCCAGCAGGCCGAGCCCGGCATATGCAGCTTGTTCGACACACCTCGTGTCACTGGCAAAGGGCTGTACGCTTCATCCATCCGACAATCCAACCGAGGTTAAGGACCAAGGGATGAAGTCACGTTTCACCGTCGCCGCACTGCTCGCAGCCGCAGGTGCCGCTGGGGCCATCATGGCCGCACCGCTGGCGTCGGCTGAACCCACCACGAACTGCACGCAGGCGGGCAACGTCGTTTCCGGTACCAGCACTGTCTGCCAGAGCCCGGGCAACGCCCAGATCACCAGCTCGCCCGGTCAGCTCGGGGAGACCCAGTGGGGCATGTGGCCGTGGGGTGGAGGCATGTGGGTTCTCTGACCCCGGCATGAAGGCCTCGATCAAGGTTCTGGCACCGCCGCTGACAGCCGTCGCGTTGTCGGCGGCGGTGTTCCTTTCTCCGGCCGCGACCGCACAGCCGCAGTGCGGGAACGTGTCGCCGCAGACCACTCGGTGCACCACCAGCGGGGGCAGCAACCAGATTGTCACGACGCCGCCGGCCATGGGGCAACCCACCTGGCCCGGCTTCATGTATCGCTACTGGGACTACCCGAACTACGTCGTGCAGTTCCCATAAAAATGCCTGGTCAACGGGTTTTTTGAGGCGTAGGATCGACTCATCGATCGGAGCGATCATGAGTAGGTCAACACTAGTCTTCACCCCGCCGCTGACAGCCCTGGTGCTGTCGGCGGCGGTTCTGTTTTCCCCGGCGGCACTCGCCGCGCCGGACTGCACCAATGTCTCGCCGCAGACCACCCGGTGCAGCACCAACGGCAGCACCTCCATCTACACCTCGCCACCGCCACTGGACTACGGCTGGCCGGGCTGGGGCTACGGCTGGGGTTATGGCTGGGGCGGATCCGGCTTGATCATCGGGTTCGGGTAGTTCGTCACGGAGATTTCGGCTAACCTAACTTTCTGATTCGTTGACGCGGACAGAGAGTTGGGGCATTGAGCCAGGCCACCAAGACGCCACTGCAATCCGGGTTCGTGCTGCTCGGGCCGGCGTTTGTTGCTGCCATCGCCTACGTCGACCCCGGCAACGTGGCCGCCAATGTCAGCGCCGGAGCGCAGTTCGGCTTCCTGCTGGTCTGGGTGATCCTGCTGGCCAACGTGATGGCCGGGCTGGTGCAATACCTGTCGGCCAAGCTCGGCCTGGTGACCGGGCGCTCGCTTCCCGAAGCCATCGCCGACCACACCCGCAGGCCCACCCGCATCGCGTACTGGCTACAGGCCGAATTGGTGGCCATGGCAACCGATCTCGCCGAAGTGGTGGGTGGAGCCATCGCCCTGTACCTGCTGTTCGACCTGCCGCTGCTGGTGGGCGGCATCATCACCGGCGCCGTGTCGCTGGGTCTGCTGTTGATACAGGACCGTCGCGGACAGCGCATGTTCGAACGGGTCATCACGGGCCTACTGCTGGTCATCGCCATCGGATTCATCACCAGCTTGCTGGTGCAACCGCCGTCGGTGGCCGAGGTGGCTCCGGGGTTGATCCCCCGATTCGACGGGGCCGAGAGCGTGCTGCTGGCCACCGCAATGCTCGGTGCGACGGTCATGCCGCACGCCGTCTACCTTCATTCCGGGCTGGCCCGGGATCGCCACGGCAATCCCGCCGCCGGGGCACCCCGGCGCCGACTGCTGCGCATCACCAAGTGGGATGTCACCCTGGCCATGCTGGTCGCCGGCGCGGTGAACCTGTCGATGCTGCTGGTGGCAGCCACCCATCTGCAGGGCCGTGAGAACACCGATTCCATCGAAGGCGCACACGCGGCGGTCCAGGACACGCTGGGCCCGACGATCGCACTGTTCTTCGCGATCGGCCTGCTGGCGTCGGGGTTGGCGTCGACGTCGGTGGGCGCCTACGCCGGCGCCATGATCATGCAGGGCTTGCTGAAGGTGTCCGTCCCTATTCTCGTGCGTCGGCTGGTGACCTTGATCCCTGCGCTGATCATCCTCGGGGTGGGTTTCGATCCGAGCCGCGCGCTGGTGTTGTCGCAGGTGGTGCTGTCCTTCGGTATCCCGTTCGCGTTGATCCCTCTGGTGCGGCTCACCAGCTCCCGCACCTTGATGGGCGCCGATGTGAACCAGCGGCTGACCACTGTTCTGGGCTGGGCGGTGGCCGCACTGATTAGTCTGTTGAACGTGGTGTTGATCTATCTGACGGTGACGGGCTGAGCTTGGCGGTGCGTCATCTCTACTTCGCGTACGGGTCCAACCTGTGCGTGCAGCAAATGGCGCGCCGGTGCCCTGATGCCGTGTCGCCGCGGCTGGCCACCCTCGCCGATCACGACTGGTTGATCAACGAACGTGGTGTCGCCACCATCGAACCGTTCGCCGGATCCCAAGTGCACGGCGTCATCTGGGACGTGTCGGATCGCGATCTCGCCACACTGGACAGCGCCGAAGGTGTGCCGGTCCGCTACCGGCGCAACCGGATGACGGTCGATACCGAGGCCGGACCGACCACGGTGTGGGTGTACGTCGATCACCGGGTCGAACCCGGCGCGCCACGGCCGGGCTATCTCGAGCGGATCATCGACGGCGCACGACAGCACGGCCTTCCCGAGCGATGGCTCGAGTTCCTGCGGCGCTGGGATCCGGTGCACTGGCCTCGCCAACTGGGTCCCGCGTCTCCGGATGCACCCACGTCACTGTCGGCGCTGCTCGCCCAACCCGGAGTGCGCGAGACCAGCACCCTGCGGTCGACGTTCGGCTTCATGGCGATTCACGGCGGTGGACTCGAGCGGATGACCGACGTCATCGCCGAACGTGCGGCCGATGCCGCCGGCGCGTCGGTATACGTGGTGCATCACCCCGACCACTACCCACACCATCTCGCGTCGGCGAAGTACGTTCCGGCGGAGTCGACACGGCTGCGCGCATTCCTGGACCACGTCGACTCGGTCATCTCGGTGCACGGTTACGGCCGGCTCGGACGCAGCACACACCTGCTCGCCGGCGGTGGTAACCGAACACTGGCCGGCCATGTCGCCCGGCACGTCGACGTTCCCGGCTACCAACTGATCACCGACCTCGACGACATCCCCGGTGAGTTGCGTGGACTGCACCCCGACAACCCCGTCAACGTGCCTGTTCGCGGCGGCGTACAACTGGAACTCTCGCCTCGCGTGCGTGGCATCAGCCCGCGTAGCGCCATGCCCGGGGACGACGGGCTCTGCCCCGCCACCTCCGCGTTGGTCCAAGGGCTGGCCGAGGCCGCCCGGAGCTGGCGCTGACCTTCCGGCCACCTGCTGTTCACGTTCTGTTCGACGCCCAGCTTTCTTGTTGGTCAATGCCAGCCAATTCGGTTGGTGGACAACTAGAGTGAGTCCATCTCGGCTATTGGAAGGTTGTAACGCGTTGCCTCGGAACTCACACACCCCGTCCGTCGACAGTCGGTCCCTGGATATCGCCAAAGGTGTCCTGGTGGCATTCCGCGGGTGTACCCCTGACGAAGCTTTCACCGAACTGGCAGCCGTCTCCAAGCAGAACGGGCTCGGCACCCTGGCGCTGGCCCGCGCGCTCGTACAACTCGCCGAAGGTTCACTCGGCCTGGTCACCGGACCCGCGGCCGAGGCCGCCGCGCAGACCTGGGGCCATCTGGTCGACAGAGCCCGGGGCACTGCCAGCGTCGCCTGAACCAGCCCTGGCCGCTCTCGACGAAGCACCGGAAAATCTGACGTGACCCATCCGGTGGGCCGCCAACTCCGAATACCAGATGTGCGGTTCAACGAGACGAGCAAACGGTCAGTCGTGCTCACCGGCAGCGGTGCGGCGGGGATGGAATCCGCCGCCCCGGCGCTGTATCGCACCCGTGTCACCCACCTGCGCCGCGCACCGGTGCACCACTATTTCGAGCACAAGAGCTACAGCTGGTATATCGACATCGACGAACCGCCCCGATTGCCGCGGGCGTTGCGGCCCTTCGCCCGATTCGAGGCCGGCGATCACTTCGAGGCGCCGGCGGAGGGCCCGGACACGTTGCGCCGGCGTGTGGAGACCTTCCTTGCTCGCCATGACGTCCATCTGCCCGGAGGCCGCATCACCGCGCTGATGAACGCCCGAGTGCTCGGCTACGTGTTCAACCCGCTGAGCCTGTTCTGGTGTCACGACGCCACCGGCGAGGTGCGCGCTGTCATCGCCGAGGTACACAACACCTACGGCGACCGGCACGCCTACCTGTTGCCGCCTGATCAGGGTCAGCCGGCGGTGGTGCCCAAGCGGCTCTACGTATCTCCCTTCAATGACGTCGACGGGCACTACCTGGTTCGGGCACCGCGCCCGGAGCAGGATCTCGACGTCACGATCTCCCTGCACCGCGACAATCACCCGGCATTCATCGCGACCCTGCGCGGCAGCAGGCGCAAGGCCAGCACCGGCAACGTGGCCGGGTTACAGATCACCGCACCACTGGCTCCGCTGATGGGTGCGTTGAGTATCCGGGTGCAGGGCATCACGTTGTGGCTGCGCCGCGTGCCTGTGGTGCCGCGCCCGCAAGGCTGCCCCGTCACCCCCGCGCGTGTCCTCGAATCCGAGGAGGTTCACCAGTTGTGAGCGGGACACCTACCTTCGGTGGCGACTGACATGACGGCTCTCGCCTTGCCGCCCGTTAGGCTCATGCACGTGACGGACCTCGACGCGCTGTTACGCCAGGTGGCGCGACGCGATGCCGACGCGTTCGCAGCGTTCTACGACACCACCCGCGCACGGGTGTACGGCCTGGTCACCAGGGTTCTCCGCGATCCCGGGTACAGCGAGGAAACCACCCAGGACGTGTACTTGCAGGTGTGGCGCTCAGCCGAGAATTTCGACCCCGCCGCCGGCTCGGCCCTGTCGTGGTTGATGACCTTGGCGCATCGACGCGCCGTCGACCGGGTGCGTTCCGAGCAGGCGGCGACGCTGCGTGAATCCCGCTACGGCGCGGCCAACGTCGAACCGGCCAGCGACCACGTCAGCGACGCGGTGATCCTGAGCGAGGAACGCCAGCAGGTGGTCGCCTGCCTCGACGGGCTCACCGACCTGCAGCGCCAATGCATTCAAATGGCGTATTACGACGGACTGACGTATGTGCAGGTCTCCGAACGACTTTCGGCGAACCTGGCCACCGTCAAATCTCGGATGCGCGACGCGCTGCGTGGCCTGCGCAACTGCTTGGGGCTGCGATGACCAGGCCGATCGACGACGACGTGATGGATCTTGCGGTGCCCTACGCGCTGCACGCACTCAGCGACGACGAACGCACCAACGTCGAGGCAAGGGTGGCGCAGTCCGGTGAGGCGCAGGCGTTCTACGACGAGGTGCGTGCCATCCGTGAGGCCATGGCCACGCTCTCGGCCGCCACCGCCATCGATCCCCCTGACTCGTTGCGCGCCGCGGTGCTCTCGGCGGCCGCCTCCGACGGGGTACGGACATTGCCGCAACGCCGCAACTGGCGTCAGATTGCCCTGGCGGCGGCCGCGGTGGTGGTCATCGGCCTCGGCGCACTGGGTGTCGGCATGGCGCTGCGCCCTGCAGCTGCGCCGTCGCCAGCGGAGCAGATCTTCGCCGCTCCGGACGTGCGCACGGTGTCGGGCGAACTGCCCGCAGGCGGTCAGGCCACGCTGGTGTTCTCGCGTGAACGCGATGCGGCCTACCTGGTGATGAACAACGTGCCGCCCCCCTCGGCGGGCACGGTGTATCAGATGTGGTTGCTGCGTGACGGCCAGGCGGTGCCGGCGGGCACCATGGATTCAGCGGCGGTCACCCCGTCCACCACTGCGGTGGTGCCCGATATCGGGGACTCGACGGCGCTGGCGTTCACCGTCGAACCTCCGGGCGGCTCCCAGCAACCCACGAGCGAACCGTTCGCGAGCCTGCCCCTCACCTGACCGTGGCGGCCGCCACCTCCGCCAGCACGTCGTTGATGTCGTGGGCGCGCCGCCAGGCCCGGCGTTGTCGCATGGCGCCGTTGCCGTCCTGCAGCACCCGGCCCACCTCTGCGACGACGTACTCGTAGTCACCGGCGGCTTCCAGCGCCGGGCGCAGCTCTTCGACGAACGCGTGCAGAAGCGACGGCATCAGGCCTTCGGCACCGTCGCGGGCGCATCGCCAATAGGTGGCGTGCAGAAGGTGATCCGGCACGGCGCGGTCGAGATCGGGGCGGTTCAGCACGGTCATCACCGCGCCGCGGGCCAACGTGGCCAGCAGGGTGGCGTCCGCCGCGGTGGCGCAGACGTCCGAAACCCGGATCTCCACAGTGGGGAACTTCGCCGACGGGCGGGCGTCCCAGTACACCATGCCGTCATCGAGAATCGCTCCCGCGCTCTGCATTTCGGCGATGGCGTCGTCATACTCGGCCGCCGACTGCAGGTGCGGCGGTGGGCCGGCACTCGGCCAGCGGGCCCACAGGATGCTGCGCCAGCTCGCATAGCCGGTGTCGGTGTTGCGGTAGATCGCGGAATTGGCGCTCACCGCCAGCAGCAGCGGCAGCCACGGCCGCAACCGCGTGCAGACCCGGACCGCGGCGTCACGATCAGGCACCGCGACGTGGACGTGGCACCCGCTGATGCCCTGCTCGTGGGCGATCATGCCGAACTCCTCGGCGATGCGGTGGTAGCGGGGCTTGTCGGTGATCGGGAACTCGTGCGGCACGGTAGGAGGCAGGGCCACGGCCAACAGGCGGGCGTTCGCCTTCTCAGCGGCTTCGGCGGTGAGCCGCCGCAATCTCGTGACCTCCGCGAACACGTCGTCGCGGTTGTCGAGAACACCTGTGGCGGTCTCCACCTGGCAGGTGGTGAGCTCCATCTGCAGTTCCACGTCCTGCTCGGCGGCGTGACGGGCGACTTCGGAGTTCTTCGCCACAGGCGCCCCGGTATCCGGATCCGCCAGCAGGAACTCTTCCTCGACGCCGATGGTCGGCGGGTCACCGAATGCAGTGGTCATCGCGGCGGAATACACCAATGCCGGTGCGGTCAAACGCCGCGCGCGTAGCATCACAGCCGATGAGCCAGAACTTCCGCTTCGGCGTGGGTGTCAACCGGGTGCATTCACGGACCGCGCTGATCGAAAATGCCAGGCGTTTCGAGGATCTCGGCTACGACGTTTTCATCGTGCCCGACCATCTGGGAGCCATTGCGCCGTTCCCGGCGCTGGCAGCGGCCGCGGCGGTGACGTCGACCATCCGGCTGGGTACCAACGTTCTCAACGCGGGGTTCTACAAACCGGCGCTGTTGGCCCGCGACGCGGTCGATGTGGACCTGATCAGCGACGGCCGGCTCGAACTGGGGCTCGGCGCCGGGTACGTCCGCGAGGAGTTCGAAGCCGCTGAGCTGCCCTACCCGAGTGCGGGCCAGCGGGTCACCCACCTCGAACACGTCGTGGGATACCTACTTGAGCACCACCCGGCGATACCCCTGCTGGTGGCCGGCAACGGGGACCGGGTGCTCACGCTCGCGGCGCGGCAGGCGCAGATCGTGGGGCTGACGGGCTCCGACGTGGGCAAAGGCGTCGACGATCCGCTTGCCGAGCGCGTCGACTTCGTGCGGACCGCGGCAGGTGACCGCTTCGACCAACTCGAGCTGAACCTGACCATCACAGCGTCCCCCGAGGACGACTCCGGCAAGCCCGATCTGTTGTTCACCCGGCGTTACGCGCCAAATGCCACCCACGAGGAGCTACTGGCCATGCCCGGAGTGCTGTCGGGCACCCCACGTGACATGGCCAACCAGCTGTGCCGGTTGCGCGATGACTACGGCATTCCGTACTTCACCGTGATGTCGCGCCAAGCCGACCAATTCGCGAAAGTCATAGCAGAACTGCGCTGACACCCACGGTTTACCTGTGGTTCACCGTGGGTACAGCGCAGTCCATGTTCACGCAGCGGATCACGAAGGCCCTCGCGTGGGTCCGGGGATATCCCGCCGGGACCGTACCGCGCGGCCATGTTCCCCTCATCGCACTGTGCGGCGGCTCCTCGAACGGCCACGCACGGCGTCCTTGAGCTTCTCGCCGGCCGTCCGGACGCTGACGTTGAGCCGGTCCGCCCTGCCCTCAGCCTGAAGGCGGCGGTTTCCGGTTGCTTTGCCCACCTTTTCCTTTGCCATGCCGGCGAGCTTGTCGACCTTGATCCATGCCTTGTCTGCGGTACTCATGGCTTCAGAGTTACCGACGATGCGGCGGCTGAAACACCCCACGGCGCCGAGTACACTCCCACCGTCGCCCCCGTAGCTCAGGGGATAGAGCACGGCTCTCCTAAAGCCGGTGTCGCAGGTTCGATTCCTGCCGGGGGCACTAGTTCGATGCGCACGGCTCGCTCGGCTGGTAGCCGCACGATTCAGGACGACGCAAACTCTTGGCAGGTCAGGGTGGTGCCGCCATCCTGAATCCATCGTGAAGTTCCTGCTGCTGACGCTGATTGCGCACCACCCCGACCCGGCCACCGGGCAGAAGCGCAGCGCTGCGGCGAGGCTGCGTGAGGTGGTCGAGGCGGCAGTGCTGGCCGAGGAGCTGGGGTTCGACGGGTTCGCCGTCGGCGAGCGCCATGAGGATCCGTTCATCTCGTCGTCTCCCCCGGTGCTGTTGAGTCATATCGCGGCCAGGACATCGACGATCGCGCTGTTCACGGCGGTGACGACGTTGAGCCTGCTGGACCCGGTGCGCGCGTTCGAGGATTACTCCACGCTGGACAACCTGTCCGACGGCCGGCTCGAGCTGATCATCGGCAAGGGCAACGGTGCCGCCCAGGCCGAGCTGTTCCACGTCACCACGGACGACCAGTGGGACCGCAACCGCGAGGGCTACGAGCTGTTCCGCCGACTCTGGGCCGACGAGCACGTCACCTGGTCGGGTCGGTTCCGTCCCGAACTCAACGACGCCAAGGCACTACCCCGGCCGCTGCAACCGAAGATCCGGATCTGGCACGGCAGCGCCACCAGCATCGACTCCGTCGACCTCGCCGCTCGGCACGGTGACCCGATCTTCTCCGCCAACGTCACCAATCCCATCGAGCCGTACGCCGAGCTGATCCGGCATTACCGCGACCGCTGGGAGTTCTACGGCCACCGGCCCGAGGACGCGCTCGTCGGCGCCGGCACCGCAGGCTTTCACGTGGCATCCACCTCCCAGCAGGCCATCGACGAGTTCCGGCCCACCTTCGAGACCCGGCTGGACTTCCAGCGCCGGGTCGGGCTGCCGATCGTGTTCGAGACCATCGAGGACTTCATCGACCGCAGCTCGGCGCTGATCGGCTCACCCGAACAGGTCGTCGACAAGGTGGGCCGCTACCACCAGCAGTTCGGTCACGAGGTGATCCATCTGAGCGCCGATACCGACGGTGTGACGGCCGTCCAGAAACGCCGCAGCCTCGAACTCTTCCAATCCGCCGTCGCACCCGTGCTGCGCGCGCAGATTCCGAGCAGACCGCTTATCGCGCAATCAGAAAGGACATCCATCTCATGACCGACTGGAACGAGTGGCACCGGGAGCGGGAACGTTACTACGGCGATCCCTTGGGTTGGGTCAGCATCACCGGGCTGTACTGGCTCTCGGAGGACTTCGAGACCATCGCCGATCTGCCAGGCAGGTGGCGAGCTGACGCGGACGCGGTGTACATCGAGGGCATCGAGGGAACGCAGCGACTCGAGCCCGCCGAGGGTGCGCCGGGTCTGCTCGTCGAGGACGGGGACCGCCGCATCGAGGTGATCCGCCGTACCGGTTCGGTGGCGCTCCGGGTACATGACCCGAAATCCCCGCATCTGCAGTCCTACACCGGCATCCCCACCTATGCGCCCGATGACCGGTGGCGCGTCGGCGCCACGTTCACCCCGTACGAGAAGCCCGTCACCGTGACCACCGGTGCGGTGGTGGAGGGGCTCGAACACCACCACACCGCAGTCGGCACCATCGACTTCGAGATCGACGGGGCCGCACAGCAATTGGTTGCGTTCGGTAAGGCGGCCACGGGTCTGCAGGTGCTGTTCACCGACGCCACCAGTGGGGTGACGACGTACCCGGCGGCGCGGTCCTTGTCGATCGACGCACCGGACGACGGCGGCGCGGTGATCCTGGACTTCAACCGCGCGGCCAACCTGCCGTGTGCGTTCACCGACTACGCGACCTGCCCGGTGGCGCCGGCCCAGAACCGGTTGCCCGTGGCCGTCGAGGCGGGCGAGAAGACACCGCGATGAGCCGGGTGCCGTTGTCGGTCCTGGACCTGTCGCCGATCAGCGAGGGCTCCACGGCGCGGCAAGCCCTGCGCAACACTGTCGACCTGGCCCGCCATGCCGAGCAGTGGGGATACCGCCGCTACTGGGTGGCCGAGCACCATTTCGTGGCGGTGGCCAGCGCGTCGCCTGCTGTGCTGATCGGCCTGATCGCCGCCGCCACCAACAGCATCCGGGTGGGCTCGGCGGCCGTCCAGGTGGGTCATCACACGGCCGCGGCGGTGGTGGAGGCATTCGGCACCATCGACGCCCTGCACCCGGGCCGTATCGATCTGGGGTTGGGCCGCTCGGGGCAGCGTCGCGCAGAAGCGTTGCGCGGCAGGGAGGAACCGGCCACCCAGGAGGCCAGAACCATTGAGGGCATCCCGTTTCCCGCACCGTTTCGCACCACGGAGCTCATCAAGTCCGAACGGTTCGCCGCCATCGGATCGGTGCTGCAACAAGGCGCCGACATCCCTGATTTCGACACCCAGCTCGACGACATCCTCGCTCTGCTCGGCGGGACCTTCCGCACCAAGGAACTGCACCTGTCCGCGACCCCGGGCGAGGGTGCCGACGTCCAGGTGTGGCTGTTCGGCAGCAGCGGCGGCCAGAGCGCGCAGACCGCCGGGGCACGCGGGTTGCCGTTCGTGGCCAACTATCACGTGAGCCCCGGAACCACCCTTGATGCCGTGGCGGCCTACCGCCGGGCTTTCCGGCCCTCCGCGGTCCTCGGCGCACCGTACGTGGTGGTCTCCGCAGATGTCGTGGTTGCCGAAACAGGTTCGGCAGCAGAACATCTGGCCAAGCCGTTCCCGCAGTGGGTACACAGCATCCGCAGTGGCCGCGGCGCCATCCCCTACCCGGACCCCAACACCGTCGAGGCCCTCACACCCGAGCAGACCGCGCTGGTACAGGACCGGATCACCACCCAGTTCGTCGGCACTGCCGACACGGTGGCCGACAAGCTGGATCGGTTGCAGCGCGCGACGGGCGCCGACGAGTTGGTGGTGACCACCATGACCCACGACCACCGGGACCGCCTTCGGTCCTTCGAACTACTGGCAAAAGAATGGGGCCCGACATGACCGCCACCGACACACCCACCGCCACCGTGATCAGCGGGACCAGCCCTCTGGCCGACGGCTTCCGCAGCCGGTTCTTCAGCGCCGAGGACTATCAACGGTTTCATGCCCGCGCCGCGAGGTACGACTCCGAAAACGCCTTCTTCGCCGAAGATTTCGCCGAACTGCTGGACGCCGGCTACCTCAAGGCGTCGCTGCCGGAACGACTCGGCGGCCACGGGCTGTCACTCGAGGAGTTGACCGACGAGCAACGGCACCTCGCGTACTGGGCGCCGGCCACCGCACTCGCGGTCAACATGCACCTGTACTGGGGCGCCTCGGCCGCCAAAGCCGCCGAGCGCGGTGTGGCCGACGTCGGCTGGCTGCTCGACAGCATCGCCGCCGGGCAGGTATTCGCCGCGGGACACGGCGAACACGGCAATGACGTCGGCCTCGACGACGCGCAGGTGCGCGCGGTTCCGCAACCGGACGGTTCCTACCGCATCACCGGTCGCAAGGTGTTCACCTCGTTGTCGCCGGTGTGGCACCAGATCGGGGTGCATGCGCGCGACGACTCCGATCCCGCCAATCCCAAGATCGTGCACACTTTCGTCGATTGTGACGATCCCGGTGTCCGCATCGAGGAGACGTGGAATGCCCTCGGTGTGCGGGCCACCGCCAGCCACGACACCGTCTTCGACAACGCTCACGCCGACGCGCACAAGACCGTGGCCGTGCATCCGGTCGGGCCCGACTACCCCGATTACGTTCTGCTGCTGCTGGCCTCGTACCTCCCGTTGCTGTCCAGTGTGTATTTCGGCATTGCCCGCCGCGCCCTCGACCTCGCGATCCAGGGCGCCCAGACCCGGACCTCGCTGCGGGCCGACGTAGCGCGGCACGCTCAGAAGCCCGCGGTGCAGCGGCAGATCGCCCAGGCCGAGATCAAACTGGAGGCGGTGTCGGCCTTCCTGACTTCGACCACCCACTACGACGAAGGACCATGGCCGTTCTTGCGCTCCCTGGCGGCCAAGGAGTTCGCCACCACCACCGCGCGCGAAGTGGTGGACATCGCGGTCCAGGTGGTGGGTGCGGCTTCTGTGTCGAAACGCCATGAGCTGGAACGACTTTTCCGCGACGTGCGCACCGGGTCACTGCACCCGCCGAACACCGACGCGGTGTTGGAGGTCATCGGCGCGGCTGCACTAAGCTCACTGTGATGGAGACATGGGATGCCATCCGAGCGCGGCGCAACGTCCGGACCTACCGGCCCGATCCGATTTCGGACGCCGACCTCGACCGCATTGCCGAAGCGGGGTGGCGGGCACCGTCGGCGCGCAATCAGCAGCACTGGGACTTCGTGATCGTCACCGACCGTGAGCAGCTGCAGCGACTCTCGACGGTGTGGCAGGGCGCCAAGCACATCGCGTCGGCGCCGGCGGCGATCGCGCTGGTGATCCCCGAGCCCACGGATGAACGCAGCAAGCTCATCGACCGGTACGACCTGGGCCAGGCGACACTGGCCATGACCATTGCCGCCACGGACCTCGGCATCGGCACCGGCCACTCCTCGGTGGGCGAGCAGGAACTCGCCCGCGACATCCTCGGGGTGCCGGAGGGCTACCTGGTGGCCTTCCTCCTCGGTATCGGATATCCCGCCGACCGTCCGCTGAAGCCGATTCTCAACCCGGACCGGCGGCCATTCGACGAGGTGGTACATCGCGGCCGCTGGTAGGCCGTTGCCGGGGAGGCGGACAATGGTGGCATGCATCCCACCGACCCCTGTCCGTGCGGCAGCGGCGAACCTTTCGGTTCCTGCTGCCAGGCTATTCACCACGGCGAGCTCCCAGAGACCGCCGAGCAGCTGATGCGCTCGCGGTACAGCGCGTACGCCGTGGGCAACATGGACTACATCTGGCAGACCTGGCACCCGACCACCCGGCCCGTGGTGTCGATGCCCGACGCGGTACTGCCGTGGGTCAAGCTGGAGATCGTCGACACCGTGGGCGGCGGGCCCGGCGACGACGAAGGCGTGGTGGAGTACAAGGCGCACTACCGCGACGGTGAAGGGACCTCGGCACTGCACGAGCGCTCCCGGTTCAGTCGCAGAGCGGGCCGCTGGTTCTACGTCGAGGGCGACCTCTACGAGTAGTCAGGCGCCGATCCGCAAACGTTGCGGCACCACACCGCCGAACCGCTCGCGCAGCGTGGTTTCGGCGTAGGCACCACGAAACAGGCCGCGGTCACGCAGGATCGGGACCACTTCGTCGACGAAGATCTCCAACCCGTCGGGGAACACATCGGGCATCAGGTTGAACCCGTCGGCGGCACCGGCCAGGAACCAGCGTTCGATGGTGTCGGCGACATCCTCCGGGGAGCCGACGATCACCCGATGACCGGCGCCGCTGAATTCGCGCACCGCCTCCCGCAGGGTCAGATCGCGGCTTTCGATGAGCCGCACCACCGATTCCCGAAAGCCAAGGGAGGCACCGAAATTGGTGGGGTCGGCCACCGCACCCAGCAGGTGCTTGGGCACCGGTGCATCCAGTGGGTGACCGGTCAGGTCCTCTCCCAGCACCTGCGAGAGCCGTTCCAGGTCATGGCCTTCCGGCAACAGCGCGTTCTGTTCGTCGTAGCGCCGCTGCGCCTCGGCGCGGGTGCTGCCGATCGTGGTGATCAACCCCGGCAGGATCTTCACCGCGTCGCGGCTGCGACCGTGGGCCACCGCGACGTCCTTGACGTAACGGTAGTGGTCGATACCGGCGCCCAGATCGAGTTCGGCGGAGAACACCGCATCCGCCGACCGGCCCGCGAGGTCCCGGCCCTGCGGTGAACCACCGGCCTGAACCAGCAGGGGGTGCCCCTGCGCCGACCCACCCTGCGGCAATGTGCCTTGTACGGTGAAGAATTCGCCGCGATGATCGATGCCGCGGCCACCGAAGGCCGCGTCACGCCACAGCGCCTGCACCACGTCGACGAATTCGGCGGCCCGCCGGTACCGGACGGCACGGTCGGGGTAGTCGGCGAGGCCGAAGTTGCCGCCGGCGGCCGGTGAATAGGTGGTCACGACGTTCCACGCCAGCCGCCCGCCGCTGAGCTGGTCCAGCGACAGCAGACGATGCGCGAGCTCCACCGGATCGTTGAACGTCGACGACAGCGTGCCGATCAGCCCCAGGTGCTCGGTTTCGGCGGCGATGGACGCCAGGATCACGCTGGGCTCCAGCGCCTGCGACGGGCGCAGCGCCGGATGTTCACGCAGCGCCGGACCGTCGGCCAGGAACAGCGCGTCCAGGGTCCCCCGCTCGGCCAGGTGCGCCATCCGCACGTAGTAGCCCGGATCGGCGAACGCGGTCGGCGCCTCGGTGGTGCGTTGCCACGAGCGGGTGTGGATTCCGAGGTTGAGGACGTTGACGTTCAGAATCACGTGCCGGGTCACAACCGACCTCCCGGATTGACGGCGCCGCTGAAGGCGAGTGGTTTGGTGGACAGATCGGGCTCCAACGGAACGGCTGTCCCCAGGCGCTGCCGCAGTGTGCCCCGGCGATCGGTGCCGATGAGGCCCCGCTGGTGCGCGACAGGCAGGATTTCGTCGAGCACCCGGTCCAGTTCATGGACGCCGACGCGCGCGAGGATCCCGGCGACGGGCGCGCTGAGCCCGTTCAGCGCCTCGGTGAGCCGTTCGGCGCCGCGCACCCGTACCACGGCCGGAACCTCGGGCAGCGGGTCGCCGTGGTCGATCACCACGAGGTCCGCGCCACCGACGCCGGGACCGGCCCACACCGGGAGGTCGCCCTGCACCGAACCGGGGACGTTCATGGGCCCGGAGATCCGGTAGGTGTTGCGCACATCGGCGCGGCGAATCTGGCTGGTGTCGGCGAACACCCCTGTCTCGTGGTCGGCGATCACCGACGACAGCGGCCACGTCCGCCACAGCGCGCGTACCGCCGCGACCGCGTCGGTGGTGTGCGCCGGGTCGAGCGATCGCTGAGTCCAGCTGTCCTGCAGGGCGTTCAAGGCGATACGGCGATCGGCCTCCAGGGTCAGCCACCCGGCCCGGCCCTGCGCCGCGTGATCGACCGACAGCAGTCGGCGCGCGAGGTTGTAGGGGTGGTCCCGATGCGCGGCGGCGGCCACCACCACACCGAGTTCACGGCTGTGCCGGGCCGCGATGGTGGCGATCACCGTCGGGTCGAGGTTCACCGAGTGCACCGGTTCGTCGCGTCCGGCGCCGATCACCCAGTAGGAAACCCCCGCGGCATCGAGCCTGCGGGCCAGCTCCGCCGGGGCGCGGGCACCGATTCCGTCACCGACGATCTCGATGCCGAAGGATGGAGACGACATCTGCTCGACGGTACGTCCGGATCTGCCGCAGCCAATCGTTGCGATCACCGAAAGCCGAAGTCGCCGAGTCAGTTAAGCCAGCGGTTCACAGTCGGCTTAAAACTCCTAAAGTCAGGAACTGTTCCCCACTCACCGGCACGCGGATACCTTGCCGCAGGTGTTCAGATTCGCGTTGCGACGCATCGGCCAGTCGATCGTGGTGATCGTCCTCGCCTACACCGCGGTATTTTTTGTGCTCAACGTGCTGCCGGGTGATCCCATCGAGACGCAGATCTCCAATCCGGAGAACCCGATCTCCGACGACGAGGCGCAGGCATTGCGTGACTACTACCGCCTCAGCGACCCGGTGATCGAGCAGTTCGGCATATCCGTCCAGCGCCTGTTCCAGGGTGATCTCGGCTATTCACTCAACAGCGGCCAGGAGGTGTCGCGCCTGCTCGCACACGCCTTGCCGTCGACACTTGCGCTGGCCGGCGTGGCGTTCCTGTTGGCCGCCGCGCTGGGCTTCGTGATCGCGCTCACCGCGGTGTTCGCCCCGTGGCCCGCGGCCAGGGAGATCGCCAGGTCCATTCCGCCGGCGTTCCTGTCGATACCGGTATTCGTCACCGGCCTCATTGCGCTGCAACTGTTCTCGTTCAGCCTGGGCTGGGTGTCGGCTGTGGAAGATCAGGGACTCAGTTCCACGGTACTGGCGGCACTGCCGCTGGCGCTGCCAGTGGCCGCACCGATAGCCCAGGTGCTGATCCAGGGCCTGAGCAACGCCTCGGAGCAACCGTATGTCGAGGTGCTACGCGCCAAAGGCCTCGGTGAGGACCGGGTGATCTTCGGGCACCTGCTCAAGAACGGCTCCATTCCCACCGTGACCATCGTCGCGATCACCGTCGGCGAGTTGCTGGCCGGCTCGGTGATCACCGAGACCATCTTCAACCGCACCGGCATCGGTTATCTCACCGAAACCGCCGTGCGCAACCAGGACACCCCGATCATCCAGGCCGTCGTGATCACCGTCTCGGTGACCTTCGTGGTGATCAACCTGCTGGTGGACCTGGTCTATCCGTTGATCGACCCCCGCATCGAACGCCTCGTTCGCCAACCCCAGGCGGTGCCCGCATGACTGTCGTCGAAGCCCTCCCCCGGCTGAGTCTGCCCCGGTTCTCCCGGCGGCTCTCGATCAGCTGGTGGGACATCCCACCCCTGGTGTTCTTGCTGCTCGTGGCGGCCATGATCGTCGCACCCGGGCTGATCGCGCCCTACGACCCACTACAGGAGAATCCCGGCGACGCGCTCGCCGGGCCCAGCCTGGCCCATCCGTTCGGCACCGACTACATCGGCCGGGACCTGCTGAGCCGGGTGGTGGCGGGCACCGCGGCCACGATCGCGGGCTCGTTCATCGCCGTGGTGATCGGCCTGGTGGTGGGCACCGCGCTGGGGCTGGTGGCCGCTTACTTCGGGCGCGCCACCGACAGCATCATCAGCCGCATCGTCGATGTACTGCTGTCCATCCCGACGCTGCTGCTGAGCATCACGATCATCGTGGCACTGGGCTTCGGAACGGTGAATGCGGCCATCGCCGTAGGGGTTTCGTCCATCGCGGTGTTCGCCCGGCTGGCCCGGTCAGAGGTGCTGGCCACCCGCAATCTGCCGTTCGTCGAAGCCAGCGAGCACCTGGGCGCCGGGCACCTGACGCTGTTGTTCCGCCACGTGCTGCCCAACTCGTATTCCGCGGTGCTGGCGCTGGCGGCGCTGCAGTTCGGTACCGCGATCCTGGCGATCGCCTCCCTGAGTTTCCTCGGCTACGGGGCGCAACCTCCCGAACCCGAATGGGGACTGCTGATCTCGGAGGCACGCAACTACATCAACTCCAATCCCGGCTTGGTGTTCTTCCCCTCCCTGGCCATCGTGCTCACCGTGATGAGCCTGTCCCGGCTCGCACACCTCATCCGAAAGAAGGTCGGCTGACATGAGTTCACTGCTGTCGGTATCCCAGCTCACCGTGCAGTACCACCGCGGCCCGGTGGTGGATGAAGTGTCGTTCGACGTGAACGCCGGCGAAGTCGTGGCGGTGGTCGGGCAATCCGGTTCCGGCAAGTCCACCATCGCCCGCGCCGTGCAGGGACTGCTGCCGCACAACGGGCGCGTCACCTCCGGGGAGATCATCCTGGACGGCCGCCCCGTCACCGCGCTGTCGCAGCGGGAATGGCGTCAACTACGCGGAACCACAGTCGGTTTCGTGCCGCAGGATCCACTCGGTTCACTGGACCCCTTGAAGAAGGTGGGCCATCAGATCGCCGAGGTGCTGGTGGTGCACGACCTCGCCTCCCGCTCCCAGGCGCGCACCCGCGCCATCGAACTGCTGGCACAGGTCGGTATCCCGGATCCGGCGCGCCGCGTCGACGCCTACCCCCACCAACTCTCCGGCGGACAACTGCAGCGGGTGCTGATCGCCATCGCGATCGCCGGGGACCCGAAGCTGCTGATCGCCGATGAACCGACCTCGGCACTCGACGTCACAGTGCAGCAGCGCATCCTCGAACTGCTCGACGAATTGCGCGCCGAGCGTGGTCTCGGCATCGTCTTCATCACCCATGACCTGGCACTGGCCGAACACCACAGCGACAAGGTAGTGGTGCTGCGTGACGGCCAGGTCCGTGAAACCGGAATCACCGCAGCTGTTTTGGGCGACCCTCAGGACGACTACACCCGTCAGCTGATCTCGGATGCCCCCGCGCTGTCACCGGACAAGTACCACCGGGTCTCCCCTGCCGCGGACACCGAGCCGATCCTGCAGGTGCGTGGCCTGGTGAAGCGATTCGGTGTGACGGCAGCGCTGGACGCGGTGTCCTTCGAGGTGCACACCGGCACCATTCACGCGCTGGTCGGTGAATCCGGATCCGGTAAGACGACGGCGGCCCGGGTGCTGGCGGGGCTCAGCGGTTTCGACGACGGTGAGGTGCGCGTCGACGGTGTGACCCGCCGGGCCGGCACCCGGTTCGGTGCCGCCGAGCAGCGGGCCCAGGCGCGGGTACTGCAGATGGTCCACCAGAACCCCCTGGCCGCACTCGATCCGCGCTTCACCGTCGAGGAAGCCGTCGGAGAACCGCTTCGGATCAACCGGATCGGTTCGCGGGCAGAACGACGTGTACGTGTGGCCGAGGCGCTCGACCGGGTGGGATTGCCCGCGACACTGCTGGGCCGGACACCGCGGGAGGTGTCCGGCGGGCAGCGGCAACGGGTGGTGCTGGCCCGGGCCCTGGTGTTGCGACCACCGGTCCTGGTGCTCGACGAGCCGACCTCCGCACTGGATGTCACCGTGCAGGCACAGGTGGTGGACCTGCTGGTCGAACTCCAGCGGGAGCTTTCTCTGACGTATCTGTTCATCTCCCACGACCTGAGCCTGGTCCGCCAGATCGCCGACGAGGTGAGTGTGCTCGAGCATGGCCGGCTGGTCGAAAGCGGGCCGGTGGCACAGGTTTTCGCCTCACCTACCCAGGCCTACACACAACGGCTGCTCGAGGCGGTCCCCGGATCCCTGGTACGGGCAGCATGAAGTACCTCATCACCGTGCTGGTGGCCGCGCTGCTCGCCGGCTGCACCGTTGACCGACTCGAACCTGCCGACGCCGGCGCGCCCCGGGGTGGCAACCTGGTGTACCTGGACGCCGAGGCCCCGGCCTCGCTGCAGATCCAGGTCAGTTACTGGCAGAACAGCCTGCTCAAAGACCAGATGCTGGACCGGCTGGTCTACCAGGATCCCACGACGTTCGAGTTCGTGCCGTGGATCGCGCAGAGTTGGACGGTCAACGATGCCGCCACCGAATACGAGTTCGTGATCCGCGACGGGGTGAGCTACAGCAACGGCCAACCGCTGGATGCCGAATCGGTGCGTCGTAATCTGCAGTGGCAGGCCGACGGCGACAAACCGAAGGGCATCACCCGCAACTCCTACTTCCCCAAGGTCAAGTCCATCACCGCAGACAACAGCACCCGCACCGTGAAGGTGTCGCTGAACGAGCCGTACGCACCGTTCATCGCCGTGCTGACGCTCAACACCGCGGGATTGGTGGCCGACGCGACCATCGAGGCCACCAAGGAAGAGCAGTCGGTGGTCACCAACCTGATCGGTTCGGGCCCGTTCTACGCCGAGTCCGAGATCCCGGACAAGAAGATCGTGCTGGCCAAACGCAAAGGCTATGACTGGGCGCCGGCGACGGCCCCGCATCAGGGTGAGGCATACCTCGACACCATCACCGTCATCCCGGTCACCGAGGACAGTGTTCGGGTGGGCGCGCTGCGGGCCGGCCAAGCCGATGCCATCCGCTACACCCAGCCGCCGGACGAACAACTGCTCACCGACGAGGGTTTCGACGTCCTCGGGTTACGCACGCCCGGGCTGGCCAACACCCTCGACGTCCGGCAGACCGCGCCGTACATGTCGGACATCAACGTCCGCAAGGCAATCGGCTTCGGCATCGACCGCAACGAGATCCTCAGCACGCTTTACACCGACAACTGGAAACCGGCGCAGAACATCGTCACCAAGAACTTCCCCGGCTATACCGACCGCAGCGACGCGGTGCGCTATGACCACGACGCGGCGGTGCGCCACCTCGAGGCCGCCGGCTGGACGCAGTTCGACCAGGACGGCTACCGGGTCAAGGACGGCAAGCCGTTGTCGGCGTTGATCTACGTCGATGTCTATGACCACACCGCCAAACCCATGTACGAGCTGATCCAGCGCCAGCTGCGCCGCATCGGTATCCGTCTGGATATCCGGCAGACCGATTTCGCCAACTATCCGACGGCCAGCATCGAGGATTCGGTGGCCCTGCGGCGCAACGGATGGCCCACCGCCGACCCGGTGCGGCTGTGGCAGAACTACGGCAGCGAGTTCGGTGACCTGTATGCGCTCAACGGGTCCGACCCGAACATCGACCGGCTGCTGCAGGAGCAGATCACCGCGACCGATCCCGCGCAACGGCTGAAGGTGTTGCAGGAATACAACAACTACGTGATCGACAACGCCTACTCGATCCCCCTGCTCGAGGACACCCAGATCTTCGCCGTCGCGCCGCGGGTGCACGGTTTCGCCAACGCGGCGAACTCCGTACCGTGGTTCTACGGCGCGTGGATCGGTGAGGAACGGGACGCGACCGGAAGGGATTCCACCGCATGACATCGGTACTGGAGGGCACGGCAGTGGACACCGTTCTGCGCGAGATCGCGGCCGACTACCGTCGCCGCCTGCTCGAGGGCGGTACCGAGCCACCGCACCGCGGACTGGAACTGGTGCGCAGTCACCGCATCGGGGCGCTGCGGCTGGATCCCGGACTCGGCGGCGCCGGGTACACCGTGCCGGAGTTCTTCGACTTCCTGATCAGCCTTGCCGCCGCAGACCCGGACCTCGCGCACATCCTGCGGGTGCACTTCGCGATCGTCGAAGATCTGCACCGCCTCCCCCGCCAGCCCGGCAGCGACCGCTGGCTCGCGGTGGTGGCGTCCGGCGGTCTGATCGGCGGCGCCAGTTCAGAGCTCAGCAGCCACCAGGTGGGAGGCCAGACCTACGACACCGCGTTGGCCGGCACCGGCAGCGGGTTACGGCTGCGCGGACGCAAGTTCTACAGCACCGGCGCGCAGTTCTCCGACTACCTGCGGATCACCGCCCAGGACGACGCGGGCGCGTCGGTGTCGGTGGTGATCCCGGTGGACCGGGCCGGTGTCATCCACGCCGATGACTGGGACGGCATCGGGCAACGTCACACCGGCAGTGGCACAACCATTCTCGACGACGTCGAGGTGTTCGACGGTGAGGTACTGCGGTTTCCCACCACCGTGGGCGTGGACCGCCGCCGTGGCGCCCTGCTGCAGCTGTACCTGCACACCATCGCCGCGGGCATCCTGCGTTCGCTGACCGCCGACGCCGCCGAACTCGTGCGCAACCGTGGCCGCACCTACACTTTCGCCGCTGCCGACACCCCACCGGCGGACCCGCAGCTGCTGGAGGTGGTCGGGGAGATCGACGCGGTGGCCTACACCGCGCAGGCACTGGTGCGCAGTGCCGCAGCCGAACTCGCTCCCGCGCTGGACGCTGCGCGCAGCACCGGGCTGGTACCCGAGTTGGAGGTCGCCGCGTCGATCGCGGCCGCACGGGTCAAGGTCGCCATCGAGGAGCCGGCGTTGCGGGCCGCATCGCGCATCTTCGATGCCGGCGGCGCGTCCTCGACGCGCGCCTCGGCGCACCTGGACCGGCACTGGCGCAACCTGCGGACGTTGTTCTCGCACAACCCCACTGTGTACAAGGCGCGGGTGCTCGGCGATATCGCCGTCAACGGCGGGGCGCTGCCGGACTCCGGTTTCTTCTGATTCCGGCATAATCGCCCGGGTGACCACGGCGGCGCTGCTTCTGACCGCAGCCGTCGTGGCTCTGGTGGCCTCCACCATCACCTTCCTGGTGCTGTTCCTGGTGAGCCGCAAGAAACTGGCCGAAACCCGGGCGCAGCTGGAGCGTCAGAAGGGCCGTCGCCGGCGCCGCGGGGTCGCGCCCCTTGCCATCAAGACGGTGTTCCAGACCGCGGACATGCTGATCAACAAGGGCCTGGGCGCCGTGGTGCGCAACTCCATCGAAGACCTGGCCGGGTGGGCGCAGGTGGAGCGGCCCGACCTGGCCCGGCTGGTCGCCGACGGCAACGTCGTCCTGGTGTTCTCCGATATCGAAGGATCCACACAGGCCAATGCGGAGATGGGCGACCGGGCCTGGGTCAAACTGCTGGAGAAGCACAATCGGCTGGTCCAGGGCCGCGTCGACAAACATGGCGGGCATGTGGTGAAGAGCCAGGGCGACGGGTTCATGATCGCCTTCCCCGACGCCGGTGCGGCAGTGCGGTTCGGCACCGATGTCCAACGTGCGCTGCGTTCCGAGCAACAGGTCAGGGTGCGGATCGGGATCCACCTGGGCACGTCGGTACGGCGCGGCGACGACCTGTTCGGACTGGACGTCGCGATGGCGGCCCGGGTGGCCGATCAGGCCGACGGCGGCGAGACACTGGTCAGCGCCCCGGTGCGGGACGCGGTGCAGCACCTGGACGATGTCGAGTTCGGCGAACCCCGCGAGGTGGAGCTGAAAGGCCTGCGCGGCACGCACGTGTTGACGCCGGTGAGCTAGCGCGACTGGAGCCAATCGAAGAACTCATCCGCCGAGAACACCGGTTTACCCAACTCGACGGCCTTGCGCGCCTTGCCGGACTGGGTGCCCTCCTCGGCGGTCACCAGCACCTCGCACCGGGTCTTGGTCACCGATTTCACCGGCGCCAGACCGGCATCGGCGGCCAGACGTTCCATCCGCTCCCGCGGTACCTCCCGGCCGTCGGGATCCAGGGCGGTCCCGGTGAAGCAGATCCTTGCCCCGGGTGCCAGCACCTCGGCGATGTCGCTGTCCGAGTTCACGAGCATCGCGGTGTCGACCACCTCGACGCCGAGCAGTTTCTCGGCCTCCCGCAGCCGGGTCAGCGCGGTCTCGGTGAGCCGTACCCGGGAAGCGGCACAACGCAATTGGTAGGCCGCGGTGTGGCGGGCGGCCGCGGCCCACGGGGTGTCGAGCTCGACGACACCCGGGGTTTCGGTGAGCAGCACCCGGCTCACGCCGCGGCTGACGTCCAGCAGCGCGGTCAGCCCGGGCAGGGTCACCGAGACCGGGGTGGGCACCTCGTCGTCGCGGGTGAGCAGGTGCCCGCACAACGACGTCTCCGGGTCGGGTTCGTCGAACGCCGTCGCCCCGGCATCGGCAGTGCCGTCGAACGACGCGAAGACCGACTGTGCGCGCTCCAGCGCGGTGCGGCCGGTGACTCGCACCCCGCGCAGCTCCACCCCCACCGGCATGACCGTGACATGGCCGAGCCGCTTGAGTTCGAAGTCGAGGAGTCCCAGCGTCTCGTCGATCCCAGGACCCACCGGGGTGCAGCCGGCCAGCATCGGGGCCAGCACGCTCCAGGCCTCGGCGAGTGTGGGCGCCAGCAGAACATCGGAGGCGGTGATGCCGAAGGCCTGTCTGGCGTCGGCGAGGTCGCGTTGTGGGTTGATCACCGAACTGATGGCGGTGCCGTCTCCGAAAGCCACCGCAAGTTCGACGGGGCGTGGCCGCGACATGCGGCCCTCGTCACCGACGGTCAGCATGCCGAGTGCACAGAACCGGCGGGGATGGTCGGTTTCGGTGGCGGAGTTCAGGAACCGCGCGATCCGCCGGTCGGTCTTGAGGTCCTTCGGCAACACCGGGCGCTTGAGCACCAGGCCCTGCAGGGAGGTGGCACGGCTCAGCGCCACGTACAGCTGGCCGGTGGAGAACATACCGCCGGTGAGATCCACGATGAGCCGTTCCAGCGTCTGCCCCTGGCTCTTGTGGATGGTGATGGCCCACGCCAGCTTGAAGGGCAGCTGGGTGAACGAGCCGATGACCTCGTGGCGCAGCGCTCCCCCGTCGATGACGGGCCGCGTCGCTTCCCAACTGAACCGCCCCACCTCGGCGTCGGTACCGTCGGTGAAGTCGACGGTGACGCTGAGATCTTTCTTTTCCCAGTGTATTTCGGAGATACGGCCCAGTGTGCCGTTCACCCATCGGCCGGACTGGTCGTTGTTGAGCATCATCACCTGCGCGCCCACCTTGAACCGCAGCAACTCGTCAGCCGGTGGATCGAACAGGCCGAGGTCACCGTGAACTGTTGCACGGGAGGTGAATTCGTCACCGTCGAGCTGTTCGAGGCGTTGCCGGTTGCGCGCCGACACCAGCCGGTTGGTCGGCGCCAGGGTGAGCCAGAACTCGTCCTCGGGCGGGGTGAAGCCCGGATCGGTGCGGGCATTGAGCTGCTCCTGGGCATGCCCCAGCAACACGCCTTCGCGGATTTCGTTGAGGATCGCGGCCATCCGGTCGTCACCCAGCTGGCGGAACACCGTCGTCAGCGCGACCGTCGGGAAATCGTCGCGGTCGAAACTGTCCGCCGAGAAGAAGTAGGGCGTCTCGTACCGGGTGGTGAAGAACGCGGCCTCGTGTTCGGTGACCACCGGCGGCAGCTGGTAGAGATCGCCCACCAACACGATCTGCACCCCGCCGAACGGTGTGCCGGGCGCCGGCCCGAACCGCTGCAGTGCCGCGGCCAGCATGTCGAACAGATCGGCCCGGATCATCGAGGCCTCGTCGATGATCAAGGTGTCCAGCGACGCCAGGGTCTTGGTGAACCGGCCCGGCCGGTACGTACCGGTGCGGACGTCATCGAGGGTGGTGGTGGCGGTGAACCCGAACAGCCGGTGCACGGTATAGCCGTTGACGTTGAGCGCGGCGATGCCCGTCGGCGCCACCACCACCACCTTGCGCGAGGTGGCGGCCATGAACCTGCGGATCAGCGTCGATTTGCCGGTACCGGCCTTACCCGTCAAGAACAGGTGCCGGCCACCACCCAGCAGCGCAAGGGCCGCCTGGAACTCGTCGGTGAGGACGAAGTCAGGCACCGCGGGTATCGATGACCTGCTTGGCCACGTCGACGAGCTTGACATTGCCGGACTGCGACAGCTCACGCAGCATCTCGAAGGCCCGCACCGCGTCCACGTTGTAGCGCTCCATGATGATGCCTTTGGCCTGCCCGATCAGGTCGCGGCTGCTCAACGCCGACTGCAGCTGCTCTTCCTGGCGGCTGGCGACGATCGCCGCCGCGGCGTGGGCGGCCAGCACGGAGCCGATGGCCTCGGATTCCGCGTCGAACGCGCGCGGTTTGGTGGAGAAGATGTTCAGTGCGCCGGCGGTGCGCTGGGCGGTGTACAGCTTGAAGGACAACGCGCTGCGAAGGCCCAGCTCGAGCACCTGGCTCGAGTAATCGGGCCAGCGTTCCTCGGTCTCGAAATCGTCGGTGCGGACGATCAGGTCATCCACCGCGGCCTCGATGCACGGCCCTTGGCCGCTGACCACCTGCATGTGGTCGAGTTTGTACATCACGTCAGCGGTGGGAGCCAGGGTTTCGTACTTGCCACCCCTACCGAGAAGCAGAAGACCAGCGTGTTCAGCACCGGGCACCAGTTCGAGCACCGCCGTGGTGACGCCCCGAAGGACCTGCTCGACGGCCACCGGCACAGCGACCTCACGGGCCAGTGCGGCCATCCGCACCGCCAAGTCATGTTTCGACTCAAGCGTCATCCGCACACTTTCCCACAACTCGCCCGCCCGCGGCACACAGGTGCAATAACGCCGAGCGCGTGAAGCGCTGCCGTCAGGCGGTCGCGTTGACCTGGAACCCGGCCAGGATGTTCTCCGAGTCCTCTGCGTAGGTCGGCTCATCGGCGTCCACCGAACTCACCGTGACTGTCGTGAGGTACGTGGCGCCGTTGACGTCGGCCAGCACGCACAGCACCTTGGCCTTGCGCTCGGGAACGTTGCCCATCTCGGGGGCGGTGTAGCTGATGGCCTGGGCGGGGTAGCCGCACTGGGTGCCGGATTCGCTGGACACGCCGGTAGCGCCCAGTTGGCTTTCCAGCAGTTTGCGTTGCTGATCGAAGACCTGCGCCGAGTCCGCCGAACCATCTCCCGCGGTCTCGAAGGTGACCACGGCGTTGGGCGAGAAGTTGTCCGTGGTCAGGCCGGTGTTCACCATGACGAACCGGATCATCGGCGAGTTGAGTTTGTCGGAGGTGTCCCACCCCGGCGGTTGCGGGACGCGCAACTCCGGTTCGCCGTCGGCCTGTGGGCCGACCGTCGTCAGCGGCACGGACGAGTCGGCGCAACTGTGGTCGGCCTGAGGTTGGCCCTCGGTGGTCGACCCGCATCCGCTGAGGGCCGTGAGGGCAACCAGGACCGGCGCCAACATCGCTGTCCGCATGCCCTCAATCACATCACGCCCGGACCGAAATCAGGGCTAGCACTCTTGCATGGAGAGTGCTAATTTCGGTGGTGCACAGTGATAGCTGCCCGCTGAGGTGGCGGGCATCTGGTCGATCGAGGAGGTGTATTGCTGTGCTTCGCTTCGATCCGTTCAGTAACTTTGGGACCGACCTTGATGCTGTGGCCCGGGGCTTGCTGGCCAGCCAGGCTGGATCAAGCCGCAGTCCGCGGTTCATGCCGATGGACCTCTACAAGGTCGACGACCACTACGTCCTGACCGCCGATCTCCCGGGTGTGGATCCCGGTTCGGTGGACGTCAATGTCGACAACGGCACACTCACCCTGACCGCCCACCGGTCGGCGCGCTCCGAGGATTCGGTGCAATGGCTCGCCAATGAGCGGTTCTCGGGTACCTACCGGCGGCAGCTGTCCCTCGGTGAGGGCATCGACGTCACCGGTATCACCGCCACCTACGAAAACGGGGTGCTGTCAGTGACCATCCCGTTGGCGGAACGCGCCAAACCTCGACGCATCGAAATCACCCGCTCGGAATCCGCCAGGTCGATCGAACCGACCACCGTGGACGCCGACTGAGGTCACCCCGTGGTGCGCGACAGTCTGAAGTCGAGATTGGCGCGCACCGCGGGCCACTCGATGTCGAGGATCGAATACACCACGGTGTCGCGGCGAGATCCGTCCGGCAGCAACTGATGGCTGCGAAGGATGCCGTCCTGTTTGGCGCCGAGCCTCTCGATCGCGGCGCGGCTGGTGGTGTTGAAGAAATGGGTGCGCAATTCCACTGCCACACAATCCAACACGTCGAACGCATGGGTGAGCATCAGCAACTTGGTTTCGGTGTTGACCCCGGTGCGTCGCGCCGACCCCGAATACCAGGTGTGCCCGATCTCCAGTCGCCGGTTGGCGGCATCGACGTGGAAGAAACTGGACGACCCCACCACCATGTTGTCGGAGCGCCTGCGGATCACGAAGGTGACCCCCTGATCACCGGCCTGCATGGCGAGTTGGCGGCGCACCCACAGCTCCGCGGTGTCGGGGGACGGCGCGTTGGTGAACCACAGCGCTCCGGCATCACCATCGGAGGCGGCCACCGCAACCTCCGGAATGTGCTCGGCGGTCAGCGGTTCCAGTACCGCCCAGCGGCGGCCGGTCAGTGTCACCGGCTCGACGAACCGACTCACCGCACTGCCCGCCGCGCTTTGAGCAGGGTGTCCACCAGCGCCCACAGTGAGCACACGACGGCGGCGGCCGCGGCTCCAGCACCGATGTAGAGGCCGTACGCGGCGACCACGGGCGCGGCGACATACAGCCGGTAATAGACCACGGTGAGCACGGCGATCAACACCGAGACCGCCACCGCCGCCCCGGCCGCGGCCCGCGGCGAGAAACCCCGTGCGGTCATGGCGCCGGCCACCATGAGCGCCGATGCCAGCAACACGATCAGCTGGCCCGCCCCGAAACCCGGGTGCAACGCCACGCTTCCGACTGTCCCGCCGACAGCGTTGGCGCGACCTCCACCGTTGGCCGTGGTGCTGACCCAGGGCAGCCACACGCTGACGGCCAGCACCGCCGCGGACAGTGTCACGAACCAACCGGGTGCGACCAACCAGCCGGTTCGGGGGTTTGCCATGTGCCCGACCCTATCTGGCTTCGGTGACGATGCCGGGGCCTGCCATCTCCAAGGTCCGGTCCAGGTCGAGCCTGCGCAGGAATTCGGAGTCGTGGCTCACCACCATCAGCGCACCTCGATACCCGCGCAGCGCGTCGACGAGTTGGTCGACGCTGGTGAGATCCAGGTTGTTGGTGGGTTCGTCGAGGATGACGAGCTGCGGCGGAGGATCGGCGAGCAGCAGGCGCGCCAACGCCACCCGGAATCGTTCACCGCCGGACAGCGTGCCCACCGGCCGGTGCACACTGTCGCCCTTGAGCAGGAACCTCGCCAACTGCCCGCGGATGCGTTCCGGCCCGGCATCAGGCGCCGCGGCGTGCACGGTGTCGAACACGGTCGATCCGTCGTCGGAGGTGTCCATCCGCTGCGGCAGATAACCCACCCGATCGGTGAGCAGGCGTCCGGCGGCGTTCTCGTCGGAACGCAGCAGCGCCTCCAGGAAGGTCGTCTTACCGATGCCGTTGGGTCCCACCAGTGCGATCCGCTCCGGCCCCTGTACCAGCAACGGCCGGTCCACGCCCCGGAGTTCGGCGATACCGCGAGAAGCCGGCACCCCCGGGTCGGGCAGCTCGACACGGATGTGTTCGTCGTCGCGGACCCGGGCGGCGGCGTCGTCGGCGGCCTTCTGCGCCGCCTGTATCCGGTCGTCGTGGTTGGCGCGCAACTTCCCGGCCGAGACCTGCGCGGCCATCGCCCGGCCTCCTGCGACGATCTTGGGCACCCGCTTCTCCGCGAAGGCTTTCTTGGCCGTGCGATTGCGGCGGGCCAATACGGTCTCGGCCTGGATGCGCTGGCGCTTCTCCACCTTGGCGGCCTGCTCGGCGGTACGAGCCGCCTGCATCGCGGCCGCCTGCTCGGTGTCCAGGTGCTCACGCCATGCCGAGTACGGCCCACCGAAGACCGTCAGCTCATTGCGGTGCAGTTCCGCGGTGTTGTCCATCTGCTCCAGCAGCGTGACGTCGTGGCTGACGATCACCAGCGCGCCCGGCCAGTCGCGCAGGCTGCCGTACAGCGCGGTGCGGGCGGCGCGGTCGAGGTTGTTGGTGGGCTCGTCGAGAAGGGTGACCGGCGCGCGCCGCAGCCGCAGCCCGGTGACCGCGATCAGCATGGCCTCGCCACCGGAGAGGGTGCCGACGCGGCGATCGAGAGTGATTGTGCTCAAACCCAATTCGTCCAGTGCCGCCCGTGCCCTGGTCTCGATGTCCCAGTCGTCGCCGACGATCTCGAAGTGTTCCTCCCGGGCGTCACCGGCTTCGATGGCGTGCAGGGCGCTCACGACGCCGGCGATCCCCAGCAGCTCGGCCACCGAAGTCCCGGCCCCCAGGGTCAGGGTCTGCGGCAGGTAGCTGACCTCGCCGCTGGTGACGATGCTGCCGGCAGTGGGCCGCAGCTGACCCGCGATCAGGCGCAGCAGCGTGGACTTGCCGGATCCGTTGGCGCCGATGAGCCCGGTACGGCCGGCGCCGAAGGCCGCGGTGATGCCGGACAGCGCCACCGACCCGTCAGGCCAGGTGAAGCCGACGCCGGTGAGAACAACGGAGGTGGATGAGTGAGTCACGAATGCTCCGGAACGGTTCAGTGATGGAAGCGCTGAACACCGGAGCCCCTGAGGGCGAGTCGACGGGGGTCAGCGCGCGGACGGCGCGGAACCGTTGATGCCTGTCATGTCCGCCACCGTATCCGCGGCTTGGCTTCCGGGCAAGCGGGTTTTGATCACTAGGCTGACACCATGACGGATCTTCCCGATTGGGCCCAGCAGCTCGACCTGGCTCCGCACCCCGAGGGGGGCTGGTTCCGCGAGACCTGGCGCAGTGACCTGACCATCGGCCCGTCTGCGCTGCCGCCGGATTACACGGGCCCCCGCAACGCGGGCACCGCGATCCTGTTCCTTCTGATGCCCGGGCAGCAGTCCGCCTGGCACACGGTGCGCAGCGCCGAATTGTGGCTCTACCACCGCGGCGGACCACTGCTCCTGGAGATCGGCGCCGAACAATCAAGTGCCACAACACATCTGCTGGGCAGCGACATCACCGCCGGTGAGCATCCACAGGTTCTGGTGCCGCCGGGGCACTGGCAGCGCGCCAAACCCCGCGACGATCAGCCGTGCCTGGTCAGTTGTGTGGTGGTGCCGGGCTTCGACTTCGCCGACTTCGCCTTACACGCGCCCTAACTCAGCAGCCGGACGGCCGCGGCCACCAGGTCGGCGTTACCGGACGCCGTCGACCCGTCGGGCAATTTCAGGGTGTCCTCCATCCCGATCCGGGTTTGCAGCCCACGCACACCGGCATGTTCGAGCAGTGGCCAGCAGCTGGTATCGAGTCCGTGCAACAGGATCGGTGCGGGCGAGCGGGCCGCCCGCACCTGGTCGATCAGTTCATCGGCCAGTGCGGCGTCGGCATCCTGGTCGAGTTCGATCATCACCCTCATACACCGCGTCGCGATATCGGAGGCCGCCCACGACGCGGCGGCCTCGGCCTGAAAGATCCCGACTTCCACCCCGAGGCCTTTCGACAGCAGCAGCTCGGCCAGCTCCGGCGAGCCGGGCTCATGCCAGTTCAGCGACACGAAGTCCGGCAACACATCCCAGGCCTCGATGGCGGCCAGCCGCTGCCCCGCGTCCGGCAGGGCCCAATATCCAGTGGTCACCCCGAGCGGAGTGTCGGGCAGCACCGCGCGTACCGCGGTGACCGCGGCGGCCACCGGGTCCGACAGCAGAGAATCTCTGCCGTCCGCGGTTTTCGGATGCATGTGCACCGCCTGCGCCCCCGCCTGCACCGCCTCCACCGCAGCGGCGGCCAACTGCTCCGGGCGCACCGGCAGGTCCTTGTGCTCGTCGGGGGTGCGCGCGCCGTTGATGGCGGCTTTGAGGTACGTCACTGCAGCGATGACAGGTTGAAGCGGCCGCCGGTGGGATCGGCCACCGCGGCCAGCCGGCCGTACGGGGTGTCTTCGGCGGCCCGTAGGACGGTGCCTCCGTTGGCGGTGACGATCTCCAGGGTCGCGTCGACGTCCTTGGCGCCCAGGAACACCGACCATTCCGACTGCGTGACGAAGTTGGTGCCGTCCATGATCCCGAATCCCGGCTCGCCATCGAAAAGGGCGTTGGTGTACCGGAATTCGGGACTGTCCGATTCGACGCGAGTCTGCAGCCCGAACACCGTCGAGTAGAAATCGACGGCGGCCGGGTAGTCGGTGACGGTGAGCTGGTGCCACACCGGCGCGCCGGCGGCGCCGGTGACCTCGAAACCGACGTGTCCGCCCGGCTGCCACAGCCCGGTCAGCGCGCCGGCGGCGTCGTTGAAGATCGCCATCGTGCCCTTGGCGGGGATTTCCATCGCGCCACTGCAGGACTGTCCGCCCGCGGCGGTGATGGCCTGCAGTGTGGCGTCGATGTCACCGGTGTGCAGGTAGGTGGTCCAGCCGTCCGGGGCGTTCCACTGCGGGTCATTGGGCATCAGGCCGGCGACGAGCAAGCCGTCCTTGGTGGCGTTGAGATAGCCGCCGTAGTTCTCGCCCGGCGAGGAGAACACCCAGCCGAACACCGCACCGTAGAACTGCTGGGCGCGGGCGATGTCGGAGGTGGCGAGGTCGATCCAGGTGGGGGCGCCGAGTGCCATCGTGGCTCCTTCGTGTGAGGTCGAATGTCACCGATGCAGACCGGGCCTCCCGGGAAAACTCATCGCACGCCGAGTCTCACCCGATCCGTTCCGCGATGGCAGACGCCGCACGGCGTACCTCGATCGACAGTTTCGGCACTCGGTCCTCGGTGAGGTCGAGGATGTCCCCGGCAACCTGCACCCCGGCAATGCACTCGCCACTGCTGTCGAGGATGGGCGCGGTCACCGACGCCACGCCGAACGCTCTGCCCTGCGCCGAGTAGTAGAAGCCGTCACGGCGGATTCTCGCCATCTCCTCACGGAACACCGCATCGGAAACCCGCTCCCCCACCGCGGGTTTGACATTCGCTTCGAGCGCGAGCGCTTCCTCGAGCTCCTCGGGCTGCAGATAGGCCGCCAGAACCTTCCCAGCACCCAGGGTCAGGGGCAGCCGTTCCCCGGTCGGCAGCACGTAGCGCATCGGAGCACTGCCCTCGATACGGGAGATCACTGCCCTCGAGAAGCCGGTGCGGGCGAACAGCGATGAGGTAAGACCGGTTGCCGAAGCCAGGTCTTGAAGCACGGGCCGCGCAGCGGCCACCAGTGGGCTGCTGGCGAGATAGGCGTGCGCTCCGAACAACAGCGCCAAACCGGCCCGGTACCCGCCCGACTCGTCACGTTCCACGCGGCCGCGGGCTTCGAGGACCTGGAGAATGCGCTGCGTGGTAGCAACGTGCAGACCCGCGCGGCGGGCGATCTCGGTGAGCCGCAGCGGCTGGGTGCTGCCGTCGAGCACCTCCAGGACGTCGATGGCACGGTCCAGCGAACGCATGTTGCTCGCGGCGGCGCCTTCGGCCATCGTCCGCCCCCTTCGTCCGCACGGCTCTCACACGACGTTCGGCCGGCGCACCCACTCGGCGTTTACAGCTGTCTCGGGCATTCCGCCTTGGAGAACTTCTATCACAGAGTGAGCGGCGACCACCCCTGAGCGGGAGCGCGCTTCGGCGGTGGCCCCGCCGATGTGCGATGTCAGCACGACATTGGGCAAGGTGCGGATCGCCGCGTCCGCAGGTAGTGGCTCATGCTCCACCACATCCAGCGCCGCTCCCGCGATCACCCCTGTGCGGAGCGCCTCCACGAGCGCCGCTTCGTCGATCACCGGGCCACGCGAGGTGTTGATCAGGTAGGCCGTCGGCTTCATCTGGGCCAAGCGCTGCTGGTCGATGAGGTGGTGGGTCTCCGGTCCGAGGAACAAGTGCAGGCTCACGAAATCGGAGCGGCCCAGTAGTTCCTCGAGCCCCACGGCTTCGACCCCCTGCGCAGCCGCGAACTCGTGGTCGATGACACGGTCATGGGCCAGTACACGCATGCCGAGCGCACGGGCGAGCAACGTGACGCTGCGCCCGATCGCACCCAAGCCGATGACACCCAGAGTCGCTCCGTCGAGTTCCCGCCCGGAGGGACGGCCCCAGCCACCTGCCCGGACATCCTCGACGACGGGTGAGATTCGCCGCGCGCACATCAGCAGGAAAGCGAGAGTGAGTTCGGCGACGGATTGCCGATTGACCCCGGGAGCGTTGCAGACGACGATGCCCTGCCTGCTCGCTGCGTCGACATCGATGGCGTCGTAGCCCACACCCGTACGGGCGATGACCCGTAGACCGGGCGAGGAGGCCAACACCTCGGCGGTGAACTTGTCCGACGCGGCGATCACTGCGTCGATGCCCGCGAGCAACTCCATGAGTTCTTCGGCAGAGCGGGCCCCTGTCAGCGGTGCGTGCACGGTGGTGAAACCGGCGTCACGCAGGAGGCGGTCGACGTGGTCTCCTGGCTCGAGGAACACCGAGGTGATGAGTATCCGGGCATCTGTCATGTGCGGGGCGCCTTCCTTGTCGCTGCGGTGTTTTCGCTGCGGTGTTTTCGAATGCGGTGTTGTCGCTGCGGTCCGCCCGGGTGATCCAGTCATGGACCGAGCCGACGCTTGACCTACGTCACTTCCCAATGCATCATAGGTCGATAATAACTATCACACAATGAGAACTACGAGGTTGCCCGTGACGACCATCAAACTCACCGGCGAGCAGCCGGGCGCCGAAAGGTCTTGGCTCGGCGTGGGTGTCGCCGCCGGACTGCTGGCGCTCGCCATCGCCGCCGGTATCGGCACCACTTCCTTGGGCTACTGGACATCACTGGGACCCGGCCCCGGGTTCTTCCCGCTTTGCCTGGCGGTCATCCTCGCCGGGGCGTCCGTCGCATGGGGCATCAACCAGTGGCGCGGCAACACCGCCGACGTGCCGCCGAGCACCGAAGTGGCCGATACCGGCGAGGACACCAATTCGTCTCGCAGTATCGCCGCGATCGCCGCCAGCCTGGTCATCGTCGCGCTTGCCTTGGAGCCGTTGGGGTTTCAGATCGCTGTCATGGCCTTCTTGTTCTTCCACCTGCGCATACTCGGCCGCCAGCGTTGGTCGGTCACCATTCCGCTGATGCTGATCGGGAGCTTCGGTGTGTTCGCCCTGTTCGATCTGGTGCTGGCCGTGCCACTTCCGACGTCGGCCATCCCGCTTCTGGCGAATCTGGGGCTGTGATCTATGGAGATTCTCGGTTACCTCGGTGAGGGCCTGGCCGCTGCCGCCACCCCGCAGAACCTGCTCTTCGCCCTCATCGGCTGCATCATTGGCACCGCCCTCGGCCTCCTGCCCGGCATCGGTTCCACCGCAGGTATCGCAATCCTGTTGCCGATCACTTTCGGCATGGAGCCCGCTTCGGCCATCATCATGCTCGCCGCCATCTTCTACGGCACCTCGTACGGCGGCACCATAACCAGCGTCCTCCTCAATATTCCCGGGGAAGGCGAAACCGCCATCACCTGCATCGACGGCTATCAGATGACGCTGCGCGGCCGAGCAGGCGCCGCACTGACCATCGCCGGATTCGGTTCATTCATCGGCGGCACCGTTGCGACAATCGGCTTGATCATCGCGGCCCAACCGCTGTCCAAGCTCGGTTTGATGGTCGGTCCACCGGAGTTCTTCGCCCTGGTGATCGTCGGTGTCGCACTGCTGGTCGGTCTTGTCGGTAAATCCGTTGCCGCAGGCCTGATCTCAGCAGCCATCGGAATGCTGATCGCAATGGTGGGCATCGACCCGATTCAGGGCCTGCCCCGGTTCACCTTCGGTTTTCCCCATCTCCTGGACGGCATCAGCATCGTGCCGGTCCTGGTGGGCCTCTTCGGACTCGGTGAGCTGCTGCACGTCTCGGCGACCAGTGTGGCCAGACCACCCATCCCGCGGCTGCGCGACCTGTTGCCGACACGCACCGAAATCCGCCGGGCCGCACCAGCAATCGGACGCGGCACCATCATCGGCGGCATCATCGGCGTCATACCGGGTGTCACCAGCACCATCTCGTCTCTGCTGGCCTACAGCACCGAACGCAAGGTCGGGCGCCATCGCAACGAACTGGGCACCGGCGCGGTCGAGGGCGTCGCCGCACCGGAAACCGCCAACAACGCCCACGCCAACTCCGCGTTCATCCCGCTCTTCACCCTCGGTATTCCAGCCTCACCGGCGATCGCGGTGCTGATGGGGGCCTTCCTGCTCAACGGCCTGACTCCGGGACCGGCACTGTTCCAGTCCGAACCGGTTCTGGTGTGGACGGTCATCGCCAGCCTGTTGATCGGCAACGTCATTCTGGTGGTGCTCAACGTTCCGCTGGTCGGGCTGTGGACCCGCCTGCTCGCCATCCCCTACCCAGTGCTGCGGTCCTTGATCCTCGTGTTCATCATCGTCGGCGCCTTCGCCGTCAATCGCAGCGTCAACGACCTCTACATCATGATCGCGTTCGGCATCGTGGGCCTGCTCTTCCGCCGCTGCGGCCTGCCGCTGGCACCGCTGGTGCTGACACTCGTCCTCGGCCCGTTGCTGGAATCGGCTCTGCGACAGAGCCTTCAGATATCCAACGGGGATCCGTCAGTGTTCATCACCCGGCCCCTGGCGCTCACCCTTCTGGTAGTGGCCGCGCTCATCGTGGCGGCCTCCGCGCTGGGCAGCAGGTTCAAGCGCAAGGCACCACTGCCGGCGGACATCGAAAGCTAGAGAAATGCCGATAACCACCACCAAGGAGTCCTGTTGAAGATCCGTCGTATCCTCGCCCTTCTGGGGGCGGTGCTCGCCACCATCGTGTTGACCGCAGGTTGTGCCGGCATGCGCAGCAAGCCAGCTGAAAGCGCCGAAGGTGGCGGCTATCCGGAGGGACCGGTCACCATGATCGTCGCGTTCGATCCCGGCGGCGGCTCGGACATCGGCGCCCGCTTGCTCGCCGAACAGCTCGAAGACGAGTTGGGCCAACCGGTGGTCGTCGAGAACAAGCCCGGCGCCGGAGGTCAGATCGGGTACACCGCACTGGCGAACTCGCGCCCCGACGGCTCCACCGTGGGCCTGACCACAATCCCCGGCATCCTGGTCTCCGCTCTCGACAAGTCCCGCGGAGCCGAATACACCGTCGACTCTTTTGCACCCAGCGCCATGCAGGTGTTCGATCCCATCGCCATCGCCGTGGCACCGGACAGTCCGTGGAAAACACTCGATGACCTGGTCTCCGCCGCGAAAGCCGCCCCCGGTCAACTGACCGCAACCACCACCGGCATCGGCACCACAGAACATTTCGCGCTCACGCTGTTCAACCAGGCTGCCGGAACCGACATCCGTCCGGTTCACTTCTCTGATGGTGCGGCGGCCAGTGCCACCGCGTTTCTCGGTGGCAACGTCGACATCCTGCTGAGCAATATCGGCGACGCCCAATCGACCGTCGACAGCGGTGGCGCCCGCTTCCTGGCCGTCATGTCCGAAGAGCGCAGCCCCTTCGCCCCGGACGCGGAGAGCACTGTCGAGAATGGCTTCGACGTCGTCCTCGGATCCTCGCGTGGGTACGCCTTTCCTGCGGGCACGCCCCAGCCGATCGTCGATCGCATGTCCGAGGCCATCGGAAAGGTGATGGAGCGCAAAGAGTTCCAAGATCAGATGAAGGATCTCGGGCTGGAGCCCAATTACATGAATGCAGCGGACTACACCGAGTTCTGGAAAGAACAGACCGATGTGTTCACCAACATGGTCGACCTCATCCACGACTGAGCCACCGCCACACGAAGGAGATCTCATGAACGACGCCGCACCCACCACACTGATCGAACGCCTCCGCCGCATCCCTGCCGCCAACATCGGTGACGGAATGCAGCGCCTGGGCTTACTCGACTCGTCGGTCCAGGCTGTCTGGCCCGGCGCCCGCGTCGCCGGTCCGGCCTTCACGGTATGGACCCGCTCCGGTGACAACCTGTTCATTCACAAGGCAATCGACGAATGCAACCCGGGTGACGTCATCGTCGTCAACGGTCACGGTGATCTCAGCCGCGCTTTGATCGGAGAACTCATCGGCGCCCGCGCTGCCGCAAAAGGCATCGCCGGGTTCGTCATCGACGGCGCGGTGCGTGATGCCGGCGGATTGCAGGGCTACGAGATGCCGGTGTTCGCCCGCGCCATCACTCCCGCCGGACCGTACAAGAACGGGCCCGGCCGGCTGCAGGTGCCGATCGCTTGCGCCGGCGTGGCTGTTCTTCCGGGCGACCTCATCATCGGTGACAGCGACGGTGTGGCCGTCGTCCCGCGGGGTATGGCCGAAGAGGTGACCGACGCCGCCGAAGCAGTGCAGCGTGACGAGGCCGAACGCCGAGTCACATACGAGAGCGGAATTCCCGCGGTGGCGCGAAGCTGAGTGGTCACCGCCAAGCTGAGTTTCAAGGAGGAGTGAGCTGTGGACGCAAGTCCAGACGACCCACGAGTGATCGTGACATCTGCCGCCGCGCTGGAGCACCTGATCCGGACGGTGTTCACCACTTGGGGACTTTCACCGGAGTCGGCGTCCACCGCCGCGCATGTGATGACCGACACCGATCTCGCCGGGATCGATTCGCACGGCCTGGCGATGCTGCCGGCATACGAGCGACTGCTCAACGCCGGGGACCTCAACATCGCCGCCGTTCCGGAGATCGTCAGCGAAGGCCCGTCGCATGCTGCTCTGGACGGGCACGGCGGACTGGGCCACATCGCGGCCACGCGCGCGGTGGACCTCGCCTCCACCATGGCCGAGAAAACCGGTACCGGCGTTGTGACCGTGCGCAATTCACATCACTTCGGCGCGGTCGGCCACTATGTGGCCCGTTCGGCGGCCCGCGGACTGGTGTGCCTTGCCGCCACCACCACACGCGTGGTGTCCGTGCTGCCCGCCCGGGCCGCGGCCCCACGCATGGGCACGAATCCTCTGGCCTTCGGCGCACCTACCGGCCTCGGATGGCCCCTGGTGATGGACATCTCCACCTCCACCGTTGCCAGCAACAAGGTCCGTGCGTACGGCCTACGCAAGAAACCGCTGGCACCGGGGTGGGTGCTCGACGGCAGTGGTAACTCCATCGTGGATTCCGGCGATGCCCATGCCTTGATCCAGTCAGATGCACTCGGTGGGCTTTCCGCACTCGGTGGCACCGAAGACATGGCCAACCACAAAGGCTACGGTCTGGCCATCATGGTCCAGGTGCTCGCCGCCACGCTGTGCGGAGCCGCGTTCTCTCCGCTGCGCGCCAGTGGTGCCACTGATGACATCGGCCATTTCTTCCTTGCCCTCGATCCCGGTGCGTTCCGGAAGGACGGCGGGTTTGTCACCGACATCGACGCGATGATCGAGGTTCTGCACGCGACTCCGCCCATCGACCCTTCCCGCCCGGTCCTGATTCCAGGCCAGTGTGAGGAGATGTCCCGACGCCACCGGCGGGTTCACGGGATCCCGGTGCCCGGGGACCTCGCCGACGAGATCAGGAACCTGTGCGGCAGGCACGGGGTGCCGTTCACCTTGGTCGATGCCGCCAACAACGACACCGCCAACAACCAGGAGAACGTTTCATGACGCCACACCGGACCGATGTGCTGATCGTCGGCGGGGGCATCGTCGGTTTGGCCACCGCCTGGAAGATCCAGCAGTTGCGCCCCGGCACAGCCGTCACGGTCCTGGAGAAGGAATCACGTGTGGCACAACATCAAACCGGCCACAACAGCGGAGTCATCCACTCCGGAATCTACTACGAGCCAGGCAGTCTCAAGGCCACCCTGTGCAAGCGCGGAGCCGACGAGACCAAGGATTTTGCGAAGAAGCATGGTATTCCGTTCGAAACCACGGGGAAGCTGCTCGTCGCGACCAACGCTGCGGAGCGCGACCGTATGCACGCGCTGTTCGAGCGCGCACAGACCAACGGCCTCGACGTCGAACTGCTCGATGCCGCCGCACTGAGGGCAGCAGAGCCGCACATTCGCGGGGTCGGAGCCATCAAGGTCGCCGCCACCGGAATCATCGATTACCGCCAGGTGAGCCGCACACTGGCCGAGCTCATCACCTCCGGCGGAGGCGCCGTACGAACCGGCGAGACGGTCACCTCCATCCGAGAGGATTCCGAAAAGGTCACTGTGCGAACAGGTCACGATGTCTTTGAGGCACACCACCTCATCGCCTGCGCCGGCCTGCAGGCCGACCGCATCGCCCGACTCGCGGGCCTCCACACCGACGTTCAGATCATCCCGTTCCGCGGCGAGTACTACGCACTACCCGAGTCGCGGCGCGGCCTGGTGAACCACTTGATCTATCCGATTCCAGATCCGGAATTGCCGTTTCTGGGAGTCCACTTGAGCCCCACCATCGACGGTGGGCTCACTGTCGGCCCCAACGCGGTGCTCGGCTTCGCGCGCGAGAAATACTCCAAGGGCAGCGTCTCGCTTCGCGACGTCGCCGAATACGCCCGGTTTCCCGGCATGTGGAAAGTCGCACGAGCCAACCTGCGTACCGGCATCCACGAGATGAAGAACTCGCTCTTCAAACGCGGCTACCTCACCGAATGCCGTAAGTACTGCCCTGAACTGACCCTCGGTGACCTCCTGCCGCGGGAAGCCGGTATCCGCGCCCAGGCAGTCCGCGGAGACGGGACGTTGGTGCACGATTTCCTCCTGGAGAAGACCCCCCGGAGCATTCACGTGCTCAACGCACCATCTCCGGCTGCCACCTCTGCCCTGCCCATCGGCGACACCCTTGCGCGCCAACTGTTCGCGCAGCCTTCCGAAGGCTCCCATGCGGCAGATCTGGCCGGTCGATGATGGGGGGCGTTGAAACTCATCGCACGCCGAGCACCCGCAGCGCGTTCTCCTTGTAGACCAGCGCGGCGACCGCCGGATCGAGGCCGAGTGCCTCGAAGTCACGGCGCCAGCGCTGCAGCGTGATGTACGGAAAATCGGTACCGAACAACACCTTGGTCCGTAGTTGCCGGCTCATCGCCTTGACCAGCTGCGGCGGGAAGTACTTCGGCGAATAGCCCGACAGGTCCAGGAACACGTTGGCCTTGTGCGCGGCGATCGCGATCTGGGCGTCCACCCACGGCACCGCCGGGTGCGCCATCACGATCGTCAGGTCGGGGAAGTCCGCGGCGACGTCGTCGAGCAGCATCGGATCCGAGTACCGCAGCTTGATGCCGTGGCCCCCGGGCAGCCCAGACCCCAGACCGGTCTGCCCGGTATGGAACAGCGCCGGCACGCGCGCGTCGGCGATGGCTTCGTAGATCCCGTAGAACCGCCGGTAATTGGGCTCGAAGCCCTGCACGCTAGGGTGGAACTTGAAACCGCGCACTCCCAGCTGCAACAGTTCGCCGACGCGCTGTACCGCGCCCGGATTCCAGGGGTCGACGCTGCCGAACGGGATCAGTACGTCGTTGTGGCGGGCGGCGCCGGCCACCAGGTCCTCGATGGAATTGGGCCGGTGCCCGGTGGCTGTTTCGGCGTCGATGGTGAACACCACCGCAGCGGCGTGGTGATCGCGGTACTGCTGGGCCAGCTCGTCGACCGTCGCCACCGGGCCCTCGCCCATCTTGAAGTAGGTCCGGGTGGCGTCCACCAGTTCATCGTCGTAGGCAGCGTGCCCGTGACAGTCCACCTCGACGTGCGTGTGAATGTCGACGGCGTCGACGCTGGCGAAATCCACTGCGCAGGAATACGTCACCGCGCGAGCTTAGTCAGAGCGGGGTCCGGCGCGTCACCAATCGGCGCTCATTCGCAGCTCACCCGTCGGCGCGGCCTGGGCGATCTCGGGGATCAGCTGTCCCTGTTCGTCGAACCAGTCCACCGGAATGACATCGGCCGCAGGCCAGTCAGTCGGGGTGCGCAGCACCAGCATCGGCCAGCGGGCCTCGCGCTGCGGATGGGGTGAGCCGGCAGCCTCGGTCAGCGCGGTGATCTCGTCGAGCGCCACATAGAGGGCGGCGGCGAAGCAGCGGTGCAACTCGCTGGTGTCAGTGGCATCCGAGGGGACTGCGCCCCATCCGATCTCGATGGGCTCCCAGCCACGGGCCCGGAACACCTCGCGCACCCCGTCACGATCCATGGACGGCTGGTACAGGATGGGCAGCACCGCGCCGTCGGTCAGCGGGTCGTGCAGGGAGCGGGCCTGCCAGGCGGTCACCGCCTCGTCCTCGTCCACCAGGGCGGCGACCGTCAGTCCCGGTTCGTCGAGGGCCATACCCACCGCGTAGGCCAGTGCGTAGGACCGGCCGCCGCCGTGCGCGGCGAAACCGCCGGTAGGCCTGCCGCCGGCGCGGGTGCCTTCCATCCTGGCCACCGCGTCCAGCGCGGCCATCCCGTCCCGAACTCCCAGGACGAACCGGATCCGCTGCTGACGGCGCACGATCATCCGATTCAGGTGTGCGTAGGTCAGGGTCACCGCCGCCACGCCGGGACGGTTGCCGCCGGGCAGGGCCGAGGCGACGTGATTGGCGGCCCGCCACCACGCGTCCACCCGATCGAGCGTGGTCATGGCGTCGACACTGCCCTGGTCAGGGTGGGTGTCACCAGAGAGCGCATGGCATCGGCACGGGGACTTAAGTCCCTACGTTCCGGGTACCGGGCGGCACTACTGTGGATTCGTGATCTCCGTCTTCCTCGTCGACGACCATGAAGTGGTGCGCCGCGGGCTCGTCGACCTCCTCAGCGGGGACCCGGATCTCACCGTCGTGGGGGAAGCCGGGTCGGTGGCCGAGGCGATGGCCCGGATCCCGGCCGCCCGGCCCGATGTCGCGGTTCTGGACGTCCGGTTGCCCGACGGCAACGGTATCGACCTGTGCCGGGATCTGCTGGCTGCACACGATGAGCTGCGCTGCCTGATCCTGACATCGTTCACCGACGAGCAATCGATGCTCGACGCCATCCTCGCCGGCGCCAGCGGCTACGTGGTCAAAGACATCCGCGGTATGGAACTGGCCGCCGCCATCAAAGAGGTCGGCGCGGGAAAGTCGTTGTTGGACAATCGGGCTGCCGCTGCGTTGATGTCCAAGTTGCGTAGCGCCGCCGAAGAGGGAGCCGCACCGCAGGACGACCGGTTACGTGACCTGTCCGCCACCGAACGGACACTGCTGGAACTGCTGGGCGAAGGGCTGACCAACCGCGAGATCGGCGAGCGGATGTTCCTGGCGGAGAAGACCGTCAAGAACTACGTCTCCCGGCTCCTGGCCAAGCTCGGGATGCACCGGCGCACCCAGGCCGCCCTGCTGGCTGCCGAGATCCGGCAGAAAAACGATGGCTGATACCGACATTCGCAGTGGCCTCATCGAGGCCATGCTGGCCGTCACCGCGGGTCTGGATCTGGAGCAGACCCTCACGACGATCGTGCACACGGCGATGCGACTGGTGGATGCCCGCTACGGAGCGCTCGGCGTGATCGCCACCGAACCCGGCCCGCGCACCCTCGAGCGGTTCGTCTACGAGGGCATCGATGACGTCACAAGGGATCTGATCGGTCCGCTGCCGGCCGGGCACGGAGTTCTGGGCCTGTTGTTCCAGACACCGGAACCGGTACGCATCGAGAACCTCTCCGAACACCCGGTGTCGGTGGGGTTCCCGCCGAACCACCCGCCGATGCGGACCTTCCTCGGAGTTCCGATCAGGATCCGGGACCAGGTGTTCGGCAACCTCTATCTCACCGAAAAGCTCTCTGGTCAAGTGTTTTCGGCTGACGACGAAGTGCTGGTGCTGGCCCTGGCCGGCGCCGCGGGGATCGCGATCGAGAACGCCCGGCTGTATCACGCCGCACGCAGTCGCCAGATCTGGATCGAGGCCACCCGCGATATCAGCACCAACCTGCTGGCCGGTGATGACGCGGCCGCCGTGCACCGCCAGATCGTGGCGCAGGCGTCGGGTTTGACCGGCAGCACCTACAGTGCCCTGCTGATCCCCGACGACCTGGGCGAGCTGATGGTCACGGCAGCCACCGACAGCGGACTGACCGGACTGGCCCTGCCCGTGGCAGGAACCGCCGTCGGACGTGCGTTCACAGACCGGATACCGTTGCGCACCAAGAGGTTCAGTGAACTGGGCGGCGAAGGCCCGGCACTGATCCTGCCGCTGCGGCAACCGGAGGCGACGATCGGTGTGCTGGTGTGTGTGGGTACCGAGGTCTTCAGCGCCGATCAGCTGGAGATGATGGCGGCCTTCGCCGATCAGACCGGCCTGGCTCTGCATCTGGCCGGGGTGCAGAGCCGCGCCGTCGCGACGCTGCGGGAGCTCGACGTGTTGTCCGACCGTGATCGCATCGCCCGCGATCTGCATGACCACGTGATCCAACGGCTGTTCGCCATCGGCCTGGCACTGCAGGGCACACGCGGCGGCCAGAGTGACGACACACCGCGCCGTATCTCCGGGGCACTCGACGACCTGCAGGAGGTGGTCCAGGAGATCCGCACCGCCATCTTCGATCTGCACGGTGGCAGCGTCACCAGGCTGCGGCAGCGACTCGAGGAGGCCGTATCCCGGATGACGGCGGATTCGCCGGTGCGCGCCTCCCTGCATGTCAGTGGGCCGCTGTCAGTGGTCGACGCGGCGCTGGCCGATCACGCCGAAGCCGTTGTGCGCGAGACGATCAGCAATGTGGTGCGCCATGCGCGGGCGTCGACGGTCACCGTGAACGTGACCGTCGACGACAACCTGACCGTGGCGGTCGCCGATGACGGCTCGGGCTTTCCCGAGCACGTCACCCGCAGCGGCCTGGCCAATCTGGCGGCCAGGGCCGAGGAATGCGGTGGTCGGCTGTCGATCGACAGCGGCGCCGAGGGTTCGACGGTGACCTGGACGGTACCGCTGCCCTGAGGGCGGTTCGCCGTCGCCGCCGCGGTACATCAGCTGGTACCGGTCGATCTGATCCCGGACAAGGGGTTTGGCCCAGATGCTGGTTCCACCGGGGTTGCCCGGCTCCCTGGCCTCCTCGAGTTGGCGTGCGCCGAGGCGGAAGCCCGCGACGGCGATTGCCATGGCGACGGCGATGGATGCGCCCGACACAGCGGCCAGAACACCATTCCCCCAGGCCAGCGCGGCTACCGACAAGCCGAGCGAGACGAAGGCCAACAACACGAAGACGTACGAGATGTACGTGATCATCGCGGGGCCCGGTCTTTTCGACAGCGACATGACTTTCTCCTTTCCTTCGCAATACGCTACGCGTAGCGTATCGATACGGTCAGTGTAGCGTAGATTCATGACGCAGGCACGAAGCATCGAGGACCGGCTACGTGAGTCCACACTCGAGCTGCTCCGCTCCGGCGGACCGCAGTCGGTCACCGTCGAGGCCGTGGCCGCACATTCGGGTGTGGCGAAAACGACGATCTACCGTCGTCATCGCGACCGGCGGGCACTGCTGGCAAGCGCTCTGACACAGATGGCCTCGCCGCCGCCACCGGACCCGCAGGCCGACGCCGCGCAACGGCTGCGGTGGCTGATCACCCACGCGATCGGGATGGTGCGTGACGGCATCGGTTTCGGCGGCCTGGCGGCCTTGCTCACGAAGAACGACCCGGATTTCACGGCACTCTTCCAGGAGGTCTTGAGCGCCCAGCGCGCCGAACTGGCCGCCGCGATCGACGACACCAAGGCGAATGGTTGGTTGCGGGCCGACGTCGACAACGCCACCTTGATCGACGCGATAGTCGGCGCCTACATCGCCGAGTACGCCCGCAGCCAGAACATCGACAAGAACTGGGAGAAGCGGCTGTTCGACTTCTTCTGGCCGGCGGTGCGCCCCGCCGAGGATCAGTAGCCGCTGGCCCCGGATGCGGTGGTCTTGACGGCCAGCACCTGATCGGCGCCCATGCGGGCCTCCTCGAAGGCCAGCCGGCCACCGACGAGATGGAGCCGCCACGCCCGGGTGACCTCGGGGCCGACCAGATCGACGAACTGCTCATGGTGCACTTCGAACGTCTCGATCCAGGCATCGACGGTGCGGACGTAGTGCTCACGCATCGACTCGATCCCGCGGATCTCGAGGCCGGTCTCCTGCAGGTGACGCACCGTCTGCCACAGCGGCCGCAGGTGCGTGTCCGCAACGGTGTACGAGGGGTCGATACCCTGCGATTTCTGTTGCAGCAGAAGCCGTCCCCGCGGTTTCAGCGCATCGAACATGACGGCCGCGTACCCCGGATACCGAGAGTCACCGACGTGCTCGCCCATCTCGATGGAGCTCACCGCGTCGAAAGCGCCTGCCGCCTCGGGCAATTCGCCGAACTCACGGTAATCCTGCAGCCGCACCTCGACGGCGGCACTGAGACCCCGCTCGCTGGCCCGGACCGCGATGAACCCGCGCTGCTGCTCCGACGCCGTGATGCCGGTGGCGTGCACTCCGTAATGCTCGGCGGCGTGCAGGATCAGCGCGCCCCAGCCGCAGCCGATGTCGAGCAGTCGCATTCCTTCGCGCAGGCCGAGTTTGCGGCACACCAGGTCCAGTTCCGCGGTCTGCGCGTCGTGCAGGGACTGCCCGGACTCCGAGAAGTAGGCAGCGGAGTAGGCCATGTGCTCGTCGAGGAGCAACGCGTAGAAATCCACGGGCAGGTCGGCCGGCCCCTTCGTCAGCGGCGGTGTGGGCGGGGGCCCGAGCGCACCCAGCCGCGCAGCGGCCGTGGCCACCTTCAGCCTGGACACCCGACCGCGGGACGACGGCCTGGCGCGGGCCGCCTGCCAGGCCCGACGTAGGGCATCGGCGAGGTCGCCCTCGACGTCGACATCACCAGCGACGTAAGCCCGGGCCAGACCGACTTCGCTTGGCGCCCACAACAATCGCCGCAACGCCCGCCGATTGCGGATCACCAGCACCGGCGCGTCACGCGGACCGGCCTCGGTGCCGTCCCACGCCCGCAGCCGCACCGGCAGGGCACTGCCGGTCACCTCACGGATCAGGTCGGCCAACCGGCCCGCTGACGTCATGCCGGTGCAAACACCGTCTTGAACCGCTGCAGCGACTCCTGGATATCGCTCTTGAGCGCCCCAGCCACCAGCATGCCGATGGGCCCGAACAACGCCGGGCCACCCAGATGGACGTCGAACTGCACGGTCGAGCCGCTGGGGGCCGGCCGCACCTTGCCCATCAACTTGACCTTCACACCCCCGCGGCCGTTGCCGTTGAGTGTCATGGCCTCGGGCGGCTTGAAATGCACGATGGTCCAGCTGACCCGGTTCATCATCCCCATCACCTCGACGATGGAGTCGATGACGGTGCCCTTTTCCAGGACGTCGGGCAGCGGGCTACGCCACACCCGGTGGATCGAGAGCCACTCCTTGTACCGCGAGAGGTCCGAGGCGCACTCCCAGGCCTGCTCCGGCGGCAGAGGTACATCGACGGAGACGGACAGTTTTGCCATGACTCAGTTCGGGGTGGTCGGCGGAACCGGCGGCGACGGTGGCGTCGGAGGCGTCGGGGGCACCGGAGGATTCGGCGGCGTCTGCGGTGCGGGCGGCGGAGGTGTGGTGCCCCCATTTGCCGTGCCCTCATTCGCCTTGGCCGCCGCTTTCCGGGCGGCGTCCTGCACCTTGTTCACCGTGCCCGCGTACTTGCCGTGTGTCCTCTTGTCCACGACGTCGCCGGCCTTGTCGATCACCGTGTCCACCTTGTCGGCATTCTTGGCCAGCAGGTCTTTGCCCGTTTTCAGTGCTTTGTCGAGAAATCCCATATCTCTCAACTTACCCGCCAGAGCCGCCGCTCCTCTCCGAGTAATCGGCCCTGCAACCACCACAGCGCCTCGATGACCAGCGCCGCCAGCACCCCGATGATCAACGCGGTGGTGGTCACTTCCACATTCGACGGGTCGAGCATGAACTTCTCCCTGGCCAGCGGGATGGCGAAGATCACGACGTAGGCCAGCCCGGAGGCCGCCACCAGCGCCACCCGCCACCACTCATAGGGGCGAGCCACACACGCCAGTACCCACACCGCCGACACCAGCAGCGTCATCAGCGCCGCCGTCGACGCCTGCGTCTGCACCTGCACCGGGGCGTCCTGACCCTCGTAGGCCAGCAGGTAGGACACAAATGTCGCCGTGCCGACCACCAACCCGGTCGGAAGCGCCGCCACCATGACGCGACGGACGAAGCCCGGATGCGCCCGCTCGGTGTTGGGGGCCAGCGACAGGACGAACGCGGGGATGCCGATGGTGAACCACGCGGCGATGGTGACGTGGATGGGCTGGAAGGGGAACAGCAGCGGGTCACTCCCGAAGAGTTCGGAGCCCAGCCCGGCGATGCCGACCAGCAGCGCCAACAGCACCGAGTACACCGTCTTGGTGAGGAAAAGGTTGGAGACGCGCTCGATGTTGCCGATGACGCGACGGCCCTCGGCCACCACGTAGGGCAGCGTCGCGAACTTGTTGTCCAGCAACACTATCTGCGCCACTGCCCGCGACGCCGGGCTGCCGGAGCCCATCGCGACGCCGATGTCGGCGTCCTTGAGCGCCAGCACGTCGTTGACACCGTCCCCGGTCATCGCGACGTTGTGGCCGCGGGCCTGCAGCGCGTGCACCATGGAGCGCTTCTGATCGGGCCGCACGCGGCCGAACGTGGTGTAGTCCTCCAGCGTTTCGCCCAGTGCCTCCGTCTGGTCCGGCAGGTCACGGGCGTCCATCGCCTCACCCTGCAGACCCAGTGAGCCCGCAACCGCCCCCACCGACACCGCGTTGTCGCCCGAGATGACCTTCACCGACACCTTCTGTTCGGCGAAGTACTCCAGGGTGCCGCGGGCGTCGGGCCGGACCTTCTGCTCGAGGACCACCAGAGCCACGGGCGTCACCCGCCCCGGTGCGCCGGGCGCGTCGACCTGGTGTTCGCACGACCCGACCAACAGCACCCGCAAGCCTTTGGCGCCGATACGCTCGGCATCCTCCGCGGCCGCCGATGCCGGATCCAGCAGCACATCGGGCGCACCGATCACCCAGTTGCCGTGCCCGTCGAACGAGATGCCGCTCCATTTGGTGGCCGACTTGAAGGGCGCCACCGCGGTGGCCGTCCAGCCGGGTGAGTGCGGGTAGGCCTCGGCGATGGCGAGCATGCTGGCGTTGGGCCGCGGGTCGGCGGAAGCCAGCGACGCCAGCACATCCGATGTGTCGCCGCCGCCCAGTGCTTTGACCTCGGACAGGCGCATCCCGTTCTCGGTCAGCGTCCCGGTCTTGTCGGCGCACACCACATCGACGCGGGCCAGGCCCTCGATGGCAGGCAACTCGTTGACCAGGCACTGACGCCGGCCCAGCCGGACCACCCCGACGGCGAACGCGATCGAGGTCATCAGCACCAGACCCTCGGGCACCATCGGCACCAGCGCACCGACCATACGCAGCACCGATTCCCGCCAACTGGCGTCGGTGGTGAACAGCTGGGTGTAGATGATCAGCGCACCGGCAGGCCACAGCAGCCAGGTGATGAACCGCAGGATGATGTTGATGCCGCTGCGCAGTTCGGATTTCACCAGAGTGAACTTGCTGGCCTCCTCGGCCAGCTTGGCCGCGTACGCCTCCCGGCCCACCTTCGTCGCCCGGTAGGCCCCGGCGCCGGCGACGACGAAACTGCCCGACATCACGTGGTCGCCGGCGTCTTTGGCGATCGGGTCGGCCTCCCCGGTGAGCAGGGATTCGTCGACCTCGAGATTGCTCTCCTCGACGATCACCCCGTCGACGACGATCTGGTCGCCGGGCCCGAGCTCGATGATGTCGTCGAGCACCACTTCGTTGGGCGCCAGCGGCCCGGTGCCTGATCTGCGTCGCACCGTCGGTTTGGCCTGCCCGACGATGGCCAACTGGTCCAGGGTCTTTTTCGCGCGCAGCTCCTGGATGATGCCGATACCGCTGTTGGCGATGATCAGCAGCCCGAACAGCCCGTTGATCAGGGAACCGGTGGCCAGCACGATCAGGAACAGCACACCGAGGATGGCGTTGATGCGGGTGAGCACATTGCCCCGGATGATCTCGGAGACACTGCGCGCAGCCCGGGTGGGCACGTCATTGGTCTGGCCGGCGGCGACCCGCTGGGCTACCTCGGCGTCGGACAGACCGGCGGCCGTGTCGAGAGCGGGTGTCTCGGTCATCGGGTGAAGGTCCCCCTCTGTTCGGTGTCGTAGTACTCCAGCGTCAGCCGGTCGCCGTCGAAGGTGGCTTTGGAGATGCTCCCCGGCGGGGAGTTCTCCGTGACGAAGCTGAACGTGAAAGTGTTTCCATCCCAATGCTTCAGCGGCCACACCTCACTGTGTGGCCCGACGGCCAGCCCGAGCGTGCCGCCGGCTTCGGTGACTCGTGCGTCGCCCCAGTAAGCGTTGCGATAGGTACCCACCAATTGCTGCAACGGAGGTGCCGGTGCGGGGTTGGGCGGCGGGGTCTGCCCCACCAGCGAGCCGACCGGTGCATCCATCTGGGCGAAGGCGTTGCCGTACAGCGTGCGCCAGTCCTCGCGGACCTCGCCGAACTGAACCAGATCGGCGAACTCGGCGGTCAGCGTCTCCACCAACCCGACGGGGGTGGCATTGCTCAGCGCGACGATCCCGACGTCGGCCGACGGCAGGATCACGAAGTTGGTGCCCGCACCGAGTTGGAACGCACCCGAGTGGCTGAGCGTCGTCCTGGCCGCCGATGAGCTGCCGACGTTGAAGCCGTAACCGTAGAAGCCCGAACGCATCGCGGGCTCGGTGCCGCGATCGGAGACCACCTGCGGGGTGAGGGCGGGCAGCAGCGCGGCCGGCGAGGCGATCTCGTTGCCGTTGAAGGTGCCGTCCGCCAGCACCATCGTCAGCCAGCGCGTCATGTCGTTCAGCGACGAACTCGCCCCACCCGCCGGTGACTGCGCGTCCGCGTTGCGCTGATACAGCGGCTGGAAACCGCCGTCGATCGCGATGTGCCCGACCGCCTTGTTGGGCCGGGCTTCGTAGTCGGCGAACCGCGAGCTCGTGGAGGTCATACCCAACGGTTTGTACAAAACCTCATCCGACAGCTGCTCCCAGGTGGTCCCGGCGCCGGCGGCCACCGCCTCCGCACCGGCGGTGAGCCCGAAGTTGGTGTAGGCGTAGGAGATTCGATACGGATCGAGTGGAAGTTGAGGGAGCCGGTCCAGCACTTCGCGGCGGTCGTAACCGAGGTCTTCGAGTTCGTCGCCGGCGTGGTCGGGAAGGCCGGACCGGTGCGAGAACAGGTCACCGACGGTGACCATCCGGGTGACCGTGGGGTCCGACAACGCGAACCAGGGCAGCTTCTCCACGACCGGGGTGTCCCAGCTGATCGCGTTCGCGGTGACCTGATGTGCCACCACGGTGGCGCTCAGCGACTTCGACAGCGACGCCAGCTGGAACACCGTGTCGGGGTCGATCTTGTTGGCGGGGTCATCGCCGGCGCGGTTGTCCTTGACCCCGAAACCCTTGGCGTAGATGGTTTTTCCACCGTGGACGACGGCAACAGCCAAACCGGGGATGCCGGAGGATTTCATCAGGTCCCCGGCGATGCCGTCGAGCTTGGCCACCGCGTTCTCTACGGCGTTCTCCGGCAGCGGCATGGCCGGCACCAGCGGCGGCGGCACCAACTCGGCGCTCGGTGCCGCACCGGCCTGCGTGGTGCTGGTCTCAGCCGGTTCCGAAGGTGCCGCGCAGCCGGCGGCCATGAGCATCGATACCGCTGCGATTCCGGCACGGACCAGGCAGAAGTTCATAGCGAGAACCGTAACCGGTCAGAACCGCCACCACGGGTCTAATTCGGGGTCCGGCGTGGTCGCCAGCTCCGCACCCACGCGCTCACCCGGGCGGGGCACCGCGGCCGTCACGTTCTCCGCCCGCGCCGCGACCAGCATCCGCTCCACCGGCTCCGACCACGGATGCGGCGCCAGCCGGAAAGTTCCCCAGTGGATCGGCACGAACAGCCCCTTGCCGGGGTCGGTGACGTCGCGGTGGGCGCGGACAGCCTCTTCGGGGTTCATGTGGATGTCGGGCCAGCCCGGGTGATACGCACCCACCGGCATGAGGGTCAGGTCGAAGGGGCCGTATTCGGCTCCGACGTCGGCGAAACTGGCGGTGTACCCGGTGTCACCGCCGAAGAAAGCGCGGTGGCGTGGCCCGATGACCGCCCAGCTGGCCCACAACGTGGTGTTACGGGTGAGGAAGCGCCCGGAGAAATGCCGCGCCGGGGTGCACACCAACGTCAGCTCGCCCAGCTGGCCGGACTGTCCCCAGTCCAGTTCGACGATCCGGTCCTTGGGGACATGCCACTCACGCAGGTGCGCCCCGATGCCGAGGGGGACGAAGAAGGTGGATCGCTGGCTGCGGGCCAGCGCCTTGATGGTGTCGACATCCAGGTGGTCATAGTGGTCGTGGCTGATGATCACCGCATCGATGGCGGGCAGGGCCTCCAGCGGCGCAGGCACCTGGTGGAGGCGCTGCGGGCCGACCGCACGTGACGGTGAGCAGCGCCGGCTCCACACCGGGTCGGCCAGGATCCGGTAGCCGTCGACCTCGATGACCGCCGAGGAGTGGCCGTACCAGGTGACCGCCAGCTCGGCGGCCTCGACGCCGGTGACCGGCGTGACCAGCGGGATCTCCCCCTGCGGCGTGCTCGCACGATTGAGCACCAGGTCGCGGACCAGCATGCCCTGCTCCTGCGCCGACAGCGAGATCGTCGACGACGGCTCCGTGTTGTGGAACACCCCGTCGCGGAAATTCGGCGACCCCTTGGCCACCGCGGCGATGGCACCGGGGCCGGCACCGAGCGCCGAGGGCGTGCCGTGCAACGCGCGCAGCGCCCAGCCACCCGTCACCAGGGTGGCGGTTCCACCGACGAGTCTGACTGCACTTCTCAGCATTCAGGCACCCTGGAAGTTCGGTGGACGCTTCTCCAGCCGGGCGACCTGAGCTTCGATGACGTCCTTGCTGCCCCACGCCGCGTCGAACAGCTCTTTGTGGTGTGGTGGCATCTCGGGCAGGTAGGCACCGTCGTCGTTGAGGACACGTTTGGAGTGCCGCAGCGACAGCGGCGCCAGCCCGGCGATCTCGGCGGCCCAGGCCTGCGCGTCGGCCAGCGTGCCGATCCGGTTGGCCATCCCCGTTTCCAGCGCCGTCTCTGCGCTCAACCTCTCCGCGCCCAGCAGCATGCCGCGGGCCCGGCCGTAGCCGACCAGGCTGGCCAGCCGGTGCACACTCCAGTTGTCCAGCGCCAAGCCGTATTTGGCGATCGGGAACCAGAAGTAGGCGTCGGGGGCGACCACCCGCAGATCGCAGATCATCGCCAGCTGTAGACCCGCGCCGATGGCCGGGCCGTTGATAGCGCCGATCACCGGAACCGGTACCTGGTCGATGGCGATGTTGAGAGCAACCGCCTTGTCCGGGAAGTCGGCGGCGAAGACGTCACCGGACAGATCCGCCCCGGCGCAGAACACCGTGCCCGCGCCGGTGAGCACGATGGCGCGGACGTCCTTGGCCGCTTCGGCCTGGATGGTCTCACGCAGGCCGTCCACCAGTTCGCTGTTGAGCGCGTTGCGCCGCTCCGGACGCTGCAACTCGATGGTCGTGACGTTCCCGTCGCGGGTGACACCGATCATGCAGTCACAGTACTTAACTCCATCCGACTTCCTCGCTCCTCCTCGCCTCGTCCCTCGGCGCATCGGTCGACTCGGGGCCTAGCCTCATCCTCGTGAGCCGCATCAGCGCCGTTGAACTCCGCGACACCGTGCTCGACGAGGGGTCGTTCCAGAGCTGGGACGTTCCTCCCGTGGACGTCGGCCCCAACGACAAATACGCCGCCGAACTGGCCGCCGCCCGCGAGGCCACCGGCCTCGACGAATCGGTGCTCACCGGCGAAGGCACGGTGTTCGGGCGCCGCGTGGCAGTGGTGGCGTGTGAGTTCGACTTCCTGGCCGGATCCATCGGCGTGGCCGCCGCCGAGCGGATCACCTCCGCCATCGAACGGGCCACCGCGCTGCAGCTGCCGCTGCTGGCCTCACCCAGTTCCGGCGGGACCCGCATGCAGGAAGGCACCGTCGCATTCCTGCAGATGGTGAAGATCGCCGCCGCCGTCACGCTGCACAAACGTGCGCACCTGCCCTACCTCGTGTACCTGCGGCACCCGACCACGGGCGGGGTGTTCGCGTCCTGGGGCTCGCTGGGGCACGTGACGGTGGCCGAGCCCGGCGCGTTGATCGGGTTCCTCGGCCCGCGGGTCTACGAACACCTCTACGGCGAGCCGTTCCCGTCGGGCGTGCAGACCGCGGAGAACCTGCAACGGCACGGCGTCATCGACGGGGTGGTGCCGCTGGCGTCATTGCGCCACACCTTGGATCGCGCGCTGAAGGTGGTCACCGACTGCCCCGAGTCGACCCCTGCCGCCGAGCCCGATGGTGAACTGCCCGACGTTCCCGCGTGGACGTCGATCGAGGCGTCGCGCCGGCCCGACCGGCCAGGGGCGTCGCATCTGCTGCGGCACGGGTGCACCGAGCGGGTGTTGCTGTCCGGGACCGGCCAGGGTGAGGCCGCCTCCACCACGCTGTTGGCGCTCGCCCGGTTCCAGGGGCAACCCGCGGTGGTGCTGGGTCAGCAGCGCGTGACCGGCGGCTTGGTGGGCCCGGCGTCGCTGCGCGAGGCCCGCCGCGGGATGGCGTTGGCCGCCGGTTTGGATCTGCCGTTGGTGTTGATCATCGACACGGCCGGGCCGGCACTGTCCACCGAAGCCGAGCAGGGCGGGCTGGCCGGTGAGATCGCGCGGTGCCTCTCGGATCTCGTGACCCTGGAGGTACCGACCGTGTCGGTGCTGCTGGGCCAGGGCAGCGGCGGGCCGGCGCTGGCGATGGTGCCCGCCGACCGCGTGTTGGCCGCGCTGCATGGCTGGCTGGCTCCGCTGCCACCCGAGGGTGCCAGCGCCATCGTATTCCGCGATACCGATCACGCTTCGGAACTCGCTGCGGCACAAGGGGTTCGGTCACGCGATCTGCAGCGCAACGGAATCGTCGACGTGGTGGTGGGCGAATATCCCGACGCCGCCGACGAACCCGTGGCCTTCTCCGAACGGATGTCGCGTGCCATCGCGGTGGAGTTGGCCGCGCTGCGTGAGCAACCTGCATCGGCGCGGGTGGCGGCGCGGTTGGACCGCTACCGAACGTTGGGGTTGTAACCCCTAGAACGGTGGTTCGTCGTCGTCCGGTGTGGGTGGTGGTGGGGGTGGGCGCCAGTCGGCGCTGATGTGTTCGTCTTCGTCAGGATCGTTGACCCAGGTACACCAGGGACTGGTCGACGGTGCGCCTTTGAACCAGAAGAGTTTGAAGCGCATCTCGTTGCGCCACTGACGGTCAGCGATCTCTTTGGCACGGGCCTGATTGACCCGCCGGATCTCGGCATTCGCCGCGCGTTTGGCCGCCGCCCCGGCCCGCGCCGCGGCGATGCGTTTCGTTTTCTCGGCGCGGTGGTTGCGCCGCCGCGGCGTCGGCGCCGCACACGCGAGGTCATCAAACAACTCCGCCCCCTCGGGGGTGCTGCGATACACCCGACCGGTGGGCGACGTCCAGATCACCGTGCCATCAACCAGCTGCTGACTCTGCCACCCACCGACCCCGGCATGAAACGTCTTGAGCCGGTGATGCACTCGACACTTCGGATCCAGATTCCACGGCACCGTCCACCCACCACGCAACGGCTGCTGATGATCGAAGGCGACACTGTGATCCACATCCGAGCGCCACGCCGAGCGATTGCAGCCAGGAAAACTGCACGTTAAAGACCGGCACCGCACCCACCGCAGCACCGCCGCCGAGGGCTGATACTTCACCAACTCACGCCCGTGCTGCGCCGGCGGCGCCACCGTACGTACCAGCGCCCCATCTTCGGCGATCTGACGGACCTGCTCGGCATCGATGACGCCGTAGCCGTCCAGATAACCCGGCTCGTCGCCGTCGCCGGTCACGGTGGCCGCCGGGGCAATCACATTGATGACAAACCGGGGCCCACCCGGACCGGCCTCGGCCTGCTGCGCGGCGGCCGCCGCGGCGGGGCAATCGGCGTCGCCGCACTCACATCGCAGCACCCAGCGGCGCTCCGCCAGCGGCGTCAACGCATCTACTCGGCGCTGCTCCAGGGTGCGCGGATCCTTCGGGCACACCGTGGCCGCCAACTCGGTCAACGCCTGGTCGAACACCGCGCCCGTGGCCACCGGCACCGACCCCCGTACTCCGGCCGTCCCGTTCGGCAACGCCGTCACCACGATCTTGCGCGCAGCATCAGCGCGCACCCGCCGCTCCTTGGCCGCCGCCGGATCCACCCGCCGAATCGCGGTATCCACCGCAGCAAGCAGACGGGTACGCGACCAGCGCTCCCACCCCGACAGCTTGGCCGCCAGATTGCGGTCCACATCCCGCACCGCGTCATGGCCGAGGTAATCGGTGCGGGTGACGATGGCCTTCGTCGACTCCCAATCCAACCGCCCCGAGGCCAACAACCCGAAAGTCTGCGGCAAGCGGGTATCCAGCGCGTCGGCATACCCCACCAGTTTCGACGCCACCGCCGGGGCGACCCCCAACGCCGGACCCACCTCCGCCACCGTACGGGCGAACCCGGTGATCAGCGCATACCCCGGATCCGGATCGTCGCTTTCGGCCTCCAGGGTGCGCCGCCACAACAGCGGCGCAATGGCCGCCATCCGATGCGCCCATACCGCCGACTCATCGAGGCGGGAGCACTCCACCTCATTGAGTAACGCAGACGCATCGAATGTCTCGAACATGCGTTCGATCATGCCATCGGGGGCCGACAAAATCCGGTGAGTTTGTCAGACCCGAGGAGCACCCTGAACCCATGACCGAAACCCGAACCTATCCGCACGGCGTGCCCTGTTGGGTCGACGTCGTGGCCACCGATCTCGATGAGGCCAAACGCTTCTACAGCGGGCTGTTCGACTGGACGTTCCAGGACGCCATACCTGCCGACGCGCCCGGTAGCTACCTGATCGCCACCCTGGGCGGCCGTGATGTCGCGGCCATCTCACCCGCCGAGGAGGGTGAGGAGGTGGCCTGGCGCACCTACATCGCCGTCGACGACGCCGACGCCACGGCGCAGGCAGTCGAAGCTGCGGGCGGCACCGTCACCCTGGCGCCCGTCGATGCCGGCCCGGGCGGTCGGCAGGCGGGCTGCCTGGATCCACGTGGGGCCGCATTCCGGTTGTGGCAGCCGCGAAATCGGCCGGGCGTTCAGGTGGCCAACGAGCCAGGGTCGTGGAACTTCAGCGATCTGCAGACCTCGGACCCGCAGGCAGCGGCGGCGTTCTATGCGCCGTTGTTCGGCTGGGAAATCGATGATGTCGGCTTCGCGACGCTTATCCGCCGTCCCGGCTACGGCGACCATCTCGAGGCGACGGTGTACCCCGACATCCGGGCGGTGCAGTCGGAGATCAGCGCGCCGCCGGGCTTCGCGGACGCCGTGGCGTGGCTGGCTCCCGCTGACACGGATTTCTGGCAGGTGACCTTCGCGGTGGCCGACCGGGACAGCTCCGCGGACACCGCTGACGGGCTCGGGGCCACCATCGTCGCCACCGAGGACACCGCGTGGACCAAGACCGTGACCATTCGCGATCCGCAGGGCGCGCTGCTGACGTTAAGCCAGTTCACCCCGCCCGGCGCCTAACCTGGCCGCGCGCTCACGAGTGCGGTAGAACAACACCACCACCGCGGCGGCCACCTCAACCAGGGCGATGACGGTCGCAAGAGCCATCAGCGCTGACGGCGCCGATACCGCCGTCAGGTGCAGCGGTGCGCCGTGCTGGTGTGTGCTCCCGCCGAGGTGCACGGCCACCATGCCGAGATTCATCAACGCCACCAGCGTCCAGGCCCGCAACGAGCCGTCCCGCCACAGCTCCCAGGCGCAGAACAGGCACACCCCGAGCATCGCCACCAGCAGCGCTGCGATGGCCGGTGCGCCGGCGTGCCCGAGCATGAGCGCGTGCAAGGCCGCCGAGCACACCGCCAGCAGCGCGCACAGGCGCCGACCGGTGAGGGCGCAGGCGCGACCGACGGACATGGTTCAACTCTGACACCGCTGGGCCACCTCCGCTGGGTGAACCGCGTTCTCAGACGCGCGCGGGCACCGACAGCGGCTCGGACACCTTGTCCGCCAGTGAGTTGTCGGTGAACGCGCCGCGGTAGCGGGCGGCCGGATGGGTCGAGGGCACGCGGTCAGCTCCCCCGCCGGACAGCTTGTGCCGCAACGTGCCCGACTTGTCGGTCGAGATCAAACCGCGTCTGCGCAGCTCGGGAAACAGCAGCTCGGCGATATCGCTGAAGGTGTGCGGGCGCACCGCATGGAAGACGTTCACCCCGTCGATCCCCGCGTCTCGCCACTCCTCCAGTTTGTCGGCGACCTGTTCGGGGGTGCCGACAATGCGGCTGCTGCGTTCGAACGCGCGGCCCAGATCGGCGATCGTCGGGTCATCGGTACCCGCGGACTCGCCCGCCCAGCGCGCCCAACCCTGCACACCGCGGAACTCGCCGAGCTGCGAAAGTGGTGTCTCCAATCGCAGCGCTCCGGCGTCGATACCGGCGTCACCGAGGATGTGGCACAGCACGCCCTCGACGGACAGCAGCTCCTCCATCCGGGCTTCCTTCTCACGGGCCTCGTCCTCGGTGCGGCCCACCACCAGCGAGAGCCCCTGGAAGAACTTGACGTCATAGGGGTCGCGGCCGTAATCGGATGCGAGGGAACGGGTTTCCTCGATCAGGCCACGTGCCGACGCCGGATCCGGGCTGGAGATGAACACCCCTTCTGCGTTGCGGGCCGAAAAGCGTTGCCCCACCGGGGAAGCGCCGGCCTGGAACAGGAACGGGACCCGCTGCGGTGACGGCGCGACGAAGTGCGGCCCCTCCACCGAGAAGTGCTCACCGACGTGATTGATGCGATGGATCTTGGAGGCGTCGGCGTGCACGCCGGCGGCTTTGTCGGCGACGAGGGCGCCCTCGTCCCAGGAGCCTTCCCACAACTTGTAGGCCACGTCGACATACTCCGCAGCGATCTCGTAGCGCAGGTCGTGCTCGATGAGCTTGTCGTGCCCGTAGTTGCGATAGGTGTTGTCGGAGAAGCTGGTGACGATGTTCCAGCCCACCCGGCCACGGGTGTAGTGATCCAAAGTCGAGATGCGCCTGGCGAAGTCGAACGGCGGGCTCTGCACGATGGAGCTGGTGTACACCAGGCCGATGTTCTTGGTGGCGGCGGCCAGAGCCGAGATAAGCACCGACGGGTCGTTGGTCGGGATCTGCATGCCCTCGCGGGCCACCAGCTCATACGATCCGTTCCACGGTGAGCGCAACCCGCTGACATCGGCAAAGAACAGCAGGTCGTAGCCGGCCTGATCGACTTCCCGGGCCAGCTCGGTCCAGTGCTCCAGAGAGTTGATCTGGTGGTTCTCGGCCGACGGATCGCGCCACAGCCCGTGGATGACGTGCGACGGCGTGTTCATCACGAATGCCGAGTAATACAGCGGACGGTTTTTGGGCGGTTTTGGCACCAAGCCACCCTAGGAGCGCCACTGCCGGCCGTCGGGGGTTCAAATCAGCGTGGTCGGAAGTCGTGGCCGGAACTAGAGCCCCAGCAGCCGCGTCGACTCCTCACGCATCTGCACCTTGCGGACCTTGCCGGTGACCGTCATGGGGAACTCGTCGACGATGTGCACATACCGTGGGATCTTGAAGTGCGCCAACTTGTTCGAGGCATACGCCCGAAGTGCCTCTGCATCCAGCGGTTCACGGTCGGCGCGCATCCGGATCCACGCGCAGATCTCCTCGCCGTACTTGACGTCCGGAACACCGATCACCTGCGCATCCTCGATGTCGGGATGGGTGTAGAGGAACTCCTCGATCTCGCGGGGGTAGACGTTCTCGCCACCGCGGATGATCATGTCCTTGATCCGGCCCACCACATTGCAGTAACCGTCGTCGCGCATCACGGCCAGATCTCCGGTGTGCATCCACCCATCGGAATCGATTGCCTCGCTGGTCTTCTCGGGATCCTCCCAGTAGCCCAGCATCACCGAGTAACCGCGGGTGCAGAACTCGCCTGGCTCACCGCGGGGTACCACCTCACCGGTGTCGGGATCGACGATCTTGATCTCGACATGGGGATGCGCGCGCCCGATCGAGGCGGTACGCCGCTCGAGATCGTCGTCGATCAAGGTCTGACACGACACCGGCGAGGTCTCGGTCATCCCGTAGGCGATCGCCACTTCGTCCATGTGCATATCGGCGATGCAACGCTTCATCACCTCGACGGGGCACACCGCACCGGCCATGATCCCGGTGCGCAACGACGACACGTCCTTGTCCGCGAAATCAGGGTGGCCCAGCATCGCGATGAACATCGTGGGCACGCCGTATACACCGTTACAGCGTTCTGCGGCAACCGCATCCAGGGTTGCCCCCGGATCGAAACCGGGCGCCGGAATGACGATGGTGGCGCCGTGGCTGGTACACCCGAGGTTGCCCATCACCATGCCGAAGCAGTGGTAGAACGGCACCGGGATGCACAACTTCTCCCCGGGTTGCAGCGCGATCATCTCGGTGACGAAGAACCCGTTGTTGAGGATGTTGCGATGCGAGAGGGTGGCTCCCTTGGGGAATCCCGTTGTACCGGAAGTGTATTGGATGTTGATCGGGTCGGTGTTGCGCAGCTTCGCACCCCGGGCGTGCAGCTGATCGGCGGAGACGTCCGCCGACCGGGCGCACAACCGGTCCCAGTCCTCGGTACCGAGGAAGATCACGTCCTGGACGTCGGCACGCACCTCGGCCACCATCGTCACGTAGTCGGAGGTCTTGAAACCCGTCGCCGCGATCAGCGTCCGCACCCCGGATTGCCGTAACACGTAAGCCAATTCATGTGTCCGGTAGGCCGGGTTGATGGTCACCAGCACGGCGCCGATCTTCGCCGTCGCGTACTGTACGAGGACCCATTCGGCGCAGTTCGGAGCCCAGATACCCACCCGGTCACCCGCCTGCACACCGAGTGCCATCAGGCCGCGCGCCACCACGTCGACATCGGCGTCGAACTCGCGGTAGGTCCAGCGCCGGTCACCCGCCACATCGACCAGGGCGTCCACGTCCGGGTACGCGGCCACCGTGGCCTCCAGGTTGGCCCCGATCGTCATCTCCAGGATCGGGGTGTTCGTCGGTCCAGAGTCGTAAGAGTTCACTGCATCAGGTCCTCATAGCGGTATTCGGTGGCGATCGGAGCTCCGGCCTGATGGGCCTCCTCTTCCCGGCGGCGCAGCTCGACGCGCCGGATCTTGCCGGAGATGGTCTTGGGCAGCTCGGAGAACTCCACCCGCCGCACCTTGAGGTAGGGGGCGAGGTGGTCACGGGCGTGCTCGAGGATGGCCTTGGCGGTCTCTTCGGACTCCTCCCAACCCGCGGCCAGCGCGATATATGCCTTGGGCACCGCCAGCCGGGTGGCGTCGGGTTGCGGAACCACGGCCGCCTCCACCACCGCGGGATGCTCGATCAACACGCTCTCCAACTCGAACGGCGAGACCTTGTAATCGGAGGACTTGAACACGTCATCGGTGCGGCCGATGTAGGTGATGTAGCCGTCCTCGTCACGGCTGGCGACATCACCGGTGTGGTAGTAACCGCCTGCCATGACGGTGGCGTTGCGCTGCGGGTCCCCGAGGTATCCGGTCATCAGGTTGAGCGGGCTGCGGCTCAGGTCCAGACAGATCTCCCCCTCGTCGGCCAATTCGCCACTCACCGGGTCGACGAGCACCACCGGGACACCGGGCATCGGCCGGCCCATGGACCCGGCTTTGACCGGTGCGCCCGGTGTGTTACCCACCTGCAGGGTGGTCTCGGTCTGGCCGAAGCCGTCACGAATGGTCAGCCCCCACGCCCGTTCCACCTGCGCGATGACGTCCGGGTTCAGCGGTTCCCCGGCGCCCAGGACCTCACGCAGGCCTTCCGGTTTCGCCCCGAGATCGGCCTGGATCAGCATCCGCCACACCGTCGGGGGCGCACAGAAGGTGTTCACCTTCGCCCGTCGCAACTGGTTCAGCAAGGCGGTGGCATCGAAGCGGGCGTAGTTGTAGACGAAGATCGTGGCCTCGGCGATCCACGGGGCGAAAAAACAGCTCCAGGCGTGTTTGGCCCAGCCCGGCGAGCTGATGGCCAGATGTACGTCACCGGGTTTCACGCCGATCCACGCCATGGTCGAGAAGTGCCCGACGGCGTAACTGATCTGAGAATGCTCGACGAGTTTGGGCTTGCTGGTGGTACCGGAGGTGAAGTAGATCAACATGGGGTCGTCCACCGAGGTCACCGCTTCGAACTTCTGCGGCTGTTCGTCGTAGGCGTCGGTGTAGGTGTGCCAGCCGTCCACGGGCTCGCCGACCACGATGCGCGTGTAGTCGCCGTCGACCTGCGCGAACTTGGCGGTGTCGGCGGTGTTGGCGACGACGAAGCGTGCGCCGCCGCGGCTGATCCGGTCACTCAGATCCGCCGCGCCCAGCGCCCCGGTGGTGGGCATGATGATGGCGCCCAGCTTGGCGATGGCCAGCATGGCCTCCCACAGTTCGACCTGGTTCCCCAGCATCAGGATCACCCGGTCGCCCTTGCCGACGCCCCGCGCGCGCAGCCACACCGCCACCCGGTCGGAGCGTTGTGACATCTCGGCGAAGCTGACCTTCTGCTCGGAGCCGTCGGCTTCGACGATCCACAGGGCCGGCCGGTCATTACCGGCGGCGATGACGTCGAACCAGTCGACGGCCCAGTTGAACGTGCCGGTCAGACGGGGCCATTCGAAGCTCGCGACCGCTTTGTCATAGTCGCTGATGACGTCGACCAACTGGTCGCGCGCGCTGCGATACAGATCGGTGTTGCTCATACCAACTAGGATCTACGTCACAGTTGTCCGTGCACTACCCCCGAAAGAGGGTGAATTCGTGACCGTGCTGCGGCCGCGCGACACTGACGCGGTTCGTGCCGAACTGCGTGGCATTGCGGCCGAGGCCGCCGTACCGGTGCTCTTCGGCGGCGAGGTACAGGGCGGCAGCCTGTTGCTCACCGAGTTCGTGGGCACCCGCACCAGTGGACTGCGCGGCCTCACCGTGCACCGCAACTCCGGCCTGGGCGGCGCGAGCATGGTTTCCGGCCGCGCACTGTCGGTGTCCGATTACCGCAACGCCGCGTCCATCACCCACGACTACGACGCGCCGGTGCTGACCGAGGGCATTCGCAGTGTGCTGGCCGTACCGGTGGTGGTCGACGGTCAGCCGCGGGCGGTGCTCTACGGCGCGCACCGGGCCAGCGCGCCGATCGGCGGACGGACCGCCGAACTGATGCTCGCCGCGGCCCACCGGCTGGGCCGCGAGCTGCATGTACGCGACGAGGTGGACCGGCGGATGCGGCTGCGCGAGGCCGCCCTGGCCGGCGCCATGGGCGCCGACGAAGACGTCCGCGCGGTACACGCCGAGCTGCGCCGGCTCGCCGCCGCGGCCGAAGCGCCCACCCCTGCGCAGCTCCAGGCGCTGGCCGATCAGTTGGCGGGCGGAGTGACGGGCGCACCCGGTGCGCCGCTGGGCCGGTCGCCGAGCCCGAGGGACGAGGGCGACAGCGGGCCGGCCCCATACAAACTGAGCGGACGCGAGCTGGATGTGCTGGCCCAGGTGGCGTTGGGTTGCACCAACGCTGAGGCGGCGCAACGTCTTTCATTGAGGCCGGAGACCGTCAAGAGCTACCTGCGCAGCGCCACCACCAAACTGGGCGCCCGTACCCGCTACGAGGCCGTGTCCAAAGCCAGGTTGGCCGGACTGCTGCCGTGACCCTGGAGACCGACTACCTGGTGATCGGTGCGGGTGCCACGGCAATGGCGTTCGTCGACACCCTGGTCGGTGAAACCTCCGCACAGGTGGTGATGGTGGACCGCAACCACCAGCCCGGCGGGCACTGGAACACCGCGTACCCGTTCGTGCGGCTGCACCAGCCGTCGGCGTACTACGGCGTGAACTCGCGCCGGCTCGGTACCGACACCATCGACAGCGTGGGCCTCAACGCCGGGTTCTACGAGTTGGCCGGTGGCGCAGAGGTGTGCGCGTACTTCGACACCGTGATGCGGGCGCACCTGTTGCCGACCGGACGCGTGTCGTACTTCCCGATGAGCGAGTACCTCGGTGACGGCCGGTTTCAGACGTTGGGCGGTGAGGTGGTCGAGGTGACGGCGCGGCGACGCATCGTCGACACCACTTACGTCGGGGTGACGGTGCCGTCCATGCGCCCACCGCCCTATCCGGTGGCCGACGGTGTGCGGTGTGTGGCACCGAATGAGTTGCCGCGCTTACCCTCTCATGATCACTATGTGATCGCCGGCGCGGGTAAGACCGCGATGGACACTGTTCTGTGGCTGTTGCGCCACGGGGTCCGGCCGCAGCAGCTGACGTGGATCAAACCGCGCGATTCGTGGCTGCTGGATCGTGCCGCGATCCAGCCCGGGAAGACGTTCGCCAAACGCGTACTCGCCGACGTCAGTGCACAACTGCGCGCCGTCGACGCGGCCGAGTCCGTGGACGACCTGTTCACCCGGCTCTCCGACGCCGGCTGCCTGCTGCGCATCGACGAGTCGGTGACCCCGCAGATGTACCGGTGCGCCATCGTGTCCGCGGCCGAACTGGAGCAGCTGCGCCGCGTCGAGAACGTGGTGCGCATGGGTCACGTGCTGGCCATTCACAGCGACCACGTGGTGCTGGAACACGGTTCATTGCCCGCGCAGGACTCGACCCTCTACATCGACTGCAGCTCGGACGGTCTGGGCAGCCGCGGTGTGGCCACCGTGTTCGACGGTGACACCATCACGCTGCAGACCGTGCGCACCTGCCAGCCGGTGTTCAGCGCGGCCGTCATCGCCCACGTCGAGGCCGCGCACGCCGACGACGCCACCCGCAATGCCTACTGCCAACCGGTGCCGAACCCGCACGAACCGCTGGACTGGCTGCGAATGATGCTTGCGTTCAACAGCAATCAGCTACGGTGGTTCTCCGACCCGGAGATGATGGCGTGGCTGGACACCGCGCGGCTCAACGTGCTCAGCCATGCCACTGCCGCCGTGAGCGAACGCGCCCGGGCCAAGATCATTGACATGCTGTCGTCGCAGTTGCACCGCACCAACGACAAGCTGGAGATGCTGCTGAGCGTGTGAGTCAGGGCTGGGCATCTCCGGTGCCACCTTCGCCGAGGCGGCGGTGCAGCTGGGCGTTGAGTGCCTGGGCTTCGGCGAGCTGATCCTCGAGAATGATGATGCGGCATGCGGCGTCCAGGGCCGTGCCGTTGTCGACCAGTTCGCGGACTCTGGCCGCGATCCGTAACTGGTAACGGGAGTATCGGCGATGCCCGCCGTCGGACCGATGCGGAACAAGCAGTTTCGCCTCGTCGAGGCTTCTCAGAAAGGCCGGGGTGGTTTCGAGGATCTTGGCGGCACTACCCATGCTGTACGCGGGATAGTCCTCATCGTCGAATTTGTCCGCCGGACTGGCGCCGGTAGAGCCAGGATTCGTGGAAACCACATCACCTTTCGATCGGGGTATCGCAACAAGAAGGGCCGGCACCCCGGTGCACCAATCGCACCGAGGACGCCGGCCCTGAGGAGATTACTACCATCTTGTGATACTGCTGTGTAACTGCGGCATCGGCCCGAAAACGACGAACACGGGCGATCCGACGGTAACTCGCTCCTTTCTTTTCCTCTGCACTACCACTGCCGCGAAACACCTACTGCGGCAGGTCTTCTTTCCTCAACTCACGGGTAGTTCGTCATCTCCCGTGCCTCTGGCCCCTTCTCTCTTCGACAATGCCCACTCTACCCCTGGCGAGAGAGAATATCTACACCCACGACTGAAGATTTTCTGCTCGATCGAGTCAGGCCAGCGAATGCACCCAAGCCTGGTGCAGTGCGGCGTAGTGACCGCCGGTGTCGCGGATCAACTCGGCGGGCGGGCCGTCCTCGATGATGCGGCCGTGCTCGAGCACCAGCACCCGGTCGGCGACCTCCACCGTCGAGAGCCGGTGTGCGATCACCAGGGCCGTGCGGTCGGCCAGCACCGTCTCCAGCGCCTGCTGCACCATCCGCTCGCTGGGGATGTCCAGCGACGAGGTGGCCTCGTCGAGGATCAGCACCGCGGGGTCGGCGAGGAAGGCCCGCGCGAACGCCACCAGCTGACGCTGGCCGGCCGAGAGCCGGCCGCCGCGCTTGGCGACGTCGGTGTCGTAGCCGTCCGGCAGCGCGGTGATGAACCTGTCCGCGCCCACGGCCTCGGCGGCGGCACGCACTTCGGCGTCGGTGGCCTGAGGTTTACCGAAACGGATGTTGTCGGCGATGGTGCCGTCGAACATGAAGTTCTCCTGCGTCACCATCACCACGTGCCTGCGCAGTTCGTTCTGGTCGAGATGGCGCAGGTCCGTGTTGTCGAGAGTGACGGCGCCCGAGGTGGGGTCGTAGAACCGGGCGATGAGTTTGGCGATGGTGGTCTTCCCCGCGCCGGTGGTGCCCACGAGCGCAACGGTCTGCCCGGCGGGCACCGTGAGGTCCAGATCGGGCAGCACCGGCCGGCCCGGCACGTACTCGAAGCCCACGTGCCGGAACGCGACCTCACCGCGCACCTGGTCCAGCCGGGCAGGGGCGGCCGGGTCGGCGATCGCGGGAGCGGTGGCCAGCACGCCGGCCAACTTCTCCAGCGCGGCGGCCGCCGACTGGAAGGTGTTGAAGAACTGGGTGATCTCCTGCATCGGTTCGAAGAACATCCGCAGATACAGCAGGAACGCGGCCAGTGTGCCGATGGTCATCTCGCCGTGCAGCACGCGGTAACCGCCGTAGAGCAGCACCACGCCGGTGGTGAGGTTGCCGACGAGTTTGACGCCTGGCATGAAGACGGCCAGCAATTTGAACGTCTTCTCGTTGATGTCCTTGTACCGGTCGGCGACTTCTTCGAAGATCTCCTGGTTGCGCTGCTCGCGACGGTAGGCCTGTACGGCCTTGATGCCCGTCATGGTCTCGACGAACTGCACGATCACCAGTGCCGCGCTTTCGCGGACCTCGCGGTAGGTCTTCGCCGACTCCGAACGGAACCAGGCCGCCATCAACAGCAGGATCGGGAAAGCGACCAGGCACATCAGACCCAACCGCCAGTCGAGCACCACCAGCAGCACCGCCGTGCCGAACAACGTCAGCACCGCGGTGATCAGGCTGTCGAAGCCGTTCTGCAGCATTTCCTGAATGGCGTCGACGTCATTGGTGGAACGGCTGACCACCCGGCCGGAGGTGTAGCGGTCGTGGAACGCGACATCGAGGCGGCCGAAGTGCCGGAAGATCCGCCGCCGCAGTTCCAGCAACGCACTCTGGCCGATGCGCCCCGACCGGCGCAGGAAGAACATCCGGCTGATCGCCTGAACCAGCACCACCGCGCAGAGGGTGGCCACGATCAGGATCAGTTCGCGTGCCGAGCCGCCGTCGACGATGGGCGGGATGCCGTGGTCGATACCGCGCTGGATCAGCAGCGGCACCGTCAGCCGCGCGGCGTTCTCGATGACAACGACGACGGCCAGGATCAGCACCGCCGTCTTGAACGGGCGCAGCAGGTCGAACAACAGCGCCTTGGCCTCGCGCCGCCGCGGCTGCTGCTCATCGATGGGCAGGTTGTCGTCCTGCTGGTCGTCGAGGCGGCCGCGCCACCCGGCACTCTGGCGCGAGGTGGTGACCGTCATCGCCGCTCCCCTTCCATCCCGGCGAATTCGCGTGCGGCGCAAGCGTCTTCGGTCGCATGCTGTTCGCAGTATTCCTGCTCGAGTTCGGCACGTCCGTCGGTCCAGCCCGGTTCGGGTTCCGCGCCGTCGTCGAGTTCGTCATCGGCGGCCAGCAGGTACCGGTAGGCCGGCACCGTCTCGAGCAGTTCCGAGTGGGTACCGACGTGGGTGATCGTGCCGTTCTGCAGCAGCGCCACCTGATCGGCCAGCAGCACGGTCGACGCGCGGTGGGCGACGATGATGCCCGTCACCGACACGAGCACCCGGCTCAAGGCGTCGGTGACCGCCGCCTCGGTGTGGACGTCGAGCGCCGACAGGGTGTCGTCGAGTACCAGGATCTTCGGGCCGGCCAGGATGGCGCGAGCCAGGGAAAGCCGTTGCCGCTGCCCGCCGGACAGGCTCATGCCCTGCTCGCCGATGCGGGTGTCCAGGCTGTAGGGCAGGTCGTAGACGAACCCCGCCGCGGCCACGTCGATGGCCTCGGACAGGTCGGCTTCAGAGGCGTCGGGGCGGCCCAGTTTGAGGTTCTCGGCCACCGACATCGAGAACAGCGTCGGGTCCTCGAACGCCGTGGCCACCGCTTCCCGCAGCGCGGGCAGGCTCAGCTCGCGGATGTCGGTGCCGTCGACCCTGATCTCACCCTCGGTGACGTCGTAGAGGCGTGACAGCAGCGCCGCCAGCACCGACTTGCCCGAGCCCGTCGCACCCACCAGCGCCATGGTCTGCCCCGGTTCGACGGTGAGGTTCACATGACGCAGCGCCCAGTCGTCGTCGGCGGCGTCGGGGAACCGGAAACCGACGTCTACTAGTTCGAGACGGCCACCGCGCGGAGTGTCGGCCTCGGGCCCGTCGGTGATCTCACGGGGGGCATCGAAGATCTCGGCGATGCGGTTTGAGGCGGTGAAGGACTCCTGCATCATCGACAGCAGGAAACCCAGTGAGGCGATGGGCCACACCAGCGACAGCATCATGGTGATGAACGCGACGAGCGTGCCCATGGTGACCGCCCCGGTGCCGGCGGCGTAGGCGCCGAAACCGAGCACGATGATCAGCGTCAGGTTCGGGATGATCTCCAGCAGCGTCCAGAACTTCGCGGACACCCCGACTTTCGCGATCTGGGTGTCGTACAGCTTGGAGGCCTGGGCGTCGAACCGGTCGTAGACGTACTGCTCGCGACCGAACGACTTGACCACACGCACCCCGAGGGCGGCCTCCTCGACGTGGGTGGCCACGTGGCCGGCCTGGTCCTGGGCCAGCCGGGACAACCGGGTGAACTCGCGCTCGAAGTGCAGCACCGTCAACGTGATGGGCACGATGGACGCCACCACCACCGCACCCAGCGGCCAGTACACGGCCAGCAGGATGCCGGTGACGACCACGATCTGGATGGCGTTGAGCACCAGGAACACCAGCCCGAACGACAGGAACCGGCGGATGGACGACAGGTCGTTCATCACCCGGGACAGCAGCTGGCCGGACTGCCAGCGGGTGTGGAACGACATGGGCAGCACCTGCAGCCGGGCATACAGGTCCTTGCGGATATCGGCTTCCACACCCATGGTGGCGCGCGCGACCAGCCAGCGGCGGATGAACCAGAGCACCGCCTCGGTGATGCCCACACCGAGGGCGGCCGTGCCGAGGATCCACAGCCCCCGCTGGTCTTGCTGCCGGACCGGGCCGTCGATGACCGCCTTGGTCATCAGCGGGATCGAGATGGTGGCCACCAGGCTGGCGAGCGCGACGAGGATCATCGCGATCCACCGCGTCTTGTACGGCTTCAGGTACGGCAGCAGGCGCAGCAGATCCGAGGCGGAGCGAACTCTGGCCGGGGCAGGCGCGATCGCCGGTTCCGAGCGGAGCCCGTCGTGCGCGCGCATCAGATCACCACTTTTCGTCTCGTGTCGTACTCCAAGTCATAGACCACGCCGCCGACAGGAACACCGGTGCTGACCCCCGCATTCCAGATTGCCACGCTTGTCTAATCAATAACGGGTCAAGCGGCCTGTCGACCGAACTGCGTTTCGTACAGTTCGGCGTACCGGCCACGCCGTGCCAGCAACCGCTCGTGGGTGCCGCGTTCGACGATGCGGCCGTCTTCGACGACCAGGATCAGGTCGGCCGCGCGCACCGTGGACAGCCGGTGCGCGATCACCAGCGACGTCCTTCCGGCCAGTGCCTCCGAGAGCGCCTGCTGCACAGCCACTTCCGATGAAGAGTCCAGTGCGGCCGTGGCCTCGTCGAGAACCACCACCCGGGACTTGCCGAGCAGCAGCCGGGCGATGGTCAAGCGCTGCCGCTGACCACCGGAGAGGCGGTACCCGCGTTCACCGACCACCGTGTCGAGCCCGTCGGGCATGTCGGCCACCACGTCGTCCAGCCGGGCCCGGCGCAGCGCGGCCCACAGTTCGGCGTCGGTGGCCCCGGGGTTGGCCAGCCGCAGATTCGCACCGATGGTCTCGTGGAACAGGTGCCCGTCCTGGGTGACCAGCCCGACGGTGTCCCGCAGGGACTGCGCGGTCAGGTCACGCACGTCGACCCCGGCCAACCGGACGGCGCCGGAGTCGACGTCGTACAGGCGGGCCAGCAGGGACGCGATGGTCGACTTGCCCGCACCCGAAGACCCGACCAGCGCAATCATCTGACCGGGCTCGGCGCGGAACGAGACGCCGTGCAGTACCTCGGCACCGCCGCGGTCGTCCAGCACGGCGACCTCCTCCAGCGAGGCCAACGACACCTTGTCCGCGGACGGATAGCTGAACCGCACGTCGTCGAAATGGACGGACACCCCGCCGTCGGGAACGGGGCGGGCGTCGGGTTTCTCCTGGATCAGCGGAACCAGGTCCAGCACCTCGAACACCCGCTCGAAGCTCACGAGCGCCGACGCGATCTCGACGTGGGCGTTGGCAAGTGCGGTCAGTGGGGCATAAAGACGGGTCAGCAGCAGCGCCAGCGACACGATGGCACCGGCCTGCAGTGCACCGCCGATCGCCAGCACCCCGCCCAGGCCGTACACCAGCGCCAGTGCCAGCGCCGACATCAACGTCAGCGAGTTCATGAACGTGGCCTGCAGCATCGCGGTCTTGACGCCGATATCGCGCACCCGGCCGGCCCGGGCGGCGAACTCCCCGGATTCGCTGGCGGGATTGCCGAACAGCTTGATCAGCGTCGCCCCCGGAGCGGAGAACCGCTCGGTCATCTGGGTGTTCATGGTGGCGTTGTGGATGGCGCTCTCCCGGCTCAGCCGGGCCATGGTGCGGCCGATCCGGCGCGCAGGCATGAGGAACAACGGCATCAACACCAGCGACAGCAACGTGATCTGCCAGGAGATCCCGAGCATCACCACCAATGTCAGGGTCAGCGTCACCACGTTGGTGACGACGCCGGACAGCGTGTCGGAGAAAGCGCGCTGCGCGCCGATGACGTCGTTGCCGAGGCGGCTGACCAGCGCCCCGGTGCGGGTGCGGGTGAAGAAGGCCACCGGCATGCGCTGCACGTGATCGAACACCGCGGTGCGCAGATCCAGGATCAAACCCTCACCGATGGTCGACGACAGCCAGCGGGTCACCATCGCGATCCCCGCTTCGGCCACCGCCACCGCGGCGATCACCAGCGCCAGGATGACGATCACGCGGGCGGCGCCGCCGTGCACGATCTCGTCGACCACGCGCCCGGCCAGCAGCGGGGTGGCCACCGTCAGCAGCGCACTGACCACGCTGATCGCGACGAACAGGCCCAATCGGCGGTGGTGCCGGGCCGAGAACGTCCAGATGCGTCTGAGCAGCGAGGTATCGGCCAGTGCGCGCAGGTCAGCACGATCTGACTTGATCTGCCGGTACAGCGTGTGCCGGGCTACGGTCTCGATGCTCATGAATCCACCGTAGGACCTCAACTATTGTTCAGGTCAAAAGCTTCCCGTCAGGAAGGTTGCCAACGCGCCTTCCCGACACACAGGACTCGATCAGGCAAGATGTCGGGCATGGACAGTGGATCGGCCTCACCCCGGGTCTTGGTGGTTGACGACGATGCCGACGTGCTCGCTTCGCTGGAACGCGGGCTGCGGTTGTCCGGATTCGAGGTCTCGACCGCCGTCGACGGCGCCGAGGCACTGCGCAGCGCCACCGAAACCCGCCCCGATGCGATCGTGCTCGACATCAACATGCCCGTCCTCGACGGGGTGAGCGTGGTGACCGCACTACGGGCAATGGACAACGACGTGCCGGTGTGTGTGCTCTCGGCCCGCAGCTCGGTCGACGACCGGGTGGCCGGCCTGGAAGCCGGCGCCGACGACTACCTGGTGAAACCTTTTGTGCTGGCGGAACTGGTGGCGCGGGTGAAAGCGCTGTTGCGTCGCCGCGGCGCCACGGCGACGTTCTCCTCGGAGACCATTTCGGTGGGCCCGCTGGAGGTCGACATCCCGGGCCGGCGCGCGCGGGTCAACGGTGTGGACGTCGATCTGACGAAACGCGAGTTCGACCTGCTGGCGGTCCTGGCCGAACACAAGACCGCGGTGCTGTCCCGAGCCCAGCTGTTGGAGCTGGTGTGGGGTTACGACTTCGCCGCCGACACCAACGTCGTCGACGTCTTCATCGGATACCTTCGGCGCAAACTCGAAGCCGGTGGCGCCCCGCGCCTGCTGCACACCGTTCGGGGCGTGGGGTTCGTCCTCAGGACGCAGTGACACCGTGCTGTCGCGGATCCTCACTCGGACGCCCTCGCTGCGCACCAGGGTGGCCTTCGCGACAGCCATCGGCGCCGCGATCGTCGTGACGATCGTCGGCGCCATCGTCTGGGTGGGCATCACCAACGACCGCAAGGAACGACTGGACCGGCGCCTCGACGAGGCCGCCGGATTCGCCATCCCGTTCCTGCCGCGCGGGCTCGCCGAGATCCCCCGCTCCCCCAACGACGCCGACGCGGTGATCACCGTGCGCCGTGGCGGCGAGGTGAAATCGAACACCAACGTGATCCTGCCGCAGTTGGACACCGACTACGCCGACACCGAGATCGGTGGTGTGCGCTACCGGGTCCGCACGGTCGAGATGGCCGGCCCCGCCGGCCCCATGTCGGTCGCGGTGGGTGCCACCTACGACGACACCATCACCGACACCAACAACCTGCACCGGCGGGTGCTGCTGATCTGTGGTTTCGCCATCAGCGCCGCCGCGCTGCTCGGGTGGCTGCTCGCGGCGTTCGCGGTGCGGCCGCTCAAGCGGCTGGCTCAGCAGACCCGGACGGTCGACGCCGGCGACGCGGCCCCCGAGATCGAGGTGCGCGGCGCCAGTGAAGCCGTCGAGATCGCCGAGGCCATGCGCGGCATGGTGCAACGGTTGTGGAAAGAGCAGGACCGCACCAAGGAGGCGCTGGCGTCGGCACGCGACTTCGCCGCGGTGTCCTCCCACGAACTGCGCACCCCGTTGACCGCGATGCGCACCAACCTCGAAGTGCTGACCACCCTGGATCTGCCCGATGAACAACGCAAAGAGGTGCTGGGCGACGTGGTTCGCACCCAGTCGCGGATCGAAGCCACGCTGTGGGCGCTGGAACGCCTTGCGCAGGGCGAACTGTCGACCTCCGACGACCACACCACCGTCGACATCACCGAACTGCTGGACCGGGCCGCCCACGACGCGATGCGCATCTATCCCGACCTCGAGGTGTCGCTGGTGCCCGCGCCGACCGTCATCATCGTCGGGCTGCCCGCCGGCCTGCGCCTGGCCGTCGACAACGCCATCGCCAATGCTGTCAAACACGGCATTGCCACACACGTGCAGCTGTCGGCGGTCAGTTCCCGCGCCGGCGTCGAGATCGCCGTCGACGACGACGGGGTGGGAATCCCGGAGGAGGAACGCGAGCAGCTCTTCGAGCGATTCGCCCGCGGTTCCACCGCGTCGCACTCCGGCTCCGGACTGGGCCTGGCGCTCGTCGCCCAGCAGGCCCAATTGCACGGCGGCACAGCCACCTTGGAGTCCAGCCCCCTGGGCGGCACCCGCCTGATGCTGCGGTTGCCCGGGCCGGGACCGACGACCCGGTGAGCATCGAAGCCGCCGCCCGCGGTGTGGGCATGGTGCCCGCGTTCCAGCCCATCGTGTCGCTGCCCGATGAGGCGGTGGTCGGGTTCGAGGCGCTGGCCCGTTGGCCGCAGGCCGCCGCCCTGGGGCCCGCCGCGGTGTTCGCGCACGCGCGTGAGCACGGCGACGTCGACCAGCTCGACCAGATGTGCATCACGATCTCGATCGAGCAGGCCTTGCGGTCGACGCTGCCGGACGGAGCATTGCTGTCGGTCAACTGCGAACCGGCCAGCACCTACCGGCCAGTGACACCCGCCAAGGACCATCTGCAGGTGATGTTCGAGATCACCGAACGCAGCATGCTGGTGCAGCCGCATCTCCTGTTGAAGAAGGTGGCGGCCCTGCGCGCCGACGGTCATCTGATCGCGTTGGACGACATCGGCGCTCATCCCGATTCCTCGGCGCTGCTCGACGTCATCTCCCCCGATGTGATGAAACTGGATCTGGCACTTGTGCAGTCACAGCCGGACTTCCGGCAGGCCCAGACGTTGTCGGCCGTCCTGGCCCATCACGAGCGCACGGGCTCGGTGATCCTCGCCGAAGGAATCGAAACCGACGCGCACCTCGAACAGGCTCTCGCCGTGGGCGCCCAACTCGGCCAGGGCTACCGGTTCGGCGCCCCGGCGGCACTGCCCGACGCCATCACCGGTGGTTCGTGGGCGTCGCGGTACGGGGCCGGCCAGCCCGCCAGACTCGCAGCGGACTCACCGTTTGCGCTCGTGGACGGGCACCGCCGGGTGCGAACGGCGCGCAAGGAAACCGTGCTCGCGTTGTCCCGGCACATCGAGGCACAGGCCCAGCGCGCGGCGGATCCACCCATCATGCTGGTGGCCCTGCAACGCTCAGAGCATCTGAGCCCCGCCACGAGGCGGCGCTACCGAGCGCTCGCCGAGCGGTCTCCGCTGGTGGCGGTGTTCGGCGAGCACATGGTCGCCGAACCCGACGCGGGTCTGCGCGGGGTGGCGTTGGGCAGCGACGATCCCATGTGTCTGGAGTGGACGGTGGTGGCCCTGGGACCCCACACCGCGGCCGCGCTGATCGCCAGGGAACATCCGGGCAACACCAGTCACACGCCGGACGGAGATCGCCGCTTCGATTTCCTCGTCACCTACGACCGCCAACTGGTGAGCGAGACGGCCCACAACATGCTGGGCCGGATCCGGTAGCGCTCTAGCGGGTGCCCAACAGGTCGATCACGAAGATCAGGGTCTTGCCCGACAGCCGATGTCCGCCGCCGGCGGGGCCGTAGGCCTGCTCCGGCGGGATGGTCAGCTTGCGGCGGCCGCCGACCTTCATGCCGGGGATGCCGTCCTGCCAGCCCTGGATGAGGCCCCGCAGTGGGAACTCGATCGACTGGCCACGGTTCCAGGAGCTGTCGAACTCCTCACCGGTGTCGTACTCCACGCCGACGTAGTGCACCTCGACGTTGGCGCCCGGCACGGCTTCGGCACCCTCGCCGACCACCAGGTCTTCGATCACGAGCTGGCTCGGCGCGGGGCCGTCAGGGAATTCGATCTCCGGTTTTGTGCTCACCGGCCTCACCCTACTGTGGTGTCTGCAGCCATTCGGTGGGTCTGAGCAATACGACCTCGGGCACGATGCAGGCCGGCGACAGCCGGGTGGTCATCCGCACCACTTCGGCGACGTCGGTGGGCGCGATCATCTGCTTTGTGGGGATTCCGTACGGCTGCGCCATCGGGGTGTCGACGACGCCGGGACAGATGACCGTGGCCCGGATCCCCGACGCGGCGAGTTCGTCGTGCAGCGCCTCGGTGAATGCCACCACCCCGGCCTTGGTCGCCGAATAGGACGCCAACGTGGCCTCGCCGCGTTTACCGGCGTTGGAGGCCGTGCTGATCACCTGGGCGGTGCCGCGCAGCGCCACGGCCTTCACGAGCAACGGCAGACTCTTGGCGGTCAGCAGGATCGGGGCGCGCAGGTTCACCGCCCACTGCTCGTCGAGAAAACCGGCGGTGATCTCACCGACCGGTCGATGACCGGAGATGCCGGCGTTGTTCATCAGCACGTCCAGCGCGCCGAACGCCGCGCCATGACGGGCGACGACGTCATCGAGAAAACGTTCGTCGGCCAATGAGCCGGCGGCGGCCTGCACCGGTGGTCCCGGCTTCTCGGTCAGCCCGGCGACGGCCCGGTCCAGCTTGTCGGCATCGCGCCCGACCACGGTGAGCGCGAACCCCTCCTGCCGCAGAACGTGAGCGACGGCCAGACCGATACCGCTGGACGCACCCGTGACGACGGCGCTGCGGTGCTGAGATTGCATCTGCGTATTCTCGCCGCTGTCAGGCACACTGGTCAGGTGGCCAAAGACCAGGACATCCTCGCCGAAGTGAACAAGCTCGTCGCCGAGGAGAAGGAGCTGCGGGACAAGTTGCAGCAGCACGAAATCGACGAGTCCGAGGAGCACCAGCGGTTGCGGGCGGTCGAGGTCCAGCTCGATCAGTGCTGGGACCTGCTGCGGCAGCGGCGCGCACTGCGCGAATCCGGTGGCGACCCCGCATCAGCGCAGGTGCGGCCGGCCAATGAGGTCGAGGGTTACCTGAACTGACTACTGCGAGCCGTCGGCCGGGCAGTTCACCATGACGTAGGCCAGCGGCGACGCGTGGACGTCGATGTTCGTCACGGTGCATTCCGACAGCGGGATGTCCGACGGCTCCCCGGCGGTCCACTGGACCTTGACGTCGTAACCCTGACTGGTCAGGGTGCGCACGGTGTCACCCGGTGATTCGGTGCCGGCTTCCGGCGGCGCGGGCAGGGCGGGCGTGGGCTCGGCAAGCGCAATCGGCGCGCTGACCACCAAGGCGACCGCCATGCTGGACGCGATGAACCATGGAGCACGCAACATGTCTGTTCCTTACTGCGAGGTGTCCGGCGGACAGCTGATCATGATGTAGGCCAGTGGGGCCGCATGGACATCGATATTCGTCACAGTGCAGTACTTGAGCGGGATATTCGACGGATATCCGCTGACCCACTCGATCTCCACGTCATAACCCTGCTTGCCGAGCGTCTCGATGGCGTCCATCGGCGCCTGCGTCCCGGCCATCGGCGGGGTGGGCAGGGGTGTTGTGGTGGTGGGTGTGGGCTCGGCGCCTGCCGGCGGGGCGACGATCAGGGCGGCGGTCACCGTGGCGGCGAGTGTCCAGAGCGTGCGTGATCGTGTCACTCGGCCTCGGTACCCGAATCCGCGTCGGATACTTCGCTTTCCGAGGTGTCGGTCTTGTCGGAGTCGGTCTCGTCGGTGACGTCAGGCTCCTCGGTGACGTCAGGCTCCTCGGTGACGTCAGGCTCCTCGGTGTCTTCGGTGTCGTTGATGTCTTCGGTGTCCTTGGGCTTCTCGTCCTGCTCGTCGCTGGTCTCGGGCTCCGGTTCAGCCTCCACGGCGGCCCTGTCCGCGACATCAGCGTCCTCGAAATCGGTGTCGTCGATATCGGCGTCATCGATATCGGTGTCGTCGAGCCCAGGGTCATCGACCTCCTCCACCGGGCCGGCGGCGACGTCACCCGACGAGGGCGTCGGGATGGGTGGGATAGACCGGCCCACCAACTTGAGGATGGTGTTGGCGGCCGAGATCAGATCGTTGAGCGACGTGATCACCGCGTCGGACTGCCCGCTGATCAGTTGCAGCGGAATGCTGACCACCAGCAGTGGTCCGGCGACCAGCAGATAGCCCGCCGCGGCGAGGGCATCCACAAAGTCGATCGGTGTCAGCGGTGTGGCCGGCGTGTCGCCTACGCCGTCGGCGTCGATATCGTCGTCGGGGGCGGCGGCGGCTGCGATCACCCTGGGCGCCGGCGTCGAAACCGGTTCCACCGCACGCCGATACACCACAGTCAGCGGCGGAGGCAGAGTGGCACTCGATGCGGTCAGTGCCACATTCGGACGATACGCGACGGGCACGGGCTCTTCGGCGGGGCGGGACTCGCTCACCGGCAGCACCAGGCAGGCCGTCACCGCCGCGGACAATGCGGGGCGGATGAAAGTGGTTGCGCGCAAGGTCTTTCTCCTACTGCTGTGGTGGCTCTGTGGGCAACGGCTTGCCGACACCTTCGACCGGGTTCTGCCCCAGCAACGCGCCCTCCAGCCCGCCGGCGCGGTAAGTGTCAACCAGGCGCTTGAGGTAGTCGATGCTGGAGATGTTCGCGTTCTCCTGGCCGGGCTCGACACCGACGATCTGACCTTCGCCGGGCGCGGCCGGAATCACGTTCTGCGGCAACAGGTACTGGTTGTTCCACGGGTTGAGGTTCGGCGCGGTGGCCGGTACGCCCGAGCCCGGCGCCGATGGCACCGCGTGCTGGCCGAGCACGTATTCACTGACGGTCTGGCCGGACAGATCCGGCGGTGCGGGCAGACCCCCGACCGACACCGGGGCACCGGCCTGCGCCAGCGGGAACAACGGCGACGCCGGCGGAGGCGGCGGGTTGGGTGGCGGCGGTGGGGGTTCGGCACCGGCGGCCCCGATCGATGACATCGCGGCTGCCACCCACAATGCGCCAAGCGCAACGAATTTGACGACTACTCTAGTCATCGGGCGTCACACCACCATGGCGACGCCGTAGTAGGCGACGATGTCGTCGGCGGTCTCGGTCGAGCTGGTGAGGATCGCATAGGACCGTAGGAACGACTGGCCGATGCAGCCGTCGATCTTGATGTGGATGTCCTTGAGCGTGACGCGCGGCGCCGTGCCCTCGAAGCTCTTGGTGGTCACCGTCGAGGTGATCACTTCACCCGGCTGCGGGAACACCTCCATCTGTGCGGTCACCGGGATGTTGGTGTTGCCCAGCCCCAACGGCCCGACGCTGGGCTGGAATCCGACCGAGCCGTTGAGTTTCACGACGTTCAGTTCGATACCGCAACCGATCTGGTAACCGACCTCGAGGGTGCCGCCCTGCACGGGTGCACTCCCGTCACCCTTGATTGTGCCGGTGAAGGTGCCACCGACCAGGTACTCGCGCGACGATGCCGCCGTGGTCAGCGGTGCGATGGCCAACTGGGTCTCGTCCTGTGCTCCGACGCTGAGCTCCCAGCCGTCAGGCGTGACGACGAAACCCGGCGGTTCCGAGGCGACCGCGCCGTTGGGCGGCGCCACGTCGGGAACAGGTTCGGCGGCCGCCGAAGGAACTGCGGTGAAAGCGATCAGCGCTGCCGACGCGGCCGCGGTGATGCGGCGGATCATACGACGGTCACCTGTCCCGCGTAGGTCACGATGTCATCGGTGTCGGCACTCGAACTCTTGAACGTCGCGTAGGACTGGATGAAGGACTGGCCGACACACCCGTCGACCCTGACGCGGAACCCGGTCACCGTCACCCGCGCCTCTTTGCCCTTGTAGTCCTTCTGCCCCACCGGCACTGTGGTGACGGTGCCCGGCCTGAGGTTGATCTTGATTTGGCCGTTGACCGGGAACTGCACCGCTCCGATCACGGCATTCGACCCGAAAGTCGGTGTGGCGCCGACAGATCCGAGCATCTCCACGGGGCCGCCCACGATACCGCAACCGATCCGGTACCCGACCACCAACGAACCACCCTTGAGTGCAGTGGGACCTTCACCGGCGACCGTGCCGGTGAACGTGCCGCCGACCAGATACTCCCGCGACGTCAGCGCCGTCGTCAGCGGCGCCACCGCAACCCGGGTCTCGTCGTTGCCTGCCACCGTCAGCTCCCACCCGTCGGGCGTCTGGAGGTAGCCGGCGGCCGCGGGAGCAATGGCTCCGTTGGGCGGAGGAGGCGGCGGCGGTGCCGCGTCGGCGACCGGCTGCGGGTCGAGCACCGGCTCCGCAATCGCCTGTGTCGGGGTGCACAGCGCCACTGAAAGCGCAGCCAACACCATGGCCGTCCCGCGAATCCGCATGTAAGAAACGCCTCTCCTGGCTTCGATTCGCCTGAAATCATCGAGGTGGTAAATGTCCGAACAGCAAACAGCCGGAGAATAGTGCGAGGCCAACCGCCGTCGCAGACTCGTTTCCCTCCGGGAACGGGACGTTCACACGGAATTCAGCGCTTCGACGCCGTCGCCCTCGATCGTCAGTGAGCGACATATGCATCGAAGGTCGGAGGCTCCCATCAAGCTCGTTCCCGCCGCGTTCATTGCCGGGTGTGCTGTTGCGATGGTGCTCAGCCCGCTCGCGTCGGCGGAACCGGCACCCAGCCCCGAGGCCGTGGCCGCCTGCACTCAGTTCGCGACCGCCCTGGACATGGCCTCGCTCAGTTACACCGACTTCGCCAACGGGCTCGCGCTCGGCGAGACCTACGACGACGCGACACTGCGGGCCAGCAATGTGTCCGGACGGACCGGGCTGCGCCTGGCCGTCACCACCGCGCTGAACGCCTCCCGTACGCCCGGCGTGGCTCCGGAGGTCTCGGCGCCGATGCGGGCCTGGTCGATGGGCGCCACCAAGCTGATGCTGCTGATGGGCCTGCGTTCCGACGTCGACCGTTTCAACACCGCGGCCACCAGCCTCAACGCGCACACGGAAGCGGCGCAGGCGGCGTGCGCGGCGGCCGGGACGCGCGCCTGAGGTCCGGCAGCGGACACTGGTCGGATGACACAACCGCATCGTGACGTCGTGATCGTCGGCGGCGGGCACAACGGCCTGACCGCCGCGGCGTATCTGGCGCGTGCCGGGCTGCAGGTCACGGTTCTGGAGCGTCAGGACCACGTGGGCGGCGCCGCGGTGTCCGCGCAGGCGTTCCCCGGTGTGGATGCCCGACTGTCGCGGTACTCGTATCTGGTCAGTCTGCTGCCGAAACGCCTCATCGAGGACCTGGGGGCCTCGATCCGTCTGGCCCGACGCCGGTACTCCTCCTACACCCCTGACCCGGCCACCGGCGGTCGGACCGGTCTGCTGATCGGGCCGCAGTCCACCTTCGCCGCCGTGGGCGCCGAAGCCGACGCCCCGGGTTTCGACGAGTTCTATCGTCGGGCGCGCATGGTCACCGAAAAGCTCTGGCCCACAATGTTGAAGCCGTTACCGACCCGCACCCAGGCACGGCAGCTGGTGGGCGACTCCGCGGCATGGGAGGCGCTGATCGACCAACCGGCGGGCGTCGCGATCCGGGATGCGGTTCTCAACGATCTGGTGCGCGGGGTGGTCGCCACCGACGCACTGATCGGCACATTCGCCGATCTCGACGACGAGTCGCTGCCGCAGAACATCTGTCTGCTGTACCACCTGCTCGGCGGAGGTACCGGCGAGTGGGACGTGCCCATCGGCGGAATGGGCGCGGTGACGGGCGCGCTGGCGACGGCAGCAGCCGGGTTAGGGGCGCAGATCGTCACCGGCGTCGACGTCGACGCGGTATCCCCGGACGGTGTGGTGAGCTATCGCACGGGCGAGCAGAGTGCCAGCGTCCGAGCGGGATTCGTCCTCGCGAACGTCACCCCGACGGTGTTGGCGGGGCTGCTGGGCGAACCCGCCCCCGAAGCGGCGCCGGGGGCGCAGATCAAGGTCAACCTCCTGCTGAAGCGGCTGCCGCGGTTGCGTGATTCGTCGGTGACCGCGGAGCAGGCATTCGGCGGCACGTTTCACATCAACGAGACGTGGAACCAACTGGGCGCCGCCTACGCCCGCGCGGCCGGCGGGGAGATTCCCGATCCGCTGCCATGCGAAATCTATTGTCACTCCCTGACCGATCCGTCCATCCTGTCACCGGAACTACGGGCCACCGGCGCCCAGACCTTGACGGTCTTCGGGTTGCACACACCGCACACACTGCTGGCCGGGGCAGATCTCGATCGGATGCGGGATCGACTCACCGACGCTGCGTTGGCGTCGTTGAATTCCGTTCTGGCCGAACCTATCCAGGACGTGTTGCTCACCGACGGTAACGGCCGGCCATGCGTGGAGGCCAAGACAACTGCCGACCTTGAGGCGACGCTGGGGATGACGGCGGGCCACATCTTTCACGGCGCATTGAGCTGGCCGTTCGCCGAGGACGACGATCCGCTGGACACACCTGCGCGACGCTGGGGCGTCGCCACCGCGCACGAGCGAATCTTGATGTGCGGGTCTGGATCTCGACGCGGCGGCGCGGTTTCGGGAATCGGTGGCCACAATGCGGCCATGGCAGTGCTGGAGAGCCGGTAGCCGAAAATTTGTCGTACCCCTCTGCGAGGATGTTGGCATGTCCTCGAACGCAACATCTTTCGCTGCTCCGGAGGTGTCACCCAAGGAGCGGCTCGACGTGTTGTTCGACGAGGCCGCGGAGTTGACCGGGCAGCGCAACGCCATCGACGGCCGCATCGTGGACATCATCGCCGAAATCGACCGCGACGGCCTGGCGGGGATGACCGGCGCCCTGTCCATACCAGCACTGGTGGCCTGGAAACTCGGGGTCTCTCCCCGCAACGCCGAAATCATCACCGCCATCGCCCAACGGCGCGACGAGTTCACGCACTGCACGGACATGCTGCGCGAAGGGCGGGTGTCCCTGGATCAAGTGGGGGTCATCGCCGAACGCGCCGCCGACGGCTCCGATGACCACTACGCCCAGCTGATCCCGTACGCCACCGTCACCCAGATCCGCCACGCGGTGAAGCTGGAAACCCCACCCACACCCACCCTCGAACCGCCACCCGAGCCGGAACCCGAGTACGAAAAAGAACCCTGGGAGCTCAAGCCAGCGCCCTGGGAAATGAAGGAAGGGGCGCCATCCGAGCCTGCACCCGAACCGGAACCCCAGCCCGAGCCCGAGTCACGACCGGACCCGCCACGCCGGCAATCCAAGCGGTCGATCAACCAGACCAGCGACGACGAATCGGCCACCTGGCACATCACCTTGCCCCACCACGAAGCCGCAGAATTCCAGGCCGCCCTGGACTCCCACCGCGACGCCCTAGTTGCCGAGTGGAAACGCGACCACGCCGACAACACCACCGAGACCACTCCGCCGTTCCCCGTCCCTGTCGACGGATTCATGAGCCTCGTCCGGGCGGGCTGGGACGCCGACGTCGCGGCCCGCCCGCACGGGCACCGCACCACCGTCGTCGTCCACCTTGACCTCGAATCCCGCATCGCCGGACTACATGTGGGCCCGCTGCTCTCTGATGACGACCGCAAGTACCTGCTGTGCGACGCGACGTGCGAGGTGTGGTTCGAACGCGACGGTCAGGTCATCGGATCCGGGCGCGAGACCCGCACGATCAGCCGCCGGCTACGCCGAGCACTCGAGCACCGCGACCGCGGCACCTGCGTGGTCCCCGGCTGCGGCGCCACCTGCGGGCTGCATGCCCATCACATCCGGCACTGGGAGGACGGCGGCCCCACCGAACTCGAAAACCTTTGCCTGGTCTGCCCGTACCACCACCGGGCGCATCACCGCGGTCTGATCACGATTACCGGACCCGCCAGCCGCCTGGTGGTCACCGATGCCTTCGGGCGCCGACTCACCAACCGCTCACTGGCCCGACCACCCACTGTCACACCCACCAGTACCCCTACCGCCATCCCACCCTGCCCCGGCCCCACCGGGGAGCGTGCCCAATGGTGGTGGTACACCCCCTACCAACGACCTGCAGCCAGCTGACTAGCCGCCGGCGAGTTTGTCGACGATCCGCCGCAGCGCCGTGAGATCGGTTTGGTCCAAGGCCGAAAGAGCTTCGGGTGCCGGGTCTTCGACAGCGTCGATGGCTGCGACCACCGCCCGGCCCTGGTCGGTCAGGGAGACCAGTTTCGAGCGGCGGTTCGACGGGTCGACCTCGCGCGTGACCAACCCGCGGGCTTCCAGGTCGTTGACGGCCACGGTTGCCGCCGGGGCGTCCATGATGGCGTGTTCGGCGACCTGCTTGACCGTGAGCGGTGAGCGGACCAGGCGTTTGATGATCCGGATCCGGGAGAACGGCAGTCCGGACACCTCGACCACGGCGCGTCGCCACGTGTCGCGGTTGTCGAAGACGAAGCGCAGCAGGTCTTTCCAGACCTCGTCAGCGTCGTTACGCGGCATGCACCCTCCCCTGGTCTGGAGACGTCCCGGCGATCAACGGGGCTACCCGCTCGGCGGAACGCATCGCCCGCTTCGACGTCGAGAACAGTCCCAACGTGAAGATGGTGACACCGAACCCGGCCACCACGAACCACAGCGGCCGTGCGGCGTCGCTGAAGTCGACAGTCGATGAGGCCAGCGCAGCTCCGGCGACCGAACCACACAGCGCCACACCCACACTCACTCCGACCTGCCGGCTTGTCGACGCCACCGCCGAAGCCGCACCGGCACGGTCCAACGGCATGCCGCTGACCGCGGTGTTGGTGATCGGAGCGTTCACCACCGAGAAGCCGATACCGAAGACGGCGAAGATCACCAGCACCGCCCAGATCGGGGTGTCCACGTCGAGGAACGTCAGCAGCACCGCTGCCGTCGTCAACAACGTCCCCGACGCCAGCAGTGACGGCCGCGGGCCGAACCGCCCGACGATGCGCCCAGACAACGGCGAAAAGATCAGCGCGCCAATGGCGATCGGCAGGTAAAGCAGGCCCGTCTCCAGCGCGGTGAAGCCGCGGAATCCCTGCAGATACAGCGCCATCATGAACAGGAACGCACCCCATGAGGCGAACGCGGACACCGCGATGGCCGTGGCGGAGGCGAAGGGAATGCTGCGGAAGAAGCGAAGATCGATGAACGGGTCATGGCGGCGGGATTCGAATCGCAGGAACGCGACGAATGCCACCACCGTGGCGGCCAGCACCGAGACCGTGACGGGATGACCCCAGCCCAGTCCCGGGCCCTCGATGAGCACGAAGACGATGCCGAACAGGAACGCCGCGCCCAACACCTGTCCGATGGGGTCGAGATCACGCATGGTCGCCGACTTGCTCTGCGGTACGAAGATCGCGGTGAGAACCAGTGCCAGCGCACATACCGGCAGGTTGACCCAGAACACCGCGCGCCAGTCGACGTACTCGATCAGCGCACCGCCGACCGTCGGGCCCAGCGCCATGGAGATGCCCACCACCCCGCCCCACATGCCGATTGCCCGCGCGCGTTCCACCTTGCCGGTGAAGACGTTGGTGATGATGGACATCGCGACGGGATTGAGCATCGACCCGCCGATCGCCTGCACCAGCCGGGCCGCGATCAGCATCTCGATGTTCGGCGCGAGGCTGCAGAGCAGCGAGCCGAGCGCGAATGCCGCCAGCCCGATCTGGAAGACGGTGCGCCGGCCGAACCTGTCGCCGGTCGCGCCGGACAACAGCAGCAGCGACGCGAGCACCAGGGTGTAGATGTCGATGACCCACTGCAACTGCGACGCAGAGGCGTCGAGATCGGTGCGGATGGTCGGGAGCGCGACGTTGACGATCGTCGCGTCCATCGACACGATCAGCAGGCTCAGGCAGCAGGAGAAGAGGATGATCGCCTTGCGGCGGCCACTGAGCTGCCCGACAACAGTTGGATTCACACAATTATTGTGTATCTACAACTGTTGCTGGCGCAAACATGCCAGGTCAGCGCGGCACGAGCGCACGCGTTGGTACGTGACACGCCGCGTCTGGATGTACAGACACGCGCGCTCGGCGGTGATTGGTCAGCGCTGGTCCATCGTGATGTAGTCACGTTCGGTGTAGCCGGTGTAGATCTGGCGCGGACGGCCGATCTTGTTGGGCTCGCCGTGCATCTCCCGCCAGTGTGCGATCCAGCCGGGCAGCCGGCCGAGAGCGAACAGGACGGTGAACATGCGGGTGGGGAAGCCCATGGCCCGGTAGATCACGCCGGTGTAGTAGTCGACGTTCGGGTAGAGCTTGCGCTCGATGAAGAAGTCGTCGGTGAGCGCGATCTCCTCGAGTTCCTTGGCGATGTCCAGGAGCTCGTCCTTGACGCCGATCTTGCCCAGGATCTTGTCGGCCTGCTCTTTGACGATGCGGGCGCGCGGGTCGTAGTTCTTGTACACGCGGTGCCCGAAGCCCATCAGCTTCACGCCGTCTTCGCGGTTCTTCACCTTCTTGACGAAGGTCTGAACATCGTCGCCGCCGTCGCGGATCTTCGACAGCATCTCCAACACGGCCTGGTTGGCGCCGCCGTGCAGCGGGCCCCACAGTGCGTTGATACCGCCGGAGATCGAGGTGAACAGGTTGGCCTGCGAGCTGCCGACCAGGCGCACCGTCGAGGTGGAGCAGTTCTGCTCGTGATCGGCATGCAGGATGAACAGCATGTCGAGGGCGCGGACGATCTCCGGGTCCACCTCGTAGGGCTCGGCCGGGAACCCGAACGTCATGCGCAGGAAGTTCTCCACCAGCGTCAACGAGTTGTCCGGGTACAGGAACGGCTGCCCCTCGGACTTCTTGTAGGCGTAGGCGGCGATGGTGGGCAGCTTGGCCAGCAGCCGGATGGTGGACAGCTCGACCTGCTTGGGATCGAACGGATCCAGGGAGTCCTGGTAGTAGGCACTCAACGCGTTGACCGCGCTGGAGAGCACCGGCATGGGATGCGCGTTGCGGGGGAATCCGTCGAAGAATCGCTTGAGATCCTCGTGCAGCAGGGTGTGCCGCTGGATCTGCGTGGCGAAATTCTCCAGCTGTTCCGGGGTGGGCAGTTCGCCGTAGATCAGCAGATAGCTGACCTCGATGAATGTCGACTTCTCCGCCAGCTGCTCGATCGGGATACCGCGGTAGCGCAGGATGCCGGCGTCGCCGTCGATGTAGGTGATCGCCGACTTCGTCGACGCGGTGTTGACGAACCCGCCGTCGAAGGTCGTGTAGCCCGTCTTTGCCAACAACGACCCGAGTGCGATGCCATCGTCACCGTCGGTCGCGTGCACGATCTCCAGGTCGATCTCCCCGCCCGGGTACCGGAGAGTGGCGGTGTCCTGAGATGAAGCCTGGGAATTACTGTCGGCCACAAGATCCCCTTCTGCGCTCGGCGGCAGCGACTACGCTGTCTGCCCCTAAAAGGTAGTCGCTAGCGTTGAGCCGTGCCTGCGGGGGGCGGTTGGCCCGGTTGCGAAGTCGGTTCCCAAGGCTGCCAAGTCCGTACGAACGTCTGGTACGCCGCGGTGATACGGGCGCCGACGATCTCGGGTTCGATGGGCGGCTGCCCCGGTGTCCCCAGTCCGTAACACGCGGTGTTCATCACCACCGTCCAGCTCCCGACCACCACGTGCACCGCCTCGTGGTCGGTGGACAGACCCATCCGCTTGGCGGTCTGGACCACGGTGGGAAAACGGTCCGGCTCGGGACGGAACGGAATGCTGGCCATCGCCAGACTGGCCGAGGAGTTCACGATCTCGATCAGCGCCGCCATCCTCTTGAAGCTGGCCGGGTCATCGATCACCGCGAGATGCGCCCGCCACAGCGCCTCGTACTCGGTGATGTCGCTGGGCTGAACGGCCAGCTCGGCGGCCACGAAGCAGGCGACGTCCTCGACGATCGCCGTGATCACCGCGTCTTTGGTGGGGAAGTACCGGCTGAACGTGCGAGGAGACACCTCCGCCGCATCGGCGATCTGTTCCACCGTGGTGTTGTCATAGCCCTGCTGCAAGCACAGCTCGACGGCCACATCGACCAACGTGGACCGGGTGCGGATCTTCTTGCGTTCCCGCAAGCCGGGGACTCTGTCCGCGGCGCCATCTGCCACACCACGAATGCTAGCCGCGGGGTTGACGGCCGCCATGTTTCAGCCGGTCAGCTCGGCGGTGAGCGCGCAGAAGTCGGCGAACATGCTCTCGATCCGGGACACCATCAGATCCGGGCCCAACACGTGGCCCTCGCTGTCCACCACCAGGTCGCCGCAGGCGGTGACGATGATCGCCGACCACACCGACATCACCATCCACACCCTGCGGTCGGAGACATCGGTGCCCATCCGTTCGGCCAACGCCGTCACCGTGCCCATCGGCCGGAAATCCGTTGCCGCCGCCTTCAGTGCCGGTGTCGAGTTGATGATGCGCAGCATGAGCACGATGCGTTCAGTGGTCAGGCCCGGGACCGCACCCTCGGACACCGCCCGCAACACCGTGATGTGCGCGCGGTGCAGGGCGTCGAGAACCGGTACCGAGTAGGGAATCTGGGTGAGTTCCGCGGCCACCGCGTCGACCAGGTCTTCCAACAGGGTCATCACCACGGCGTCCTTGGTGGCGAAGTACCGGCTGAAGGTCCGGGGCGAGACGTCGGCGGCAGCGGCGATCTGTTCGACGGTGGTGCGCTCGTAACCCTGTACGAGGCAAAGTCGCACCGCAGCGTCGATCAACGTCGCGCGCGTGCGCTGTTTCTTACGTTCCCGCAGCCCGGGCACGGTACCCCCCAGCAGATCGACCACGATTCCGCATCGTAGCCGGGCAACCGATCATCGTGTGGCTAACTGCCGATATCTGCATTCTGCAGTCGTCATACATTGTCAGTGTCGGACTTTTCCGACATCTGGCCGACGCGGTAACGGATGAAGGCAGGCACCACCAACACCGCTATCAGCACGCCGATCACCACCAGCACTCCCCCGCCGGCAGCAGCGACTGCGGTACCCAGCGACGCCGCCGCGGCGCCGTGCAGCGCATCAGCGATTCGCGGGCCCCCGGCGACCACAACGAGGTAAACCCCCTGAAGACGGCCGCGCAGCTCGTCGGAGGCCGCCTGCAGCAGGATGGTGTTCCGCAGGGCCGAGGACACCATGTCCGCCGCGCCCCCGATGGCCAGGCAGCCGACGGCCACCCACAGCAGCACACCGGCCCGGCCACCGGCGAATCCGGCCGCCACACCGAACCCCACCACCGCCAGGCCCCAGACGACGATGGCGATCACGACGGCCAGGCCCTGTCTGCGAACCCGCGGCAGCCAGCCGGAGAACACCCCACCGGCCACCGCGCCGATCGACATGGCCGCGGCCAGCAGCGCCATCGTCGTGCCGCCGTCGACGGGACCGCCGAAACTCTCGTGCGCCATCTGCGGGAACAGCGCCCGCGGCATGCCGAGGATCATCGCGATCAGATCCACCACGAAAGACATCAGCACCACGGTGTTGCCGGCCAGATAGCGGAAGCCGTCCAGCACCGCGCCGATGCCGAGTCTCGACGAGTTGCCGTCGCTGGGCGGGGCCGGCATGGCGGCCAGCCGGAACGTCGCCCAGATCGGCAACAGGCAGGTGATGGCGTCGATCAGATACAGCGTCGACAGATCCACCCACGCCAACAGCAAGCCCGCCAGCAACGGACCGACGATCGCGCCGAACTGCGTCACCGTGATGTTCAGGGAGTTGGCCGCGGCGATCTGGTCGCTGGGCAGCATGCGTGGGATGGCCGCGGAGCGGGTGGGCGAATTGATGGCATAGAACGCCTGCTGCACCGCGAGCAGACACAACACCAGCCATACGTTGTTCAGCTGCAACGCCGCCTGGGCCCACAACAGCAGCGACGACACGGCCAGCCCGCACGAGGCGATGATCAGCAGCACCCGGCGGTCCATCGCGTCGGCCAGTGCGCCGCCCCAGAGTCCGAAGACGATGAGCGGCGCCAGCGCGAACAGGCCCGCCAGCCCGACGTAGGCCGAACTGTTGGTCAGCGCATACACCTGCACCGGTACGGCGAAGATCGTGAGATTGGCCCCGATGACGGTGGGGATGCCCGCCCACCACAGCCGGCGGAAATCGCGGTGGCGAAGTGGTGCTGTGTCGGCGAACAGCCTCACGGCTGCAGGCGCTCGATCCGCCCGTCCGCCGGCGTCACCCGAATCCGGTTGTGCACCCGGTTTTCTCGGCCCTGCCAGAACTCGACGACCTCAGGGGCGATGAGATACCCGCCCCAGTTCGGCGGTGCCGGGACCTCGGCCTGGTCGGCGAAGCGCGCGGTGACGTCGGCCAGCTGCGCGAGCAGGGCAGCCCTGGACTCGATGGGCCGGGACTGGTGCGAGGCCCACGCCCCGAGCTGGGAACCACGCGGACGCTTGGACCAGTAGTCCTCGGTGGCGGCGCGGTCGACCTTGGTCACCGGGCCGCGGACATGAACCTGTCGGCCCAGCTGATACCAGGGGAAGGTGATCGCGGCGTACGGCGTCGCGGCCAGCTCGTCACCCTTGTCGGAGTCGTAGTTGGTGAAAAACGAGATACCGGCCTCGTCGACGCCTTTGCACAGCACCGTCCGGCTCACCGGGCGCCCGTCGCGCACCGTGGCCAGCACCATGGCGTTGGGTTCGGCGACGCCGGCCCCCTCCGCCTCGGCAATCCAGTTGCGTAACAACACCAACCAGCCTTGCCTCGGATCGGTGCCGAGCCAGTCGGAGTCCAGATCGGGGCTGCCGTCCTTCTCCACTGAGCCGTATTCCACCCGCATAGCCGCGAGACGGTCGCGTTCCGGTTCCACCACCGGGGTCACAGTACGCCCACGGCCGGTCAACGAAGTCGAGGAACGAGACCGAGGAAGGGCCGGCCGCGAGACCACGGCCGGTCAACGAGGTCGAGGAAGGAGACCGAGGAAGGGCCGGCCGCGAGACCACGAACGTTCAGCCCCACGTCACCGACTGTTACCGGCCAGTAGCGACGCCCGGCACGTCAGGTGCGACAATCCTGGCCATGACTGAGGTGCCGAAGGATTTTGTGCCCGGCCTGGCGGGCGTGGTGGCGTTCGAGACCGAGATCGCCGAGCCCGACAAGGACGGTGGGGCCCTGCGCTACCGCGGCGTCAACATCGAGGATCTCGTAGACCAGCGAGTCACCTTCGGGGACGTGTGGGCATTGCTGGTCGACGGCGAATTCGGCCGTGGCCTACCGCCTGCCGAGCCGTTCCCGCTGCCCATCCACACCGGTGACGTCCGCGTCGACGTCCAGGCCGGGCTGGCGATGCTGGCGCCGATCTGGGGGTACAAGCCGCTGCTCGACATCGACGACGACACCGCCCGCGACCAGTTGGCCCGCGCGTCGGTGATGGCGCTGTCCTATGTGGCGCAGTCCGCCCGCGGTATCTACCAGCCCGCGGTGCCGCAGCGCGTCATCGACGAATGTTCAACCATCACAGCACGTTTCATGACCCGCTGGCAGGGTGAACCCGACCCCCGGCACGTCGAGGCCATCGACGCGTACTGGGTGTCGGCCGCCGAGCACGGCATGAACGCCTCCACCTTCACCGCGCGGGTGATCGCCTCCACCGGCGCCGATGTGGCGGCCTCGCTGTCCGGTGCGGTGGGCGCGATGAGCGGTCCGCTGCACGGCGGCGCGCCGGCCCGGGTGATCCCGATGATCGAGGAAGCCGAGCAGACCGGCGACGCCCGCGCGGTGGTGACGGGCATCCTGGACCGCAACGAGAAGCTGATGGGGTTCGGGCATCGCGTCTACCGCGCCGAGGACCCGCGGGCCCGGGTGCTGCGGGCGACGGCCAAACGCCTTGGGGCGCCGCGTTACGAGGTGGCCGCGGCACTCGAGCAGGCCGCGCTGACCGAGCTGCGGGAGCGTCGCCCCGACCGGGCGATCGAGACCAACGTCGAATTCTGGGCCGCCGTGATCCTCGACTTCGCCCAGGTACCCCCGTCGATGATGCCGGCGATGTTCACCTGCGGCCGCACCGCCGGGTGGTGCGCCCACATCCTCGAGCAGAAACGTCTCGGCAAGCTGGTCCGGCCGGCGGCCATCTACGTGGGCCCCGAGCCCCGTGGCCCGGAATCGGTGGTCGGCTGGTCGAAAGTGAAACGGGGATAGCCGCCGCGGAGCACGATGAGTTTCGGTACCGCGGCAGGTCTTGATGGCAGGACCCGGTATTCGACCGTGGGCCACCTCAACACCAAGGAGCCGACATGGCGATCGAAGTGCACCCGGCAGTCTCGCCGCATCTGGTTGTCGACAACGCAGCTGCGGCCATCGATTTCTACGTCGCGGCGTTCGGCGCCACCGAACTCGGCCGCCTTCCTGGACCCGGCGGCAAGATCGTGCACGCCGCCCTGCAGATCAACGGGTCGACGGTGATGCTCAACGACGACTTCCCCGAGATGACCGACGGGAAGTCCACCACGCCGACGGCCCTGGGCGGCTCCCCCGTCACCATCCACCTCACCGTCACCGACGTGGACACCTGGTTCGACCGGGCGCTCGGTGCCGGCGCCACGGTGGTGGCGCCGCTGGAGGACCAGTTCTGGGGTGACCGGTACGGCGTGGTGCGCGACCCGTTCGGGCATCAGTGGTCCCTGGGCCAACCGGTCCGCGAGGTCAGCATGGAGGAGATCGCCGAGGCGATGCGCGAGCACCAGTGACCCCGGTTGCGCATTGTGGTCCTACCTCTAGCAAGCTGGTGGTATGCGCGATGTCATCGAACTCGAGGATGTGACCTTCCGACGTAACCACAAGCAGATCCTCGACGGGATCTCCTTCAAGGTTGCCGAGGGCCAGCACTGGGCGTTGTTGGGGCCCAACGGCGCCGGTAAGACCACGATCCTGGGGTTCTGCGGCGCAGAGACGTTTCCCACCTCAGGTGTGGTGCGGGTACTGGGCGGCCAGCTCGGCAAGGTCGAGCTGGCCAAACTCCGCAAGGCGATCGGCCATGTCAATCCGCGGCACCCGTTGGACTTCCCGCTGAAGGTGCGCGAGGTGGTGCTCACCGGTGTCACCGGGACCATCGACCTCCCGATGCGGTGGACGCCTGCTCCCGAGGATCTGGACCGGGTGGACGCCCTGATCGACACCCTCGGACTGGGGCATCGCGCCGAGGACCGCTGGACCACGCTGTCGCAGGGCGAACGGGGGCGGGCGCTCATCGCGCGCGCTCTGATCGCCCAGCCGCGACTGCTGCTTCTGGACGAACCGTCGACAGGTCTGGACCTCGCTGCGCGTGAACAGCTGTTGGAGACGGTGGACACGCTGTTCCGCGGGCACCCCGAACTGGCCTCCATCACGGTGACCCACCATCTCGAGGAACTGCCCAGCGCCACCACCCATGTGCTGCTGCTGGCGCAAGGGCGCATCGTGGCGCAGGGACCGATCGAGACCACCCTGACCAGTGACGCGGTGTCCACGGCATTCGCCCATCCGGTCGACGTGTTCACCGAAGCCGGGCGGTGGACCGCGCGGGCGGTCGCCAAGATCAACCGGTAGTCCCGCGGGTGTCGGCGATCAACTGATCCACGACGTCGGACAGACAGTCGCGGCGCCGCAGTGCCCGCCGTTGCCGGGCCGCCGAGGTGCCGCAGCGGAGTTGCCGGCGCGCCAACTCCTCGACCTGCTCCCAGTCGCCCGCCGCCTCCAACTGCGGCCGCAACAGGTTGACCAGATCGGTCACCACGGCGGCCGCCGGGCGGGCGGCCGGCCCGGCCGGGTCGACCAGATCGCCTTCCAGGCCCGAGCGAGCAGCCCGCCACAGCGCGGCCCGGGCCAGCGGTGCCGGCATGGGCTGCGGCGCTGTGCCCGCGCGCAGGGCGTCGATCTCGCGGCAGACCATGGCGCGGAAGAGCCCGGCGATCAACACGATGGTGTCCGTCGACGGGCAGCTGTCGCAGATCCGCAACTCCAGCGTGGGCGCCGAATTGGCCGGACGCACATCGAAATACGCCATCCCCGCGTCCGTTATCACACCGGTGGCCACCAGGTCGGCGATCAGCCTGTCGTAGGCGGCGGCATCAGGCACCGGCGCTGCCGACCCCGTCGTGGGCCAACGCTGCCAGATGAGGGTCCGGAAACTGGCGTAACCGGTGTCGGCGCCGTCTGCCCGGAACGGCGAGCTGGCACTGAGCGCCAGCAGTGTCGGCAGATAGGGCACGACCCGCTGCGCGACCGCGACCGACTCGTCCCGGTCGGCGATACCGACATGCACCTGCGTACCGCAGATCAACTGTTCACGGGCCAGCAGCTGATAGTCGGCCAGCATTCGCCGGTACCGCGGGGTCTCGGTGACCTGCAGTTCAGCGGGCAGCGCGAGCGGCACCGACCCGGCTGCCACCACCCCGATGCCGGCCGGGGCCGCCGCGGCGAGCAGTGTTCGACGGTGGAATCGAAGCTCCTCTCGCAGTGCATCGAGGGTTGTCACGACATCGCTGTTGGTCTCGACCACACAGCGCTGCAATTCCGCGACATAGCTCGACGACAGGTGCGCCAGCAGTTCGGGGGCCCGGCCGGTGAGCCGCCGGGTATGCACGTCGACGAGATGGAACTCTTCTTCGACTCCGAGAGTCCGCATCTGATTCTCCTCCGGCGGCAAGCCCTGCCCCCAGATTTACCTGGACGTCAACCGCGCAAACCAGAGCGGTTTGAGGATGACGACACCGGGCATCAAATTCCCGTGCAGTCCCAAGCGAATTCCAGTCACCGTCAGCCCACCGTGGTGCGCAAGAGCCGTCCGAGTACGTTGATGGGCGCCTTCGCCGCCGGCGTCGCGACGGGAACGTTTGCGAGCAAAAAACGGGCGAGCTCGCCGCAGACACACGTCCGCCCACCGGAACTCCTCGATTCAGAGCCCGAGGCGCCGGAGGACACGAGCGAACCGACCACCACCGACACCGCTGCGCGGCCCGACCCCGACGACCCGCGCAAGCCGGAGTCGCCCACCGAACTGACCAAACCCTCGCTGAAGTACGTGCTGCGGCAGACCATCGGTGAATTCGGTCGCGACCAGTGCACCGACCTGGCCGCGGCGCTGACGTACTACTCCGTGCTGTCACTGTTCCCGGCACTGGTGGTCGTCGTCTCCCTGCTGGGCGTCATCGGGCAGGGCGAGAAAACCGCGGACACGATCCTGCAACTCATCGGCGACATCAGCCCCGGTGAGGCCGCGAACACACTGCGCCAGCCCATCGAACAGCTGGTATCCGCGCCTTCGGCCGGGTTCGCGCTGGTGGTCGGCATCGTCGGCGCAGTGTGGTCGGCTTCGGGTTATGTCGGCGCATTCGGGCGGGCCATGAACCGGATCTACGAAGTGGAGGAAGGCCGCTCCGCGATCAAGCTGCGGATCCAACAGCTGCTGCTGACCTTCGCCAGCCTGATCGTGGTGTCGCTGGTGGTGCTGATGCTGACGATCAGCGGGCCGGTGGCCGAGGCGATCGGTGGCGCCCTGGGGGTGGGTGAGACCGCGCTGACGATCTGGAACATCGCGCGGTGGCCCCTGCTGCTGATCTTGGTGATCGCCGGGGTGGCACTGCTGTACCACTCCAGCCCCAACGTCGAGCAGCCGAAGTTCCGCTGGGTCAGCGTCGGTGCGGCCATCGCGATCGTGACCTGGGTGGTGGCGTCGTTGCTGTTCGGGCTGTACGTGTCGAATTTCGGCAGCTACAACAAGACCTTCGGCGCGCTGGCCGGTGTGATCGTGTTCCTGCTGTGGTTGTGGATCACCAACCTGGCCCTGCTGTTCGGCGCGGAGGTGGATTCCGAACTGGAGCGCGGCCGTCAACTCCAAGCCGGTATGGCCGCCGAGGACGACCTCAAGCTACCGCTGCGCGACACGAAGACCATCGACAAGACCAAAGCCAAAGAACGCCAAGAAATGCAACGCGGCAAGCGTCTACGCAAGACGCGGGGACGCACGGACTAGTGTGCCGTCTCGATGGTGCGGCTCAGCCTCGTAGAGTTGCCAGCAGCCGTTGCCGCGCACTCGGTTTCGGGGCATTGGCCGCTGCGGTCAGCATCTCGTCCACGGTGACGAACTTGATGCGTGGCCGGTTGGTGGCCTCACCCCTGGCGACCTCGGCCGCGTCGATGGCCTGCCAGCCCGCCGCATCCACGACGTCGGGTTGGCGGGTACGGACCAGGCGGTCCAACGTCGACGCGCGCTGCCCGGGGTCGACGAGCACGCCGTCGTTGTAATCGGCGACCACGTTTTGCACGGTCTCCAGCGCGCAGGACTTGTTGGTGCCGATGAATCCGGTGGGCCCGCGTTTGATCCACCCCGCCACGTAGACGCCGGGCCGCACCCGGCCGCCGTCATTGGGTACCACCGAGGTGGCGTCGTCGAAGGGCAGGCCGTCGATCGGCCTGCCGCGGTATCCGATGGAGGTCAGGAGCAGACCGGACGGAACATGTTCCGTCACATCGGTTCCCGTGACGGTGAACTCCACGCCGCTGACCTTGCCCTCGCCGAGGACGCGGTGCGGTGTCAGATGGTAGGCCAGCCGGATCCGCGGCCGGGAGATCGGGGCCGAGCTGTCCCCCAGCTTGGTCAGGATCTCCAGCTTCGCGCGGGTCAACGGGTCGGTGGCGGTCTCCAGATCCCGCCTCACCCGCATCTGATCGGCGGCGTCGAGGACCACCTCGGACTCCGAGGTCAGCCCGATCAGCTCCGGCAGGGTGAACGCCGAGTCCGCCGGTCCGCGGCGGGCGGCGATGACCACCTCGCGGACCTTGGATTCCCGCAGGGCAGCCAGTGCATGGTCGGCGATGTCGGTGCGGGCCAGCTGGTCCGGGTCGGTGGTGAGGATCCGTGCGACGTCCAACGCGACGTTGCCGTTTCCGATGACGACGACGCGCTCGTCACCGAGATCGACGGGCAGGTCCGTGTAGTCCGGGTGCCCGTTGATCCAGGCCACCATCTCGGTGGCCGTGGCCGTGCCGGGGATGTCCATGCCGGGGATGGTCAACCGGCGGTCATTCGGCGCACCGACCGCGTACAGCACCGCATGATGGTGCTCGGCCAGGTCCGCGTGCCGCAGATGCTTGCCGACCTCGACGTTGAGGTACATGGTGAATCCGCGGCGGCGGGCGATCCGGTCGAACAGCGCAGTCACCCGTTTGGTCTTCTGATGGTCGGGGGCCACTCCGGCCCGCACCAAACCGTAAGGCGTAGGCAGCTTTTCGAACATGTTGACCCGCACACCCGGCTGGGTCAACAGCTCGTCGGCGGCGTACATGGCCGCCGGCCCCGACCCCACGATCGCCACCGTCAGCGGCTTGCGGCCCTGGTGCACCATCGGCGCGGGCAGCACCGGCGCCAGCTTCGACGTCGGCGGCAGCTTCTGCCCCTCGGGCCGTTCCGGGTAGAACGCCGCGTTGAGCGGGATGAACGGCACCTGCTCGGCGGTCAGCTTGGAGTCCGCGGCGATGGCGCCCACCGGGCAGGCGCTGACGCAGGCTCCGCAGTCGACACACGCGTCGGGGTCGATGTAGAGCATCTCGGCGGTGGCGAAGCCCGGCTCATCCGGCGAGGGATGGATGCAGTTGACCGGGCACGCGTAGACACAGGACCCGTCGCTGCAACACGACTGGGTGACAACGTGCGGCATGGCTACGCGACGTTCACCCGGTGCGCCCGCTGCGGTTCACTGCGGTAGCGCGACGGCTGGCCGTTGATCTTGCAGAGCCGCCAGATCAGCCGGGCAGCGGGGTTCATCAGGCCGGTCTCTTCGCACAGCATCCGCACGTCGCCGAACATGTCACGCAAGAACTGCCGCGACTCCGGCGAGCTGAAGAAGACGTCCTTCTTCACCGACCTCGGGATGTCGAATTCCTTCCAGAACGCCTTGGGCGGCACGACGATCGCCTGGCACAGCACCCGCATGATGATCGGCACCTGCAGCGACAGCCAGAATAGCTTGGCGCGACTCATGTGCGGCACCCGCTTGCGCAGGTATTCGTGGGCGAAGGAGATGTGGCGCGCCTCCTCGGCCACGTGAATGGCCATGACACGCTCCATGATCGGATGCAGCGACCGGCCTTCACGCAGAATGTTCTTCTGGGTGTGGTCGATGGGCTCTTCACCGGCGAGCACGCCGAAGAAGAACACGACGGGCAGCGGGCCGGCGGCCAGCGGGATGAGCTGCGAGAGCCACTTGAGCATGCGCGGCATACCGGGTACGTCGGCGCCGATGCGGTTCACCATCTCCTGGAACATCATGGTGTGGTTGCACTCTTCGACCGACTCGTGCAGGCAGTACCGGTATTCGGGTGAGCCGTTGGGCACCCAGAAGGCGTAGTTCATCAGGCCGCGGATCAGGATCGACTCGAAATGCAGGCCCACCTTGGCGACATTGGCCTGGCGCCACATGCCGATCTCGATCTGCCGTTGCCGCGGCTGCGCCTGGTACCAGGGGTGCTTGCCGAACGGGTCCGTCCCCGTGAGGATCCAGCGCTCGTCGTTCGGGGTCACCGCGAACTCCGGGGAGTCCCAGTCGATGTCGGTGTAGGGATTGAAGTTGCGTCGCACCGACCCCTCGGACAGTGTGGTCAGCATGTCGACATACTGCTGGTCGTCGCGCACTTCCATGTTCTTGCGCCAGCGGCGGATGATGCGAGTCCGAGCGGTCTTGACAGCCATGGCTGAGCCTCCAATGCCTCGCGTGAGGTTTACATTCGTATGCTTGCTGTCCAATAACAGTACCCGCGGTCCCAGGAATCAAAAAGGGCTTTCTGCGCAGTGTGTGCCAGCCGGGTTATCCACATCACATGTGAGGCAAACCACACTTCATGGTTGAGCTGAAGACCGCAGCCGAGATCGAACACATGGCCGCCGCAGGCGCGGTGGTCGCCGAGGCCCTGCACGCGGTGATCGCCCATGCCGCGCCGGGCCGGACCACCCGCGACCTCGATGCCGTGGCCGCCGAAGTACTGGCCCGGCACGGGGCCACCTCGCCGTTCCTCAACTACCACCCGCGCTGGGCTCCGTCGCCCTTTCCCGCCGTGCTGTGCACCAGCGTCAACGACGCCGTCGTGCACGGCATCCCCACCGACGAGGCGCTGGCCGACGGTGACCTGGTCTCGGTGGACTTCGGCGCCATCCTCAACGGCTGGGCCGGTGACGCCGCCCGCAGCTTCACCATCGGCACCCCCCGCCCCGCAGATACCGACCTGATCGCCGCGACGGACGCCGCGCTGGCAGCGGGTATCGCCGCCATGCAACCCGGCAACCGCCTGGGCGACATCGGCCACGCCATCGCGGCGTCTGCCCGCAGCAACGGTTACGGCCTGCTGGCCGACCACGGCGGGCACGGCATCGGCCACACCATGCACGAAGATCCGCATGTGCCCAACGAAGGGCGCCGCGGCAAGGGCATGAAACTCAAACCCGGCCTTGTTCTGGCCATCGAGCCGATGCTGATCGCCGACGGCTCCGAGGACTACCGCCACGATCCCGACGGCTGGACACTGCGCACCCTCACCGGCGCCCGGGCCGCGCACAGTGAGCACACCGTGGCCGTGACGGCAGACGGACCACGAATACTCACCCTTTCCGGCACCCAATAGGGTGGTGACCATGGCTGACCAGCTGACGATCCCCGACGACATCAAGCCCGCCGACGGACGGTTCGGCTGCGGCCCCTCCAAGGTGCGCCAGGAACAACTGCAGGCACTGGTGTCCAAGGGCGCCGAGCTGTTCGGCACGTCGCACCGCCAGGCACCGGTCAAGAATCTGGTGGGCCGCGTCCGCGACGGGGTGCGCGCCCTGTTCTCGGTGCCGGACGGCTATGAGGTGATCCTCGGCAACGGCGGCTCCACCGCATTCTGGGACGCCGCCGCGTTCGGGCTGATCGATAAGCGTTCGCTGCACCTGACCTACGGCGAATTCAGCTCGAAGTTCGCCTCCGCGGTGGCCAAGAACCCGTTCGTCGGCGATCCCCTCATCATCAAGGCCGACGCAGGAAGTGCGCCGGCGCTGCAATCCGATCCGTCGGCCGACGTGCTGGCCTGGGCGCAGAACGAGACCTCGACCGGTGTCGCCGTTCCGGTTCAGCGCCCCGACGGATCCGGTGACGCGCTGGTGGTCATCGATGCCACCTCCGGTGCCGGCGGCCTGCCGGTCGACATCACCCAGGTGGACGCCTACTACTTCGCGCCGCAGAAGAACTTCGCCAGCGACGGCGGCCTGTGGCTGGCCGTCATGTCCCCCGCCGCGTTGGCCCGCGTGGAATCCATCGCGGCATCCGGGCGCTGGGTCCCGGAATTCCTGTCGCTGCCGATCGCGGTGGACAACAGCCTCAAGAACCAGACCTACAACACTCCCGCAATCGGCACCCTGCTGCTGATGGCCGAGCAGCTCGACTGGCTCAACGGCAACGGCGGCCTGGACTGGGCCGTCAAGCGCACCGCGGACTCGTCGCAGCGGCTGTACTCATGGGCCGACAAGACCTCCTACACGACGCCGTTCGTCAGCGATCCCGCGCTGCGCTCCCAGGTGGTGGGCACCATCGATTTCAACGATGACGTGGACGCCGCGGCCGTCGCGAAGACGTTGCGCGCCAACGGCATCGTCGACACCGAGCCGTACCGCAAGCTCGGCCGCAACCAGCTGCGCGTGGCGATGTTCCCGGCCGTCGACCCCGACGACATCTCAGCGCTGACGACGTGCATCGACTGGGTGGTCGAAAGACTCTAGTTCGAACGGCCCGGCATTCCGGTTCGGCCAAGCCCCGCGTGTCATCCCGGCAGGAGCTCCGCGCTGCCGTAAGGTGCCTGATACTCGGGCCCGGCACGGTGGCCCCAAGGAGGTCGCCATGCGAGATCTGAAAGTCGTTGGACTCGATGTCGATGGCAGGCACATCCTGTTGGAAGACGATGACGCCCGCGGCCCGTCTGACACCTATCGCTTGCGCATCAACGACAAGGTGCGGGCCGCCGTTCGGGGGGACAAGGCCCGCCTCGACCAAACCCAGATGGACATCGAGGTCACCAGCATGCTGCGTCCCAAGGACATCCAGGCCAGGATCCGCGCCGGCGCCTCGGTGGAACAGTTGGCCAAGAGTGCGGGCGTCGAGATCTCCCGCGTCGAGCGCTTCGCCCACCCGGTGCTGCTGGAGCGGGCCCGGGCCGCCGAACTGGCGGGCGCGGCGCACCCGGTGCTGCCCGACGGCCCGTCGGTACTGACCCTGCGCGAGACCGTGATCACCGCGCTGGTGGCGCGCGGCCTCAATCCCGACTCGATGAGCTGGGACGCCTGGCGCAACGAGGACGGCCGCTGGACCGTGCAGATGGGGTGGAAGGCGGGCCGCTCGGACAACCTGGCGCACTTCCGCTACGCGCCGGGCGCACACGGCGGCACCGTCACCGCCGTCGACGATGCGGCCAGCGAGCTGATCAACCCGAACTTCGACCGGCCGCTTCGGTCGGTCGCGCCGCTGGCGCAGTTGGACTTCGACGCCGTTGCCGAACCGCCCGCTCCGGCTCCGGCACCCGCGCCGACTCCGCAGCCCGAACCGGAGCCGGCACCACAGCCCGAGCGTCCCGCCCGGGCGCGCAAGGCCAAGCCCGCGGTGCCCGCCTGGGAGGACGTGCTGCTCGGCGTCCGCTCCAGCGGCGACCGCTGACTGCCCGCTGGTGCTACGCCGCCCCTGAGGCCACGAGTCCCACCAGCGTGATCCAGGCGACGGCCACACCGATGCCGGAGCCCAGCGCGAACCACCGCACCACGGGCTTGTAGCGCCATCCCCAGACCGTCGGGGCCAGACCGCCGACGGCCACCAGATTCAGACCGATCGCCAGCAGCGGATGCACCCGGATCAGGCCGATGCTGAGCACCACCACGGCCGCGCCGGTGACGGCGGCGACGAATGCGGCGACGGTCAGACCTGTGCCCCAGGGCGTGGATTCGTCGGTCACGGCGCCGATCCTAAACGCGTGCGCGTTCGTAGAACGCCAGCGCGGCGGCGGTGGCCACGTTGAGCGAGTCGGTGCCCCGGGCCATCGGGATGCGCACCCGTACATCACTGGCGCGCATCGTCGATTCCCGCAAGCCGGGGCCTTCCGCGCCGACGAGCACGGCCACCCGCTGACCGGCCAACTCCGGAATGGCTTCCGCCATCGGCAGCGCCGCCGGGTCGGGCGTCATCGACAACATCCGGAAACCGTTGTCCCGCAAAATCTTCAGATCCCCCGGCCAGGTGGCTGCCTTCGCGAAGGGAACCAGCAGCGCGTGGCCCATCGACACCCGCACGGCGCGCCGGTACAGCGGGTCGGCGCACCCGGCGCCGAAGATCACGGCGTCCACGTCCAGCCCGGCGGCATTGCGGAAGATCGAGCCGAGATTCTCGTGGTCGTTGACGCCTTCGAGCACCGCGATGGTGCGGGCGCCGGCGATCACGTCGGTGACGGTCAGTTCCGGTGCGCGGCGGGCGGCTGCCAGCACCCCACGGTTGAGGTGGAAGCCCACCACCTCGGCCATCACCTCGGGGCTCACCCGGTAGTACGGCGCAGAGGATCCGGTCAGATCGGCGGTGAGCTCGTCGTACCGGCGGGCGGTGCCCAGCAGCGCGTGCGGCGTGAAACGCGAGGCCAGCATCCGCTGCGCGACCAGCACTCCCTCGGCGATCACCAGGCCTTTGCCGCTGGGCAGATCGGGGCGCCGGTCGATGCTGTTGAGGTCGCGGAAGTCATCCAGCCGGGGGTCGGCCGGGTCGAGCACGTCTATCGGCTGTCGACCGGGGCAGGTACTCACGCGCTTTCGTCGACGATGGCCGACATCAGGTCGGCCGCCCGTTTGAGAGTCACTTGTTCATCATGGCCGAGTTCGGCGAGCTTGCGGTGCAACCACTCCTGGCTGGCGCGACGTTCGGACTCCACCAGGTCGACGCCGGCCTCCGACACCGAGACCAGCACCTGCCGGCCGTCCACCGGGTGAGCAGTACGGGCCACCAGACCCAGCTCGGCCAACGACGCCACCACGCGGGTCATCGACGGCGGGCGAACCCGTTCGCGGACCGCGAGCGCACCCGGCGTCATCGCGCCCTCCTTGTGCAGCGTCGACAGCGCCGACAGCTGTGACATCGACACCGGAGACTCGGGCCGGCGGAACCTCAACTGGCGGGCCATCCGAACGACGGCGAGCGAGAGGTCGCTGGCAAGACGCGGGTCGAGCCGGGTGTCGACGTCTTTCACATCGCAAACGATACGACAGGTGCGACAACGAGATCGGCAACCGGGGTTCGACTAGGTTGGACGGTGATGACCCCTGATTCCCCGGCCGCCCCGGAGCCACCGCCGCTGCCACCCGGTCTGCTGGAACCGTGGCGGGTCATTGCGGTGGGCGCTGCGGCATGGGTGGTGGTCATCGTCCTCGCCTTCACGGTGCCCGCGCTGCACGAGTGGCGCCCGATCAGCATCGCCGGCTTGGCCACGGGTGTGGTGGGGACGTCGATCTTCCTGTGGCAGAAGAGCGCGGCGCAGCGTGGTGCGCGTGGCGCACAGACAGGCTTGACCATCCGCAAGAACCGCACCTGACCGATGCGAGCGGGAGCACGCGTCAGTCGGTGACCGGGTTGTGCGCGACGTCGATCACACCGTCGTCGTACGGATCGAACAGCGGGGACCCCGCACCCGCCGGCGCGGGAGTGTCCGAATGCGCACCGCAGCCGTAGGAGTGATCGACCACGTGGCCGTCGGCGGCCATCTCATTGGCGCAGACACCGAACAGCGGGCCCAGCGCACCGGCCAGCGGAAGGTAGAACCCGCAGTCCCGGCACACCCGCTTCGTCGACCGGGCCATCGCCGACCCCGGCCCGTAATCACCGTCGTGCCAGCGTTGGGCGGCGTCGTCGCGCCCCCACTGGCTGAGCACCTGCCGCCGGCCGAGGCCTATCTCGGCGGCCGTCTCGTCGATTTCCGGGTCGCCGCTGAGCAGGAAACCGGGCACCAACCGGGGGTCGTCGGCCGGCGGGGCGAGCAGATCGCCCGGGCTCAGGTCACCGGGCTGGACACGCTGGTCCCACGGCACCCACTGCGGCGCGAGCAACGCCGTCGGGCCGGGCACGAGCACGACTTCACTGATGGTCGCGTGATCAGCACCCGGGTAAGCCGCCACCACCACCGCCCACTGCCAGCCCCGATAGCCGGGCAGATCGGCGAGGAACCGGTGGGTGGCCGACGTCGGATCTTCGTGGGTGGCGCCCAGATACTCCCCGACAGAGCCGCCGCTGAACTCTTCGACCGCGGCACGCGCGAGATCGACGGCACCGGTGAGCAGGGACGCCAGAGCGTCGGAGGTCACCTCGGTGGTCGGTTCTGCCGGTGCTTCCGTGGATTCGGTCATGCTGTCCATCGCCTCTCATATTGCCTGAGCCGACGGACAGGAGCCACACCGGTAAGCCACCCGACCCTGGCGGGATCGATGAGGAACAATCGACGCTGTGTCCCCGGGGTGGCGTGATCAACCGACTCCGGGCCGGAACTCCGGCCCGAACCGTCGGCGACCCCACGATCCCGGCGAGCATCCGGGCATGGCAAATTACCCCAGTGATGAGCCGGATCACCGCAGTGCGCGACGGCAGCCGTCCACCCCGAGCGCCAACCGGTACCTGCCGCCACTGGGTGAGGAACGCGCCGACGACGCCCAGCGCACCGACCCGTCACAGCGGCACCCCGACCCGGACGGGGCCCAGCGCATCACCGTCACGCGCGCTGCCCGGCAACGCAGCCGCGAGATGGGGTCGGCGGTGTACGGACTGGTGCATCGCGCCGCCACCGCCGACGGCGCCGACAAATCCGGGCTGACCGCACTCACCTGGCCGGTGGTGGCCAACTTCGCGGTCGACGCCGCGATGGCCGTGGCACTGGCCAACACCTTGTTCTTCGCCGCCGCCTCCGCGGAGAGCAAGAGCAAGGTGGCGCTGTACCTGTTGATCACCATCGCGCCGTTCGCGGTCATCGCGCCTTTGATCGGGCCCGCGCTGGACCGGTTGCAGCACGGCCGCCGGGTCGCACTGGCACTGTCCTTCGGATTACGCACCGTGCTGGCGCTGGTGCTGATCGCCAACTACGACAGCGCCACCGGCAGCTACCCGTCGTGGGTGCTCTACCCCTGCGCGCTGGGGATGATGGTGCTGTCCAAGTCGTTTTCGGTGCTGCGCAGCGCGGTGACCCCTCGCGTCATGCCGCCGAGCATTGACCTGGTGCGGGTCAACTCACGGCTGACGATGTTCGGCCTGCTGGGCGGCACCATCATCGGCGGCGGTATCGCCGCCGGGGTGGAGTACGCCACCACCCGTCTTTTCAATGCCCCCGGGGCCCTGTTCGTCATCGTCGGCATCACCTTGGCCGGGGCCTGGCTGGCCATGCAGATCCCGCGCTGGGTCGAGGTCACTGCCGGCGAGGTGCCCGCGACATTGAGCTACCACGACCACAGCGCCCCGTCGCGCCACCACCCACCGAAGTCCACCAACTCGCTGCGCCAGCCTCTGGGCCGCAACATCATCACCTCGCTGTGGGGGAACTGCACCATCAAGGCGATGGTCGGGTTCCTTTTTCTCTATCCGGCCTTCGTGGCCAAATCGCATGACGCCAGCGGGTGGGAGCAACTGGCCATGCTGGGCTTGATCGGCGCGGCCGCCGGAATCGGGAACTTCGCCGGGAACTTCACCGCCGCACGCCTCAAGCTGGGCCGGCCGTCGGTGCTGGTGGTGCGATGCACCATCGCCGTCAGCGCCGCCGCCCTGGCCGCGGCCGTCGCCGGAACCCTCGTGGTGGTGGCGATCGCCGCGCTGATCACCTCAGGCGCCAGTGCCATCGCGAAGGCATCGCTGGACGCCTCCCTGCAGGACGACCTGCCGGAGGAATCGCGGGCGTCGGCGTTCGGCCGGTCGGAGTCGGTGCTGCAGCTGGCGTGGGTGCTCGGCGGCGCGATCGGTGTGCTGGTCTACACCGAACTGTGGGTCGGGTTCACCGCCATCACCGCCCTGCTCATCCCACTGTTGGCCCAGACCATCGTCAGCTTCCGCGGCAACTCGCTGATCCCGGGCTTCGGCGGCAACCGCCCGGTGATGGTCGAGCAGGAAAGCGTGGATCACTCGGTCGTGGGGTCGCGAAAGTGAAAAAAGCTGTCGCAGCGGCCACTGCCGCGGTGGTTGTGCTGGCGTCTGCGGGCACCGGCACCCTGGCCTGGGCGCTCACCCGGGACGCGGACGGTGAGCAGCTGCCCGAGATCAGCGCGTTCACCGGTGGGCACCTGACCCGGGTCGGCCCCTTCCTGTACTGCAATGTGCTCGACCTCAACGACTGTGCGACGCCGGAGAACCAAGGCGAGCTTCGCGTCACCGAACGCAACCGGGTGCAGCTGTCGGTACCGGAGGCCATCGCAGCGGCGCCGTGGCGGCTGGTGGTGGTCTATGAAGATCCGGACAACACCACCATCAGCACCTTCCGCCCGGACACCCGGCTGGCCGCCACCATCCGGACTGTCGATCCACAGCGGGGTCGCGTGACGGGTCTGGCCGTGCAGCTGCTGACCCTGGTGACCGACGAGTCCGAGGAGATCCGCGAGGTACCGCACGCGGAATGGTCCATCCGGTTCGTCTGGGAGTAGCCGACTCCGACGCGCCGGCCTGTCAGCGCGCGTGGGTGCGCAGATACTCCAGATCCGACGCGATGCCCTCGCCCGGGGTCTCGATGATCACGTCACTACCCGCTGCCCGGCAGATATCGGCGATGACCTGCGAATCAAAGGTTCCCGCATCAAAATTCGCGTGCCGGTCGGCGCCGGAGTCGAAGGCGTCGCGCGAGTTGTTGGCGTGGATCAGGTCGATCCGGCCCGTGATCGCCTTGACCCGGTCGACGATGTGGTCGAGTTCCTCGCCGCCCGCCCAGGCGTGGCAGGTGTCGAGCACGAAGCCGGGTTCGTACTGCCCGACGGCATCCCACAGCATGGCGAGGCGGTCGAACCTGCGGGCCATCGCGTTCTCTCCACCCGCGGTGTTCTCGATCAGGATCGGCAGCGGGAACCCGCCGGCCTCCTCCTGCCGTTCGAATGCCTTGCGCCAGTTCTCCACGCCGACGGCCGGGTCATCCTTGGCGGTGACGTGTCCCCCGTGCACGATCAGGCCTTTGGCTCCGATACCGGCGGCGGCCTCGGCGTGCTGCAGCAGCATCTTGCGGCTGGGGATGCGGATCTTGTTGTTGGTGCTGGCCACGTTGATCAGATACGGCGCGTGAATGTAGATGGCGAGATCGCTGTCGCGCAGCGCGTCGGCGTGCGGATGCGGCGGCGGCTTCTTCCAGCCTTGAGGGTCGCCCATGAAGAACTGGACGGTCTCGGCACCGATGGCCTCGGCCGCCGTCAACGGATCGGTGGAATCGACGTGTGCGCCCAGTAAAGCCATGCCGCCAGCCTAATCCGTGGGTGTGACGAGTCCCCGGCCGTCGGCGACTACCCGACATCTGCGAGCCACCCGTGATTCACCGTCGGCTCACCTGTGGCCGAAAAGCTCACTCGCCATGAATGCAATTCAGTCGGGACGCTTCCTGGCGGTCGCCGCCGCCACCACACTGCTGGCGGCGGGGTGTTCCGCCGAGTCGTCCGAGGCACCGGAAACCCAGGAGAACCCGAGCACCCCGCGTGCCACCTCCCCGATCGACTGGAACCTTCCCGACGCCGAGCGCTACCACCGGCAGGCCACCTACCCCGTCTATCTGAACAGGCCGCCGACCGAGCCGATCGACACCGAGACGGTGGCCGAGATCTCCACTGTCAGCGACGACGGCAATGTGGTGATCTACACCGATGCTCCGGCGAAGCGGATCGGTTTCGTCGACATCACCGACCCCGCAGCCCCGAAGGGGCTCGGTGTGCTGTCGCTGGCCGAACTCGGTGACGCAGATGATCAACCCACCTCGGTGATCACCCATGGCGAATTCGTGCTCGTCGTCGTCGACACCACCGGCGGCGACTTCGCCAACCCGAGCGGGCGCGTCGACGTGGTCCGCATCAGCGACCGCACCCGCGTGCGCAGCATCGATCTGCAGGGCCAGCCGGACTCCATCGCGGTGAGCGGAGACGGCCGCTTCGCTGCGATCGCGATCGAGAACCAGCGCGACGAGGAGTTCACCCCCGACGGCGGCGAGGAAGGCGATTTGCCCCAACCGCCAACGGGTTTCGTGCAGATCGTCGACCTCGCGGGCGCGCCGGAGGCCTGGAAGTCCCGCCGCGTCGACTTCGACGTCGAGGCCGCCCGCAGCGCCGGACTGGACACCCCCGAGGACCTCGAACCCGAATACGTCAGTATCAACTCCAGGGGCCAGATCGCGGTCACACTGCAGGAGAACAACGGCGTGGCCGTCATCGACGGCCTCACCGGCACGGTGAGCACGATATTCAGCGCGGGCACGCAGTCGGTGAACGGGATCGACACCAAAGAAGACGGCAGTATCGATCAAACCGGTTCGATCGAGGAGTTGCCCCGCGAACCCGATGCCATCGGCTGGATCGACGACCAGCACGTGGCCACCGCCAACGAGGGCGACTGGAAAGGCGGCACCCGCGGCTGGACCATCTTCGACGCCGGCACCGGCGAGGTGGTGTGGGACGCAGGCAACACCTTCGAACAGCTCGCCGTGCGCACCGGCATGCACATCGAAGGCCGTTCTGAGGCAAAGGGTCCCGAACCCGAGGGGCTGGCGATCACCGAGATCGGTGGCGTACCCGTCGCGCTCGTCGCCTCGGAACGCAGTAACTTTGTTGCCGTCTATGATGTTTCGGATCCGGCCGAGCCGCGCTTCCGCCAGATGCTGCCGACGACACCGGGACCGGAGGGCATTCTCCCGATTCCGCAGCGGAACCTGCTGGTGATCTCCTCGGAGACCGACGACGCCGAAGCGCGCGTTCGCGCGTCGGTCAGTGTGTACGGCTACGGCGACGGTTTCGCCCAGGGCGGTGTGGCGTTCCCGTCGATCGTGTCCGGTGACGTCGACGGCGCGCCGATCCCGTGGGGCGCCCTCGGTGCGCTCAGCGCCGACCCGGCCGACCCGAACCGCCTCTTCACCGCCACCGACATCGCCTACGGACCCACTCGTGTGCTGGGCGTGGATGTTTCGCAGCAGCCCGTGTTGATCGACAGCGCTCTTCCGGTCACCGAGGACGGCGCACCGGTCACCCTCGACGTCGAAGGCATCTCGGCCCGGCCCGACGGCGGGTACTACCTTGCCGTCGAGGGTGAGGAAGGCCCCGGCAACGAACTGGTCCAGGTGGCGGCCGACGGAGCCATCGAAGAGCGGATCACGCTGCCGGAGGAGATCGCGGCGGGTCTGGGCGGGCAGGGACTGGAGGGAGTTGCAGTCGACGGTGACATCGTCTGGGTGGCCCTGCAACGTGAGGTCAAGGGCGACCCCGCCGGAGTCGTCCGGCTCGGCCGGTACACCCCGGGCAGCAGCGAGTGGGAATGGTTCGGCTATCAGTTGGAGAGCACGGCCGTCGACGGCGATTGGATCGGGCTGTCCGAGATCACCGTTCACGACGGCGCGCTGCTGGTGCTCGAGCGTGACAAGCTGAACGGCCCGGACGCCCGGATCAAGGCGATCTACCGGGTGGGCCTCCCCGACGAGGCGGGCTCGACCTCGGCCGGCCAGGCCCCGCCGGTGTTGCCGAAGACCCTGGTGCGCGATCTACTGCCGGATCTGCAGGCCACCAAGGGCTGGGTGCAGGAGAAGGTCGAGGGAATGACGGTGGGCGGCAACGGAAATCTCTACGTCGTCACCGACAACGACGGGCTCGACGACGCCAGCGGCGAGACGGTGTTCCTCGACCTCGGCCCCGTCTCTTAGGGATTTCGGCGCGCTGGTAACCGCTGAGCGGTTACCAGCGCGCCCAAATCACTTGGCTCCGTGGCCCAGCGGCACCTGTTCACCCGGAGGAGTGGTCCCTGGTGGGGTCCCGTCACCGAAAGGCCTGCCGCCCAGGGACTCCCGGCCGTGCGGTGACAGCCAGTTGGCCAGATCCGGGCCCTTGGGCACCACCTTCGTCGGGTTGATGTCGGTGTGCACCATGTAGTAGTGCTGCTTGATCTGCACAAAATCAATGGTGTCGCCGAAGCCGGGGGTCTGGAAAAGATCGCGGGCGTATCCCCACAGGGCAGGCATCTCGGCCAGCTTCGTCCGGTTGCACTTGAAGTGGCCGTGATACACCGGGTCGAACCGCGCCAAGGTGGTGAACAACCGCACATCGGCCTCGGTGATGGTGTCGCCCACCAGGTACCGCTGCGTCGACAACCGATCCTCGAGCCAGTCCAGCGCGGTGAACAACCGGTCGTAGGCCGCATCGTAGGCGTCCTGTGAGCCGGCGAACCCGCAGCGGTACACCCCGTTGTTCACCTCGTTGTAGATCCGCTTGGCCACCTCGTCGATCTCGGCGCGCAACGGCTCGGGGTACAGCTGCGGGGCGCCGTCGCGGTGGTGGGCCGACCACTCCGTGGACAGATCCAGCGACATCTGCGCGAAGTCGTTGGTCACCACCTGACCCGTCTCGATCTCGACGATCGCGGGCACCGTGATGCCCTTCGGGTAGTCCGGGAAGCGGGCGAAGTACGCGTCCTGCAGCCGCGGGATCTTCAGCACCGGGTCCACGCCGCCGGGGTCCAGGTCGAACGTCCAGCTGCGTTCGTCGTGCGTCGGCCCGCAGAAACCGATCGACAGCACGTCCTCCAGGCCCAGCAGCCGGCGCACGATGATCATCCGGTTGGCCCATGGGCATGCCCGCGCCACGATCAGCCGGTAACGCCCGGGCTCCACGGGATACCCGTCACGACCGTCGGCGGTGATGCGGGTGGTGATGTAGTTGGTGTCCCGGTTGAACTCCGAGCCCTGGGCGACGTAAGCCATGCGGCTAGATTGCCCGACCGGGCGTGCGTTTACGCGTCGAGTTCGCGCGCGACGGCCTTGACCACCTCGGAGACCCGGCGCGCCACCTTGCGGTCGGGGTATTTGCCCTTGCGCAGTTCGGGCTGAACCGTGCCTTCGAGCAGGGTGATCAAGTCGTTGACCATGCCGTGCAGTTCGTCGGGGGTGTGCTTGTGCTCGGCGGGGCCGGCAGCCTCACGCCGGGTGCGCGACAGGCTGGGCGGCGGATCGAGCAGCTTGACCTGCAGCGCCTGCGGCCCACGCCGGCCGGCGGCCACACCGAACTCGACCTTCTGACCGGCCTTGAGACCTTCCACGCCTGCGGGCAGCGCCGAGGACCGGACGTAGACGTCCTCTCCTTCTTCCTGAGAGAGGAAGCCGAAGCCCTTCTCGGCGTCGTACCACTTCACCTTGCCGGTCGGCACTGGTCTCACCTGCTTGTCTGACAGAGTCTTGGCAACATAAGTAAGCGTCCCGCCTGCGCAGGACGCAATGACGCTGATCCTACTCGGCTGGCACCCCGGCCAGCATCCGCGTTACTCGGTAGGCTGGCGGTACCCCTGGAGGAGCGATGCGCCTGATATTGAACGTCATCTGGCTGATCTTCGGCGGCCTCTGGTTGGCATTGGGCTACCTGTTGGCCGCGTTGATCTGCTTTGTCCTGATCATCACCATTCCGTTCGGATTCGCGTCACTGCGGATCGCGGCATATGCACTGTGGCCGTTCGGCCGGACCATCGTCGACAAGCCGGGCGCCGGGTCCGGAGCCCTGATCGGCAATGTCATCTGGGTGATCGTCGCCGGAGTGTGGCTGGCGATCGGTCATATCGTCAGCGCGGTCGCCATGGCCGTCACGATCATCGGCATCCCGCTGGCGATCGCGAACCTGAAGCTGATCCCGGTGTCGTTGATGCCGCTGGGCAAAGAAATCGTTCCGGTGGACGACGTCCGCCGCGTGGGAGCGGCTCTGTGACCGTCACCTCGCTGGGCCTCCCCCAGGTGCAGCGGGCACTGCCCGCCGCTCCGGCCGACGGCCCGTTGATCGACACGTTCGGCAGGGTGGCCACCGATCTGCGGGTCTCGCTGACCGATCGGTGCAACCTGCGCTGCACCTACTGCATGCCCGCCGAGGGCCTGGAGTGGATGCCGCGCACGCAGATGTTGAGCCCCGACGAACTGGTTCGGCTGTTGCGTATCGCGGTGACGCGCTTGGGCATCACCACCGTGCGATTCACCGGCGGTGAGCCGCTCCTGGTTCCGCACCTCGAGGACGTCGTGGCCGCGACGGCCGCGTTGTCCCCCCGGCCCGAGATGGCGATCACCACCAACGGGGTCGGCTTGGCGCGGCGTGCCGACAGCCTGGCCAAGGCCGGACTCAACCGCGTGAACGTGTCCCTGGACACGGTCGATGCCGCCCACTTCGCGGCCATCACCCGCCGCAACCGGCTCACCGACGTGATCGACGGGCTGGCGGCGGCCAAGCGGGCGGGGCTCGGCCCGATCAAGGTCAACGCGGTACTCGACCCGGCGACCGGTCGTGACGATGTGGTGGCGCTGCTGGAGTTCTGCCTGGCGCAGGACTATCAACTCCGGGTCATCGAGCAGATGCCACTGGACGCCGGGCACCAGTGGCGTCGGGGCGAGGTGTTGACCGCCGAGGACATCCGGACCATCCTGTCGCGCCACTTCACGCTCACCCCCGACCCACGCCCGCGCGGCTCTGCGCCCGCGGCGCTGTGGCGCGTCGATGGCGGGCCTGCCACCGTCGGGGTGATCGCCTCGGTCTCGGAGGCGTTCTGCGCCGCCTGCGACCGCACCCGCCTCACCGCGGACGGTCAGGTGCGTAACTGCTTGTTCGCCACCTCCGAGACCGACCTGCGTGTGCTGCTGCGCAGCGGGGCCGACGACGCGGCAGTCGAGCAGGCCTGGCGCGCGGCGATGTGGAGCAAGGCGGCCGGGCATGGCATCAACGACCCTGATTTCGTCCAGCCGGCACGTCCGATGAGTTCCATCGGTGGCTGAGGGTTCCGGCACCGACATCACGTTCGTGGTGCGCTACTTCGCCGCCGCCAAGGCTGCGGCGGGTGTCGACGAAGAGAAGGTGACCGTGCCTGCGGGCACGACGGTGTCCGACCTGATTGCCGGACTGAGCCGTCGTGATCCACAACTGGACCGGGTGCTGCAGCGGTGTTCATTCCTTTGTGACAGCATCGCAATCCGCGACACCCAGACCGTGATCGAATCGGGACAGACAGTCGACGTCTTACCCCCGTTCGCCGGTGGATAGCCGTGATTTACATCACATCACGATTCGATAACAAGCTGGCTACGAGGGAATAGCCGGCCCATCGGACCTGGGAAAACGTCTTCCCGTAGTGGTCTTTTAGAGCCCTTTTAAGATTTGCCGAGCGCCGAAACGCCAGGACAGAGCCGAGGTGACGCGTCGGTTTGAAGGCATTACCGTTCACTCCCAGGCCAGCCGAGATCTACCCAGCGGCAGGCCCATCCCGCCTGCAGCGCCTAGCTCCATCCATGTAGGCGGGGTCCGACAAACAGATGGATGGAGGCGGGGGACCCACCCGGTCCACCGAGATGTACCCACGGAGATCGACATGGAACCGCCCCGCGGTTCCTTGGGGTGAAGCCGACGGCAGCTGGAAGCAGCTGCAGCCGGCCGGGCAACCTCTCCAGCCCGAACCCGACAGCTGACCTCGCAGGCGCCACAGAGAGGACAACACCGACCTATGAGTGGACGGCATCGTAAGCCCACTACATCGGCCACAACAGTCGCGAAGGTCGCCTTCACGGGCGCAGTGATCGGCGGAGGCAGTCTCGCTCTCGCCGGTCAGGCCAACGCCGCTCCCGACAGCGAGTGGGACACCGTGGCCAGCTGCGAATCCGGCGGCAACTGGGCCATCAACACCGGCAACGGCTACCAGGGTGGCCTGCAGTTCGCCCCCAGCACGTGGTCGGGTCACGGCGGCGGCGAATTCGCCCCGTCGGCTCACCTGGCCACCAAAGAAGAGCAGATCGCCGTCGCCGAGCGCGTGCTGGCCAGCCAGGGCAAGGGTGCCTGGCCGGTGTGTGGCCGCGGACTCTCCGGTGCCACTCCTCGCAACGTCGTGGCCGATCCCGCACCGCTGAACGCCCCGCTGGATGCGGCCGGCCTCAACGGCGTGCCGCTGCCCGCTGCTCCGCTTCCTCCTCCGCCGCCGCCGGCCCCGCCGGCCCCTGAGGTGCTGCCCCCCGCTCCCGGCGTGGTCCCGGTCGCCTTCACCCCGGCTCCTGAGACCCTGCCGCCGGCCCCGCTGCTGCCGCCGCCCCCACCGGCGCCCCCGGTTGATCCGGCCGTGGTCGTCGACGCCTCACTCGCGGTTCCGGCCCCGGCCGCCCCCGCTGCCGACCCGGCCGCCGACTGGACGTTCGCCGATCCGGCTGCCGCGCCCCAGCAGTGGTCGCTCGACGCCCCGGCTCCGCTGGCTCCCGTCCCGGCGCCGGCCGAGCC